>NZ_JACAPH010000032.1:102921-186874 GCF_013385805.1 Pseudomonas sp. C6002 | reverse complement strand
ACAGAAAAGCAGCTCTGCTTTCGCTCTGGTTTTTGATGGGGCAGAGCGCTTTGGTTACTGTGCCGCTTTTGCAAAGTGACTCGCTGCAAGAGCGAAACCATAAGCCGCCGTTACCGAAGAAACGGATATACACACAAAAGCGTCAGAGCTGAAACCGCCCCCGCTCATGCTCATACAACGGCCGCACCAGCGCGAATTCATGGTCAATCTCATCCACCAACTGCGCCAAATCCGCAACCACAGGCTTGGCGGACTTATCCTCGAGCAACTGACAAAGCTCAGCCAACCGCACCGCCCCAAGATTACCGCTACTCCCCTTGAAGCTATGCGCAATCCGCCCAAGCGCCTTGGCATCATCCCGAGCCCGGCGCAACGCCTCTACCCGCTTTTGCGAGTCATCGAGAAAAGTGTCGAGCAGCTTCGGATACTCGCCCTCCATGACCTCCTGCAAGCCAGTCAGCACATCGGGGTCCAGATGAATCTCTGCCACTTGTTCGCTCCTTGATCAAGAATCGGCGGATTATGCCAGAGCCTTCCATGAAAACTCCACGCACACACACCGCCCGCCGTCAGACCAGCCTACATCGCTGCTCAACTGGCGCACCAGGCTCAATCCCCTACCAGACAGACGGTCAACATCCAGCGGCCTGGCCAGCACCTTATCCACATCAAACCCGGCCCCACTGTCCTCGATCCGCAGCGTCAGACACCCCCCCTCCCCGGTCGGCACCACATCCAGGTGCACCCGCACATACCCGCTATCCAACCGCGCCAGCCGCTCATTACGCTCGCGGTAATACGCAGCAAACCCCTGTGCATCCCGCTTGAGCCGCGAATCCAGCCCCAGCACACCATGTTCAAGCGCATTGGAATACAACTCTGCCATCACGCTGTACAACGCCCCGCTCTGCTCCCGCAGCCCATGAATCTCCAACAGCAACTGCAACAAATACGGCAAAGGGTTGTAGGACTTGAGCGTCTCGGCACGAAACTCAAAACTTACCGACCAATCCAGCGGCGACGACTGCCCACTGTCGGAATACACCACCGACGACGAACGCAACGGCTCATCCGCCTGCAGGCTGATCTCCACCATGCTGATGTCATCGCGCACCTCACCGCGAAAACCCGCCAGGGCCTGTTCGATCTCCTCGAACAACCGGTCCGGCTCGCGATTGGCCGCAAACACCTGCTGCAACCGCTCGGCGCCAAACAACTGTTCATGGGCATCGGCGGTATCCAGCACACCATCCGACAGCAAAAACACCCGGTCACCCAGCGCCATCGGCCAGACTTCAGTGCGGTCATCAAACGCATCGGCCGCCAGCACGCCCAATGGCAAATGCCGCGACACCAGCGGCGTGCGCTTGCCGGTGGTGACGTCATGCACGTAGCCGTCGGGCATGCCGCCGTTCCACACCTCTACCACCCGTCGCTGGGCGCTGAGGCACAGCAAGGTGGCACAACAGAACATGTCCACCGGCAGGATGCGCTTGAGCTTGGCGTTCATCTCCCGCAGGGTTTGTGCCAATCCGTAGCCCTTGGCAGTCATGCCGTAGAACACTTCCGCCAGGGGCATGGCGCCGACCGCCGCCGGTAAACCGTGGCCGGTAAAGTCCCCCAGCAGCACATGCATATCGCCCGACGGCGTGTAGGCGGCCAACAGCAAATCGCCGTTGAACAGCGCGTAGGGCGACTGCACATAACGAATATTCGGCGCGGCGTTGATGCAGCCCGAGTGGGCCACCTTGTCGAACACCGCCTTGGCCACTCGCTGCTCCTGCAGCAGGTAGTCGTGGTGCCGGGCGATCAGGTCGCGTTGCTGCAACACCGTGGCCTGCAAGCGACGCAGGCGATCCATGGCATTGATCTTTGCCGCCAGGATCACCTGGTTATAGGGTTTGGCCAGGAAGTCGTCGCCGCCGGCATCCAGGCACTGGGCCAGGGCTTCGCTCTCGCGCAGGGAGGTGAGGAAGATGATCGGCACCAGCGCCTCCCCCGCCAGTTGCTTGATCTGGCGGGCCGCCTCGAAGCCGTCCATCACCGGCATCAGGGCGTCCATCAACACCAACTGCGGCCGTTCACGGGTAAACACATCGACCGCTTCCTGGCCGTTGCTGGCGGTCAGCACCTGGTGGCCTTGGCGGCGCACGATGGTCGACAGCAACAACAGGTCGGCGGCGCTGTCTTCGGCGATCAACACCGTCAGCGCCTCGAGGACCGGGGCCAGGACGCTCAAGTGAGGTCGAACAGTTTGTCGAAGTTGGAAATGGCCAGGATCTTGCGCACATCGGAGTTGGCGTTGACCACCTGCACTTCGGCATTGTCGCCTCCGGCATGGTCACGCAACAGCAGGAGCATGCCCAGGGCCGAGCTGTCCATGTAGGTGGTTTCCTTCAAGTCCACCACGTAGATCTCGGGCACCTTGTAGAACCGCTCGTAGGCATCACGAAAGGCCTGGTGGCTACCGAAATCGAATCGCCCCCTGACGGTGATCGTCAACTTCGTCCCGTCCAGGGACACTTCTGATTCGACTGACATACGACTGCTTCCTTGTCATTGGCAATGTGCAACAAGGTGTAGCAGGTGATGGGGAAGTGGGCAAATCCATGTGGCGGCGAGGGCGTGGTTAATAGGGGTTTTGGCGGGGAAGACGCTGGGACAATTCATCCAGCAATTTCTGCTCGCGCTTGTCTTCCAGTGCACGGGCTTCGTCGATGTAGCGCTGCACCAGTTTGCGCAGGCCTTCGACCCGGGCATAGGCCTGTTGCCAGCTGTCGCGGGCCTTGTCGACGTTGGCCTGGTGCCAGGCCAGGCTCTGGCGCTGCTGGCCGACGGCGGTTTCCAACTGGTTGAGAAAGCCCTGGTAGCCCATCAGCCACTGCCCGGAGACGCCCTTGCTGCCACGCTCGATCCACTGCTGCTGATACTCGCCGCGAAAGCGCTCCAGGTCCCCCAGCTTGCTTTCCGCCAGGCGAACCTGGCCCTGGAAGTACCCCAGGCGCTGGACGGCGGTCTTTTCAGCTTTTTCGGCCATGTCCACTACCGGGGCAAGGCGCGCGGCGCGAGTGTTGGCCATGGTTTATCCGCCCGGCGCCGGCGCGAAGATGGTGCCCAGGTGTGCTTCGCTCTCACCCATGCTGATCTTGTCGTTGAGGCCCTGGCGCAGGTACGTCACCAGTTGCGGTTGCAGGGCAATCGCCAGGTCGGTCTCGCGATCGCCGCCGGCCACATAGGCGCCGACGCTGATCAGGTCGCGGCTCTGTTGATAACGCGACCACAGTTGCTTGAACTGCTGCGCGCGCATCATGTGCTCCGGGGTGACCACCGACGGCATCACCCGGCTGATGGAGGCTTCGATGTCGATGGCCGGGTAGTGCCCTTCTTCGGCCAGGCGCCGGGACAGCACGATGTGCCCGTCGAGCACGCCCCGCGCCGAGTCGGCAATCGGGTCCTGCTGGTCATCGCCCTCGGAGAGTACGGTGTAGAACGCAGTGATCGAACCACCACCGGCTTCGGCGTTACCGGCACGCTCCACCAGCTTGGGCAGCTTGGCGAACACTGACGGCGGATAGCCCTTGGTGGCCGGCGGCTCGCCGATGGCCAGGGCGATTTCCCGCTGGGCCTGGGCGAAACGGGTCAGGGAGTCCATCAGCAGCAGGACGTTCTTGCCCTTGTCGCGAAAATATTCGGCGATGCGCGTGCAGTACATCGCGGCGCGCAGGCGCATCAGCGGCGCGTCATCCGCCGGTGAGGCCACCACGACCGAACGCTTGAGGCCTTCTTCGCCGAGGCTGTGCTCGATGAATTCCTTCACCTCCCGGCCCCGCTCGCCGATCAGCCCGACCACGATGATGTCGGCCTCGGTAAAGCGCGTCATCATCCCCAGCAACACCGACTTACCCACGCCGGTACCGGCAAACAGGCCCAGGCGCTGGCCGCGGCCCACCGTCAATAAACCGTTGATGCTGCGAATGCCCACGTCCAGCGGCACGCTGATGGGGTTGCGCTTGAGCGGGTTGATGGTCGGGCCGTCCATCGGCACCCAGTCTTCGGCCTTCATACCGCCCTTGCCGTCGAGGGCGCGCCCGGCGCCATCCAGCACGCGGCCGAGCATGCTCATGCCCATCGGCAGGCGGCCGGTGTCGGCCAGCGGCACCACGCGAGCGCCGGGGGCAATGCCGGCAACGCTGCCGACGGGCATCAGGAATACTTTGCTGCCGGAGAACCCCATCACTTCGGCTTCGACCTGCACCGGGTGGTAGCTGTCGTCGTTGATCACCATGCAGCGGCTGCCCATGGCGGCGCGCAGGCCTTCGGCTTCCAGGGTCAGGCCGACCATGCGCAGCAGGCGGCCCTCCAGGATCGGCTGGCCGGGCAACTCGGTGACTTCGGCATAGCCACCCAGGCGCTTGGCGAAGCTGGTGCGGTCAAGGCGCATCGGGGGTGTCCAGCTCGACGCTCAAGTCCGGCTCTGCCGGGTGCAGCGCCTGCTCGTGCAACTGATCGAACAGCTTGGCCATGATCTGCGTGATGCGCGTCTCCACCGTCGCATCGATGCGGCTGTGCTCGGTCTCGACCCGGCAACCACCGGGCAGCAGCGCGGCGTCTTCGACGATGCGCCAGGTTTCTTCATGGCGCTCGCGCAGGGCTTTGACCTGTTCGAAATCCTGCGGGTTGATGTACAGCCGCACGTTGCCGACGCCCAGGGGCAGCAGCTTGAGGGCTTCGCGCATCACGCTTTCGATTTGCGTGGAGTCCAGGGCCAATTCGCGCTGAATCACCTGGCGGGTGATGTGCTCCACCAGCCCGACCATGGCTTTTTCAATCTGCGAGTCCTGCTCGGCGATGGGCTCGAACAGGCTGCCCATCAGGGTTTCCAGGCTGGCCAGCTTGACGCTCAGCGCGGCCTCGGCTTCCTGGCGGACCTTGAGGGTGGTGCTGCGAAAACCGTCCTTCTCGCCGGTGGAGAAACCTTCGTTGTAGGCTTCCTGGCGAATGCTTTCGAGCTCTTCCAGGGTCAGTGGCTGGACTTCCTCCAGCGGCACTTCTTCCATCTCGGCCGGGGGTTCTTCTACCGGCTCCGGCTCAGGCTCCGGGCGATGCGGGTCGAAACTGGGCAGCGACCAGACGTCGAACCCTCCGACGTCCCGTGCGCGAATCAGATCGCTGGGCGTCTCATCTTTGTTCGACATGCGCGGCGCCTTAAATCATTTCTTCGCCGCCCTTCCCACCGAGAACGATTTCTCCGGCTTCGGCCATACGGCGGGCAATGGTGAGGATTTCCTTCTGTGCAGTTTCCACGTCGCTGACGCGCACCGGGCCCTTGGCCTCGAGGTCGTCGCGCAACAGTTCGGAAGCCCGCTTGGACATGTTCTTGAAGATCTTTTCCTTGACGCCTTCGTCCGAGCCCTTGAGCGCCAGCACCAGCACGTCGGAGGACACTTCCCGCAGCAACGCCTGGATGCCACGGTCGTCGACGTCGGAGAGGTTGTTGAACACGAACATGAGGTCTTCGATCTGCACCGACAGGCTGTCGTCGATCTCGCGGATCGAGTCCATCAGCTGGCCTTCCACCGAGCTGTCGAGGAAGTTCATGATGTCGGCCGCACGCTTGATGCCGCCCAGGGTGGTGCGCGAAGCGTTGGAATTGCCCGAGAACTGCTTCTCGAGAATCGTGTTCAGTTCTTTCAGCGCCGCCGGCTGCACGGTGTTCAACGACGAGACGCGCAGGATGATATCCAGGCGCACCTTATGGTCGAAGTGGCCGAGCACTTCACCGGCCTGGTCGGGGTCGAGATACGCCACCACGATCGCCTGGATCTGCGGGTGTTCGTAGCGGATCACATCGGCCACGGCCCGCGGTTCCATCCACTTCAGGCTGTCGAGGCCGCTGGTGTTGCCACCCAGCAGGATGCGGTCGATCAGGCCGTTGGCCTTGTCTTCGCCCAGGGCCGAGGTGAGCATCTTGCGAATGTAGCTGTCGGAGCCGACGCCCAGGCTGGTCTGGTCGCCGACGATCTCGACGAACTCGCTCATCACCTGCTCGACTTGCTCGCGGTGCACATTGCGCATTTGCGCCATGGCCACGCCGACACGCTGAACCTCTTTGGGCCCCATGTGGCGCAGCACTTGGGCGGCGTCGGTTTCTCCGAGGGACAGCAACAGCACGGCGGCTTTGTCGACCCGGGAGAGTTTGGCTACTGCAGCTCGGCTATCACTCATCTGCGTTAATCCACTCTTTCACGACCTGGGCCACACGACCCGGGTCTTCGGCCACCAGGCTCTTGATTGCGTTCAACTGAGCGTCATAACCCTCGCTCGGGCTCGGCAACAGAATGCTTTGCGGGCCACCGAGGCTCACGCGGTCGTTGGCCAGTTCGCCATCGAGGCCGCCCATGCCACCCAGCTCGACGTCGCCGCCGGCCAGGGCCAGTTGCTTCTTGCCGTGGCCGGTGATGTTGTTGAGCACCGGGCGCAGCACGCCGAACACCAGCAACAGGATGAACAACACCCCCAGCACTTGCTTGACGATGTCCCAGAACCACGGCTGAGTATAGAACGCTGCCTCGGCGATGACTTCGCCACGCTCGGCGGAGAACGGCATGTTGATCACGCTGACGCTGTCGCCACGGCTGGCATCGAAGCCCACCGCGTCCTGCACCAGGCGAGTGAAGCGCGCCAATTCATCGGCGCTCCATGGGGCGCGGGTGATGGCGCCGTCTGCGGCATTGACCTTGACCTGGTCATCCACCACCACCGACACCGACAGGCGATTGATCCGACCCTGTTGCTGCTTGGTGTGGCTGATGGAACGATCAAGCTCGAAGTTCTTGGTGGACTGGTTGCGCTTGTCGGCCGGGTACGGCGCGAGCATGGGCTGGCCGGTGGCCGGGTCCATGATCTGCTGGCCGTTGGCGTCCAGCAGCGGCTGGCCAGGCTGCACCGCGCCTGCGGTAGCGGCAGCGCCACCGGTGGTTTGCGGGGCAGTGGCCGGGGTGGGTGGCTGGTTGCTCAGGGCACCCGGCACGCCTTGCGGGCCATTGCTGGCGGTACGTTGTTCGGTGGTCGATTGCTCGCTGCGCAGGGCCGGCTGGTCCGGATTGAACTGCTCGGAGGTCGATTCGACGGCGCTGAAGTCGACGTCGGCCGACACTTCAGCCTTGTAGCGATCATTGCCCAACACCGGTTGCAGGATGTTGTGCACCCGCTGGGTCAGCATGCTTTCCATGCGACGGCTGTAGTCGAACTGCTTGCCGGCCATGGTCAGCGAAGAGTTTTCCGCGAGGTCCGACAGCAGGTTGCCCTTCTGGTCGACTACGGTGATCTGCGACTTGCTCAATTCAGGAACGCTGGTGGCCACCAGGTTGATGATCGCCAATACCTGGCCAGGCTCAAGGGAGCGGCCGGCAAAGAGTTCGACCAGGACCGAGGCGCTGGGCTTGCGTTCATCGCGCACAAACACCGAGCTTTTCGGAATCGCCAGGTGCACGCGGGCGCCCTTGACGTTGTTCAGGGCAGAGATGGTGCGCGCCAGTTCGCCTTCCAGGCCGCGACGGTAGCGGGTGGCTTCCATGAACTGGCTGGTCCCCAGGCCCTGGTCCTTGTCGAGGATTTCAAAGCCGATATTCGCGTCGGACGGGGTTACGCCGGCAGCCGCCAGTTTCATCCGCGCACGGGCCACATCGTCGGCCTTGACCAACAGGGCGCCGGAATTCGGTTCGACGGTGTAGCTGATGTCTGCCGCCGCCAGGGTTTCCATGATTTGCTTGGAATCCATGCCGGCCAGGCTGCCGTACAACGGACGGTAATCCGGTTGCTGGGACCACAGCACCACGGCAAAACCAATCGCCACGCTGGCAGCCAGGCCGACCATCAGGCCCACTTGACGCAACATGGTCATCTCGGAGAGGTTTTCCAGGAACGACAGGCCAAACAGCGGCGGCTTGCCGTCTGCCTTGGCGGGTGCGTTATCCACGAGTGCTTCTGCCATGACTCAAATCGTCCTTAAACCGGCATCTGCATGATGTCTTGATAGGCTTGAACCAGTTTGTTGCGCACCTGGGTCAAGGCCTGGAATGAAACGCTGGCTTTTTGCGAGGCGACCATCACGTCGGTGAGGTCCACGCCGCTCTTGCCGATCTCGAAGGCGGTCGCCAACTGATTGGATGCCTGCTGGGTGTCGCTGACTTTGTTGATGGCCTGGCCGAGCATGTCGGCAAAGCTGCTCTGGCCCAATTCCGGTACGGCTTGCGCGGCGGATTTCGGTTGAGCCATGGCATCCATTTGCATGGACCGCATATCCAACATCAACCGATTGAACTCAACACCTTGGCTCATGAACTTTCTCTCCGACGACCCGCAATTTTTTGACACTACACAGCGATTACAGGGGTGGTAGCAACAAGGGTGCCAGCTCCGTGGCATTCTGTAAGAAAAGGCGACTGGCCCTGTCGGCTTTGAGAATTTTCAGGTGGCGTAGAGATAGGCTTCCACGTCCATCCCGGCGTCACGCATCTGCGCCAGCTTGTAGCGCAGGGTGCGCGGGCTGATGCCCAGGCGCTCGGCGGCTTCTTTGCGGCGCCCGCGCTCGGAGCGCAGGGTGTCGATGATCATCTGGAATTCCCGGCGACGCAGGTCGTCACCCAGGGCGCCGGCGGATTCGGCAGGCACGGCTTCGACCTGTGGCGCGGCAGCCAGGCTCGGCTGCGGCGCTGCGCCCGCGCCCATGGCCAGGCAGAAATCCTGGGGCTGGATCAGGCCGCCCTGCTGCAAAATCAACGCACGCTGGATCGCATTGTCCAGTTCCCGCACGTTGCCGGGCCAAGGGTAACTGATCAGACAGGCCTGGGCCTCGGCCGACAGGCGCGCCTGGGCATGCTTCATTTTATTGACGTGCTTGCCCAGCAGGCGCTCGGCCAGCGGGATGATGTCGGCCGGGCGCTCGCGCAACGGGCGCCAGGCCAACGGGAACACCGAGAGCCGGTAGAACAGGTCCTCACGGAAGCGCCCCGCCGCCACTTCGCCCGCCAGGTCGCGGTTGGTGGTGGCGACCACACGGATGTCCAGCTGGATCGGCTTGCGTGCGCCCACCCGCTCCACTTCGCGCTCCTGCAACACCCGCAGCAACTTCGCTTGCAGGCCCAGGGGCATTTCGGAGATTTCGTCGAGCAGGATGGTGCCGCCGTCAGCCTGTTCGAACTTGCCGGCCTGCGCCGCGATGGCGCCGGTGAACGAGCCCTTCTCATGGCCGAACAAGGTGGCTTCGAGCATGTTGTCGGGAATGGCCGCGCAGTTGATCGCAATGAACGGCTGGCTGGCACGATGGGATTGCTGGTGGATGTAGCGCGCCAGTACTTCCTTGCCGGTACCGGACTCGCCGGAGATCAATACGGTGGAGTCGCTGCGGGCAACACGGGCCGCCAGTTCCAGCAATTGCGCGCTGGCCGGTTCGAAGGCAATCGGACCTTCACCCTCGGCAGCGCCCAGGGTGCCAAGGGCATGCCGGGCGACCAGTTCGATCAAGGCTTTGGGTTCGAAGGGCTTGACCAGGTAATCCGCAGCGCCCTGACGCATGGCGTCGACGGCACGCTCGACGGCGCCGTGGGCGGTCATCAGCAGCACCGGCAGTTGCGGCTGGCGCGCACGCAACAGGCCGAGCAACTGGTGTCCGTCCATACCCGGCATGTTGACGTCGCTGACCACCAGGCTAAAGGACTCCTGCTCCACCGCGTCCAGGGCTTCTTCGGCAGAACCGACCGCCCGATAGTCATGGCCCGCCAGCAACAGCGTGTCAGCCAATGCTTCACGCAGGGCGCGATCGTCTTCAACCAATAAAACCTTGATAGCCATGACCTTTTACTCCGCGCTGACGGCGCATGAAAACAGCGGCAGCGTGATCAACGCGCACGTGCCACGACCCAACCGGGAATGCAGCTGCAATTCTCCCTGATGCGCACGGGCGACTGCCTTGACCACGGTCAGGCCCAGGCCGGTCCCGTTGGTCTTGGTGGTAAAAAAAGGCTCGCCGAGGCGCTGCAGCACCGCCGGGTCAATCCCGCTGCCGCTGTCGCTGATGCTCAGGCGCAGGGTCTCGCCACGGTTGTACAGGTGCACCTTGAGCCGCGCCCCGGGGCCGCTGGCCTGGGTCGCGTTTTCGATCAGGTTGAGCAGCGCGCCCACCAGGGTGTCGCGGTTGCACAGCAACTCGCCGTAATGGCTGTCGCACTGCCAACGGACTGACGCTTCCTGGATATGAGTGGCGGCCGCCGCTTGCAGGGACTGCATCAAGGCGGCCGGGGTGACGCGATCGGTCAGCGGCAATTCGCCGCGGGCAAACACCAGCATGTCGCGCACCTGATGCTCCAGTTCGTGCAGGCGCTCCTTGAGGCGCCCGGCAAAACGCTGGTGAGTGGCGGCGGGCAATTGCTCATCAGTCAAATGACTGGCGTAAATCAGCGCGGCCGACAATGGCGTACGAATCTGGTGGGCCAGGGAAGCGACCATTCGCCCCAAAGACGACAGGCGCTCATGACGGGCCAACT
Source organism: Pseudomonas sp. C6002 (assembly GCF_013385805.1). Taxonomy (NCBI): domain Bacteria; kingdom Pseudomonadati; phylum Pseudomonadota; class Gammaproteobacteria; order Pseudomonadales; family Pseudomonadaceae; genus Pseudomonas; species Pseudomonas sp. C6002. The sequence continues at coordinate 176,330 of NZ_JACAPH010000032.1, read as the reverse complement.
GGTCTTGCAGGTGCCGGGTTTCAGTCAGGTCGTTGAGCAACACCAACTGGCCGGGCTCGGCATCCAGGGAACGCGTGGCGATGGACAGGCGGCGCCCATCCTTGAGGGAAATTTCGTGGCCGTCGTCTTCCCGCGGGGCAAAGCAGCGGGTGATGACCTCACGCCACAGCTCGCCCTCCAGCGGCAGGCCAAGCATGTTGCAGGCCGCCGGGTTGGCTTCGCGCACACGGCCCTGCTCGTCGATGACGATCACGCCACCGGGCAACAGGTCGAGGAGGTTTTGCAGACGGTTGGCCAGTCGCTCTTTCTCGGCCAGCTCTTCCATGCGCTGGGCACTGACCACGGCCAACTCGCCCTTAAGCTCGGAAACCCGGGCTTCCAGCAGGCTGTAGGAGTCAGTCAACTGGCTCGACATCTGGTTGAACAGGGAAAAAGCCTGTTCAAGCCCGAGGCGGCTGATCTGCTCTACGGAGGGGGCCGGCCCCTGAGTGTCAGGGACCGAAGATAGTTGGGCGGCGTGGGGCATCATGCTCTCTCGCTTGGCTGACCGTCAGTTAAACGGAACGTTGCGAGTGCTGTAGCAATACCCGTGCCTAAAAAAATAGGCTTAGTTTTCAGTCAGTTGAAAAACAGGCGTCAATCATCCGCCTGTTCATCACCTTCCTTGCGGCTCATGCCGTACTTGCGCATCTTCTCCACCAGGGTGGTACGTCGGATGCGCAGGCGCTCGGCGGCACGGGCGACGATACCGTTGGCGTCGTCGAGTGCCTGCTGGATCAGGCCCTGTTCGAGGCTGCCGAGGTAGTCCTTCAAGTCCAGGCCTTCCGGCGGCAGCATGGCGGTGGAGCCGAAGTCCGGCGTGTGGCCGTTGATGGCCACGCGCTCTTCCAGGTCGCTGCGCAGGCTGTCCACCAATTGCTCGTCTTCGTCGTCGACGTAGCGGAATTTCTTCGGCAGCTCGACCACGCCGATCACCCCGTATGGGTGCATGATCGCCATGCGCTCCACCAGGTTGGCCAGCTCGCGGACGTTGCCCGGCCAGCCGTGGCGACACAGGGACATGATCGCCGCCGAGTTGAAGCGAATCGAACCACGCTTTTCGTGTTCCATGCGCGAGATCAGCTCGTTCATCAGCAACGGGATGTCTTCGACGCGCTCGCGCAGGGGCGCCATTTCGATCGGGAATACGTTGAGGCGGTAGTACAGGTCTTCGCGGAAGCTGCCGACCTCGATCATGCTTTCGAGGTTCTTGTGGGTGGCCGCGATGATGCGTACGTCGACGCTCTGGGTCTTGTTGCTGCCCACGCGCTCGAAGGTGCGCTCCTGCAATACCCGCAGCAGCTTGACCTGCATCGGCAGCGGCATGTCGCCGATTTCGTCGAGGAACAGGGTGCCGCCGTTGGCCAGTTCAAAACGCCCGGCACGGCTGGTGATCGCCCCGGTAAAGGCGCCCTTCTCGTGGCCGAACAGTTCGCTTTCCAGCAGTTCTGCCGGGATCGCCCCGCAGTTGACCGGCACGAACGGCCCGTCACGACGCTTGGAATGGTAGTGCAGGTTGCGTGCGACCACTTCCTTGCCGGTGCCCGACTCGCCGAGGATCAGCACACTGGCGTCGGTGTCGGCTACTTGCTGCATCATCTGGCGCACGTGCTGGATCGCACGACTGGTGCCGACGAGGCTGCGGAACAGGTTGGGTTCGCGGTGACGGCCGCGCTCGCGGGCCTGGTCGTACATCTCGCGGTAGACCTGGGCACGGTGCAGGGAGTCGAGCAATTTGCTGTAGCTGGGGGGCATTTCGAGGGTGGAAAGCACGCGGCGGCGCTGGTCTTCCGGAAGGTCCACGGAAGAAATATCGCCCATCAGCAACACCGGAAGGAACTCATCCCAGGTCGACAGTGTCTTTAACAAGCCCAGCACTGCACCAGGAGCGTTTACCGTCCCGATCAGCACACAAATGACTTCGCGGCTCGACGACAAAGAGCTGACCGCCTGCTGCCAGTCGTGGCTGCCGCAGGGTAGATTTTCTTCGCCAAGAAAATTCAGGATCACCGCCAGATCGCGGCGCCGAACGCTATCGTCATCGATCAGCAGAATTTTGGTTTCACGCCACATGCAATAGCAACTTCCCTAGTAAAACTCTAATGCCCTCGAGTTGGGGCAATCTAGATTGCTGTAGGCATTTTCTGCGCTACGGCTTTCTGACGTCTGAAAATAGCACTAGTTAAGTCAAAAAATCGTGCACAGTCAAATTTATGACACGCGGTGTTCGGATTAACTGAGCCTTCAGCCGAACATATGGTAAACCTTTGACGCATGTTTAGCTCGGTTGAACTGCGACATCTCTTCGAAAATAGCCTGTCGCTCCCCTGTCGTCGCCTCAAGCAACTGCTGGTAGACCGAAAGCAAGTCTTCCAGTTTTGCCCGAATGGCTGCCTCATCCGCCGATTCCTCGTTGAGCGCAGCATCGATCAACGCGCGGCAGCCCAAATCCAGTTCGCCGATCGCCCCCCAGTTGCGTTCAGCCAACGCCTCGGACAGCGCCTCACGGGTCTCGTCGATTTTTTGCAATGCTTGGCTCATGACATCGTCCTCAGGCCTTACGGCCTACTGTACCTCTGTGGCAATACCGTCCCAGCCTTCCTTGAGCGTAATCATCAGACCTGCGACCTCATCGATCATCGCAGCGTCATTCTGACGGTTGGCTTCCAGCAGGCGCATGGTCATGAAGGCATACAGGTTATCCAACTGCTGCAGTGCAATCGGGTCCGGGGTCTTCTCGGGGTTCAGGCCGTCACGCAACCCGACGAGGATGTCCACCGCCTTGCCCAGCATCAACCCCTTCTGCGCGATATCACCGCGAGCCATCGCACCCTTGGCCTGCGCCATACGATCCAGTGCGCCTTCCATCAGCAACTGCACCAGGCGGTGCGGGCTGGCTTCGGAGATCTGGGCGTGGGTGTTGACCTTCTGGTATTGGCGAAGGGCTCTCATGGGATTCATGTTTCTACCTCGTGACAGGCGACAGCTAAAAGGGTGGACGCTGATTATTATGTCGACGGCGTTACACAAAACTTTAGCCCGCCTGGCGCTTTGACTCAGCGCCTTCGGCGGGCTTTATCCATCCGCCAATCAGGTGGACTTCGGATTGTTCAGCGAGTTGAGGGTGGTCATGACGCTGTCGCCCTGAGCCTTGAGCTGCGCAACCAGGGAGTCCATGGCGTTGTATTTCAGGGTCAGGGACGCCGTCAGGGCATCAGAACGCGTGTTCAGGGCGGTCTGTTGGTTGGTCAGGTCCTTGAGGTTGTCCTGCAGGGTCGTGGACTTTTGGGCGAACACCCCGGTCTTGCTCAGCGCATAGTTGGCTGTGGCATTCGTCAGGCTCGTCAACAGCCCATTGGGGCCGGTGAAGATGCTGTTGATGTCGGAGCCGTTAGTGAGGGCGGCCTTGTCAAACGCCACATCACTGACGCTCAGCGTGCCCGCTGTCTGGTCCGTGGTCACGCCAAACTGCGCCAGGGATGAAAACGTGCCGCTACCGGTCACCGAGTTCATCACGTTGCGGATCGACGCCATCATGGTACGCACAGAGCTGTCCCCGGTCAGCGCGCCTGGCGTGACGGAACCGTCGGCATTGGTGGTGACCTGAGTCTCGGCATTCACAGCCTTGACCAACGCTGTGTAAGTGTCCGTGAAACCCTTGACTGCCGACTTCAGGGTGGCGGCGTTCGCAGACACCTTGATCGTCGAATCGCCGTTAGGGCCGTCGGCAGCTGCCGAAACCCCCGTCAAGGTGATGCTCACACCACTGATTGCGTCGGGCAGGGTATTACTCGTGGACTCTTGAGGACTGCCGTCCAGGGTATACACGGCGTTCACCGGTGCCGCGCCCACGACAGTCGCGCCCGTATCCAGGCCCGAGGAGCCCTTGAAGGTGATGTCACTACCTTTACCGGTAGTCGAGGACGTGACCACCAACCGGGAACCGTTGGAGTCAGTCAGGATGTTGGCACTCAAGCCCGAATTGCCGTACTGCGTGTTGAGCGAGTCACGCACCTGCTGCAGGGTCCCGCCCGGCGGCACACTGACGCTGTAATCCTTGCCGGACTGGGAGACCGTAAACACCGTCGCCGAAGCCCCGGAATTGACGACGGCCGTCGGCCCGCCAGGAATCACTGCCGTGGAGACTTTGGACGCCGTGGCCAACTTGGTAACGTTCAACGTAAAGTTACCGGCCGCGGCACCCGGGCCCAACGTGACCGTCGCGAGCTTATCGTTCGAAACCGTCGAACTCAGGCCGCTGAAGTTGACGGTCTTGGTCATATTGTCCAGCGCGCCCCGGAACGCGTCCAAGGCCGCCTGGATTTTACCGATCGAGGTCAGTTGCGCAGTGGATATTTTGGTCTGGCTGTCGATCTGCGCTTGCTTGGGTGCGGTTTGCGAACCCACCAATGACTTAACAAGACCTTGAACGTCGATACCCGTACCCGGGCCGTTGACCGTTAGACCTGCTACGACTGTCATCGTCTTTCTCCTAATCCGGGGCTGATGCTTTATTGACGAATCACGCTCTAGGCAGTTTTCGCAACAAAGTTCATGCCAGTTTAGACCTTGGCGTCAAACAGCAAGCTGCTGGCGTCATGAAGGCTCTGGGCGAGTTTCAGGGCCAATTCCGAAGGAATCTGGCGAATGACTTCACCGCTCTCGGTTGCGATGACCTTAACCACAACCTGGTGGGTGGAGTCATCAATGGAAAAATCCAGTTTGCGCTGGGCAGCCTGGATGAATTCGTTTATGTCGTTGACGGCTTTTTTCAAGTCGGTGTGGCTCGGCTGCTGGGCATCTTTCGCGCCAGCAACGGAGTCCACCTTGGGTTTCTGCGGATCGGCACTGACAGGAGCTGGAGCATTCTGTGGCGCTGCCGCAGGGTAAGACAGGTTCAGTTTGACGCTCATGTCCATGACCAATCACCTCATTAGACAAAAGACAAAAGGGCACGTAAACGCGCCCTTCCGTCAGTTACCAAGCGCCGTTATTACTGAAGCAGCTTCAGTACAGCGGATGGCAGTTGGTTCGCCTGGGACAGGATCGCAGTCGAAGCCTGTTGCAGGGTTTGTTGCTTGGTCAGCTGAGCGGTTTCAGCGGCGAAGTCAACGTCCTGGATCACGCCACGGGCAGAAGTGGAGTTGTCCGAGATGCTCTGCAGGTTGGCGATGGTGTTGTCGAAACGGTTTTGTACAGCACCGAGGTCAGCACGCTGGGAGTCGATGGTGGACAGTGCCTGGGTCAGCACGTCAACAGCGCTCTGTGCGTTGGCAGCGGTGGTCACGTCAGTGTTGCTGACAACGACTTTGCCCGAGTTGACAGCAGTAGCACCCGCTGCGCCGAACACGCCGGTAACGCCGTCGCCAGCCAGCGAGTAGCTGGAGCTGGAGTTCAACGAGACTTGGCCAGTAGCAACCAGGTTTGCAGCGGTCAGGGTTGCGGCAGTGCCGAACTGACCGTTGCCGCCCTTGGTTTGCACGCCGATGGTCTGGCCGCCAGCGTCAGCACCGGAGAAGGTGAAGTTCTCACCCGAGTCGGATTTGATCGACAGGGAGTCGGTCGACTGGTCGAAGTTAACGCTGATGCCCAGTTTGGCAGCGTTGGAGTTCAGTTGGTCAGCCAGGTCAGAAGCTTTGGTGATACCGGTGAAGCTAACCGAAGCGCTGCCTACGGCCAGAGTGAAGCTGCCACTTGGGTTAGGAGCCGCGAAGGCTGGAACAGTGAACTTGGCTTCGTTGCTGGCAGAGGCCTGCAGGCCGCCGACCGCGCCGTTCAGTTGAGCAGCGATAGCCTTGGCAGAGGCGCCGGCAGCAATGGTCAGTGCAGCAGAGGTCTGGCCGCCACCGGTAACAGTGATAGTGCCGCCTGCAACGCCGGCGCCTGGAGTCTGAGCACTGGACAGCAGCTGCTGCGAACCAATGTTGTTAGCCGATACGTTGCCCAGGCTCATGTTGATGGTCTGGTTGGCGTTGGCGCCCACTTGGAAAGCGGTAGTACCGAAAGAACCGTCCAGCAGGTTACGACCACCGAAAGTGGTGGTAGAAGCGATACGGGTCAATTCAGAAGTCAGAGCCGCGTACTGAGCCTGGTTCGACTTACGGTCGTCAGCGCTGAGGGAGCCGTTAGCGGACGACAGAGCCAGGGAACGCATGGTCTGCAGGATGTTGGTGGATTGCTGCATCGCGCCTTCAGCAGTTTGCGCGATGGAGTTACCGTCACCGGCGTTCTTGATGGCAACGCCCAGGCCGTTGATCTGGCTGGTCAGACGACCAGCGATTTGCAGGCCGGCCGCATCGTCTTTGGCGCTGTTGATACGCAGGCCGGAGGACAGGCGCTGCATGGAAGTTTGCAGGGCGCTGGAAGCCTTGTTCAGGTTGTTCTGAACGGTCAACGAAGCAAGGTTGGTGTTTACTGTTAATGCCATGACGAAATCCTCGTGGGTGGTGTACTGCGGCTTCCGGCCCTGGCAACCGCCGGGTGTGGCCTAGAGAACCTTCGTAATAGTTATCGTCGTGAAAGCAGGTTGCTTGAGGACTTTTTTGATTTTTTTTACTGGCGCCGTGCCACCCCTTTTAATTCAAGCATTTACGATAGCCCAAACCCCAGCAATTGTTGGCTTTCTGGCGCCAAATAAAAAACGCCCATGATCTTTCGATCATGGGCGTTTTTTTGTGCAGCGCCTTTAAGTCGTCAAGGGCGGTGCAAAATCGCCGAGCCCCAGGACAGCCCCACACCAAAACCACTGATGGCGACGCGCTTCCAGGTGGAGTCGAGCATGTGCTTTTCCAGCAGCAGCGGAATGCTCGAGGACACGGTGTTGCCGGTCTCGACCATGTCCTTGATGAACTTGTCCACCGGCGCGTCTTCGAAACGCCGGGCCACGGCGTCGACAATCGCCGCACTGCCCTGGTGGATGCAGAACGCATCGATCTCGTCAGCCTTGAGGTCCGATTCGTTGAGCAGCTCGTGCAAATGCGCCGGCACCTTGAGCAAGGCGAAGTTGAACACCTGGCGGCCGTTCATGAAGAACACGCCATCGCTGACCTTCAAGTGCGGCGCACCGGAGCCGTCAGTGCCGAACTTGGACTTGCCCAACTGCCACGGCGCGTCTTCACCCATCCAGGTGGCGGTAGCGGCATCGCCGAACAGCATGGTGGTGTTGCGGTCTTCCGGGTCGACGATCTTCGAGTACGGATCGGCGGTCACCAGCAGGCCGTTCTTCAGGCCGGTGGCTTCCATGAAGCCCTTCATCGCATAGATGCCGTAGACGTAGCCCGAGCAGCCCAGGGAAATATCGAAGGCCGCCACGTGCGTCGGCAGGCCCAGCTTGTCCTGGACGATGGCGGCGGTGTGAGGCAAGCCCTCTTCGTCGCCGTTCTGGGTAACGACGATCAGCGCATCGATGGACTCGCGCTTCAAATCGGGGTTGTTGGCAAACAAGGCGTTGACCGCCTCGACGCACAGATCGGAGGTTTCCTGCGCGGCATCCTTGCGCGGCAGGAACGCCGAACCGATCTTGCCAATGATGAATTCTTCATCCTTGGCGAATTTGGCACCCTGGGCGTAGTTATCAATCCCGTCTGCCGGCACGTAACTGGCGATGCTTTTTATGCCAATCATTGTGGCTTCCCAATACTAAATAGCTGGAGAACACCCCGCGAGACACGTCGCCGGGTGCTGACAATAATGGGGATGACCCCGCAAAAAACTCGCCGAAAACCGCCTTTGTACCCTGGCGGCAGGCCCTCGCAGAGACCTGGCGACGACCTATCCTTTTCACACGATACAGTGAAGATGCGCTTTATGACTCACAGGTCACTCAATTTTCTGCGCTTTGTGCGAAACACGGGGACATACAAACGCCAAAAACCACAACGGCCCACCCCGTTTCCAGGGTGAGCCGCCGGTTTGCAGCTGCGGACATCACATTTTGTTGAACAGGCTCAACTGAGAGATTTTCACAAAGGCCAACTGAGAGGCCTGCAGCATGGTTTGCTGAAGCTGCAGGTTGATCGCCGCCTGACCCATGTCAACGTTGCCCAGGGAACTCATGGTGTTGGTATTGGCAGTCCCCAGGCTGGTGTTTTCATCCGTTTGAAGATCCAGGGCATTCTGGCGAGCACCGATGGAGCCGCGCACCTGGTCAATCTGTGAACTGGCGTTGTTCAGGTTGCCGATGGTTTTGGCCACCACATCCTTGAGGTTGTTCTGCGCGACCAGATTGCCGTCAGCCGGCGTTTCCAGGGCTTTGCGCAATTGGCTCAACGTGTCCAGGGCGTTTTCGTTCTTGTTGCTGACGGCGCTGACCGCAAACTGGTCGCCCGCCCCTGGCGCACCACTGATGTCGAACGTCACGCCGGCCGCGTTGATCGAGGTGGCACCGGCAGCCATGGTGCCGGTCGCGATGGTCTTGCTGTTCGGACTGTAGGGCTGCGCATACACCTCATACGTGGTGCCGCTGGTGAATTTGATCACCGCACCGGTATCAGGGAAGGTGCTGGCGTAGGCCGCCTGATCCGTCACCTGGCCACCGGTCACTTGTGCAGTCGACGCGTTGCCTGGCGAACGCGAAGCACTGAAGGTGTCCGGCTTGGATTGCAGGGTGAACGCCTTGCCCGCCACCAGTGCGTCGGAGTCAGCGCCGGGCGCAACGTCCGCGCCGAGCGTCAGGCTGATATCGAACTTGACGCCGCGCAGGTTGACGCTGGATGCGCCCTCTTTGGTCGCATCGAAAGTGCCGTTGCCGGGAATCTCCGAGGTAACGTCGTTACCGTCCTTGTCGGTCACGGAATACTGCGTGCTGCTGCTGAAGGTCAGCTTGTAGGGCTGGCCGTCGGTAAAACTCTTGGTGTAGGTGACACCGGAGGTCACCGTGCCCGCCGATACCGCGACCTTGCCGTCATTGACCGCAGGCGGCAACAACGTAGCCTGGGTGCGACCGGTGTTGGTCGAACTTTCCATCATCGACTTACCGGTGTCGCCCCCCGCCATCGACAGATTGTCCGAGATCTGCAAGCTCAGCGGCGTCTCGTCACCCTGATACGTGTAGGTGCCGTCGTTATTGCGGATGTAAGGCGGCGTGTCGGTTTTCGACCCGGAAAACATGTAGTTGCCGTTGGCATCCTTGGAGTTGAGCAAGCCCAGCACCTGGTCCTCAAGCGCGCCCACTTCGCTGGCGATGGATTTACGATCGTCATCGCTCAGGGACTGGTTGGCCGCACGCAGCGCCAGTTCATTACCGCGCTGCAAGGCGGTGTTGATGCTCTTTAACACCGATTCTTCGTTGGTCAGCGAGTTCTGCAGGGTGTTGATGTTGCCGTTGAACTGGCCAAGCATGTCTTTCTGTTGCTGCAATTGCAGCAAGCGCGCGGCGGCGACGGGGTCATCGGAGGCGGTCTGCACCCGGATACCGCTGCTCGCCTGGTCCTGGGCTTTCACCACACCGGAATAGTTCGTCTGGTACTTGCTGGCGCTGGTGTCGAAATACTGCTGTGTAGAAATACGCATCGTCCCAGACTCCTTTAAAGGGCATTAATCAGTGTGCTGAAAGTTTCTTGCGCAGCCTTGATGATCTGCGACGACGCGGTGTAGTACTGCTGGAACTTGATCATGTCACCCGCCTCTTCATCCAGGTTGACCTGGGACACCGAGTTGCTGGCCGCCTTGTTCGCTGCCAACAGCGCACCCGTCGCGGTGGAGTCGGTAGCGGCCTGGCTGGCTTTGGAGCCCACCTGCGACACGAGTCGAGCGTTGGCGCTGACCAGGCTCACACCCGGGCTGCCGTCGCTGGCGCCCACGGTGGCCTTGGTCTGCAAGTCCAGCAATTGCTGGGCGTTGCGGTTGTCGGAGGTGCCCGAAGCGTTGAACGAGAAAGTCGTGCTGTCACCATTGGCAGGCGAGCCGCCGACCGTGGTGTCGAAGTTGAAGCTTTTGCCCGGGATCAACGCACCGGAGGCATCGCGCATCGGTACGTTGATGCTGATCTTGTTGCCCTGGCCCGGGATGATGGTGCCACTGCCGATCGGATTGCCTTGCGCGTCGCTCACCGTATACGACTGGGTTCCGTCGGCGGCCGGCTTGCCAAAGAGCATTTTTACCGGCATGGAGTTTTCGATGCCGGCGCGCAACTGGGCGGTATCAGCGCCGCCATGAATATCCAGCGGCACAGTCAGCTGAGGCGGTGTGAACGTACCGGTGCCGGTGTTGGTCTTGCTTGCGTTCCCCGCCAAGGGGCCCGCGAAGGCGAGCTTGTTGACGTCCTTCAGATCGACACCGATGCCCGTGGCCCCGTTGGCCGTGGGGCTGACCTTGAAGCTGTCACCGGCAGCCATGGGCCCTTTGCCGTCCAGTGCCAGGGTAAAGCCATCAATCACCGGCGGCGGCGTGGTGGTGGTGTCGAACGAACCCATGGCCTTGCCGTCGGAGCGGACGACGTTGTACTGGTTACCGCTGGTAAACGTGACTTTGTAGTCGTAGGTCGTCAGTTGGCTGCTGTCCTTGATCGTGACATTCAGGTTGCCAGACCCCGCGCTGTTGCCGGCGGCCCCTTGGCTGCGCTGGGAAATCGCCGCCGCGCTGTTGATATCGGTGAACAGCGACGAACCGAATTCGCCGTTGAGGTCCAGGCCCTGGCCCAACTGGTTGTTGATCGTGTCTGCCGTGGCAATCGCGATGCGCCCCAGATCATTGATGGCCGGCATCAGCACGTCACTGCGATAGCGAAGCAAGCCACCGATACTGCCGCCGGTGACTACATTGCCAAGGTCAATGGACGAGTCGCCCATCGAGAGTTGGATGGTGTACTGGCTATTGTCGGTGCTACTCGGTACCGCAGAGATATTATTGGATATCCCGCCTTCCACCAGCGACTGCCCCGTACCGGTCGTAATACTGTACTGTCCGTTTTTTTCCGTGGCCGTAACGCCGATCAGCTCGTTGAGCGAGCGCACCGCTTCGTCACGCGAGTCCAGCAGGTTGGCCGGCGCACTGCTGGAAGTCCCCTGGGCCTGGGCAATCTGCTTGTTGAGCGAGGCGATCGAGGACGTCAGCTTGTTGACCTGGTCCGTCATGGTGCTCAACTGACTGTTGATCGTTTGTTTCTGCTGGTTCAACTGGCCGGAAATGGAGTTGAAGCGGTTGCTCAGGGTCTGGGCGCTGGTCAGCAGCAATTGGCGCGCGGACACGTCGCCCGGGGTGGCTGAAGCCGTCTGCGCCGCCGCGAAGAAGGCACTGAGCACCGAAGACATGCCGGTGTTGGAATCCGACAAGGTCTTGTCGATGGCACTGGCCTGGTCCAGGTAGGCGTTGGCATCGCTGTCGAGTGCCGTGCTGTTCTGGTAAGCCGTGGTGAGAAACTGGTTGTACACCCGACGCACGTCCGCCAGGGTCGTACCGGTGCCGATAAATACGCCGCCGTAGGCGTTCGACGCATTCGCGGTCTGAGCGCTCTGTTGACGCGAGTATCCCGGGGTGTTGACGTTGGCGATGTTGTTACTTAAGACCGACAACGATCCCTGGGCGGCATTGAGCCCCGACATCCCGATATTGAGCAAACTCATGATTCAGACCTTATAAATGAGTGGAAGCGCCCGCGGCAGCGTAGTTCTGGTAGCTGTTCATCGTTTTTGCGATCTGCGAAATCTTGCTGGCGTAATCCGGGTCGGTTGCATAACCGGCTTTTTGCAACTCGCGCACAAACTGTTCCGGGTTGTCGGCTGATTTCACAACTTCTTTATAGCGATCATTGCTTTGCAGCAACGTGACCAGGTCATGGAAGCTGTCCTGGTAGGAATTGTAGGAACGGAACTGCGCCGTCTCCTTGACCATCGCGCCATTGCGAAACTCGCTGGTGATCGCCCGGGCCTGTTCGCCCTGCCAACTCTGGCCGGCCTTGATGCCGAACAGGTTGTGGCTGCTGGTGCCATCCTCGGCACGCATCACCGATTTACCCCAACCGGTTTCCAGGGCGGCCTGGGCCACCAGGTAGCGTGGGTCGACGCCAATCCGCGCGGCGGCCTGCTTGGCCATCGGCAACATGGTGGCGACAAATTCATCCTGCGAGCTGAAGGCTTTCTTCGCCGGTGCCAGCGGTGGCTGGGCGACGGCGCGACCGTAAACCTGCATCTGCCCGCGAGGCGGTATGGCGGCAAGGCTGCGGGCGGTGCTGTTGACCACGCCATCATCGGCAGCGCTGTTGCGCAGCGGCGCGGCCTTGGCGGCAGTGGTAGCCTCGGCACCCGGCACGATGCCGGCCAGCAGGCGATCCGTCAGCTTGCTCGGCAACGAGATGCGTCGCTGGTTCATCAGCGCCATGTCGTTGGCGTGGGAGTTGGTGCCTTCAGGCACCGCCACGCGGTACGCCCACAATGGTCGCTGACCATTGCTGCGGCCCAGCGGGCCATCGGCCTTGGTACCGGCGGCAATTTCAGTCGGCACATCCACCTTCTTCGCGGGCGCAGCCGGGCCTTGCAAGGTGGCCGCCTGGGCGTCCACCGGTTTGTTCTTCTGCATCTGGCGCAGCAGCACGTCCGCCAGGCCGATACCACCGCCCTCGCGAGACAGGGAAACCGCCAACTGCTGGTCGTACATTTCCTGGTACTGCTTGGCCGCCGGGGTATTCAGCGGGTTGTCCTTGCCCAGGGCTTCGGTGGCCGAACGCATGGACTTGAGCATCTCGCCGAGAAACAGCGACTCGAATTCCTGCGCGACCTTGCGCATGTTGCCGTCGCTGTTCTTGTCGCCGACCTTCAACTGGTTAAGCCGGTTGAGGTCGGAATAGGAACCCGAATCCGCCGTGCTGGTCAGGCCGCTCTTGCGCATGTCCATGGCCATGGCGTCAGATCACGATCAGGTCGGCTTGCAAGGCGCCGGCCTGTTTCAATGCTTCGAGGATCGCCATCAAGTCGCCGGGCGCTGCGCCCACCTGGTTCACCGCACGGACAATCTCGTCCAGGGTGGTGCCGGGGCCGAACTTGAACATCGGCTTGGCTTCTTGCTGGGCATTCACCCGCGAACGGGGTACCACGGCAGTCTGGCCGTTGGACAACGGGCCAGGCTGGCTGACGATCGGGTCTTCGGTGATGGTCACGGTCAGGCTGCCGTGGGTCACGGCCGCTGGCGAAACCTTGACGTTCTGGCCGATCACGATGGTGCCGGTCCGCGAGTTGATGATGACTTTCGCCACCGCCTGGCCCGGGTCAACCTCAAGGTTTTCCAGCAGGGACAGGTAGTCCACACGCTGGCTTGGGTCCAGCGGTGCCGTCACACGAACCGAGCCGCCATCGATGGCCTGGGCCACGCCCGGGCCGAGCAGCTCATTGATCTTGTCGACCACGCGCTTGGCGGTGGTGAAGTCAGAGCGGTTGAGGTTCAGGGTCAGGCTGTTGCCCTGGTTGAAGCCGCTGGGCACGGTGCGCTCCACCGAGGCACCACCGGGAATCCGCCCGGCCGACGGCACGTTGACGGTGATCTTCGAACCGTCGCGACCTTCGGCATCAAAGCCACCCACCACCAGGTTGCCCTGGGCAATGGCGTAGACGTTGCCGTCGATACCTTTGAGCGGGGTCATCAGCAAGGTGCCGCCGCGCAGGCTTTTCGAGTTACCCATGGACGAGACGGTGATATCGACCACCTGCCCCGGCTTGGCGAACGGCGGCAAGTCAGCGCTGATGGACACCGCAGCGACGTTCTTCAACTGCACGTTGCCCGAGCCCGGCGGTACCTTGATGCCGAACTGCGAGAGCATGTTGTTGAAGGTCTGCAGGGTGAACGGGGTCTGGGTGGTCTGGTCACCCGTGCCGTTAAGCCCCACCACCAGGCCGTAGCCGATCAGTTGGTTGGACCGCACGCCGGAAATGCTCGCGATGTCTTTCAAGCGCTCGGCCTGGGCGCCTGCGCTCAGGGCCAGCAGCAACATCGCAGCCATCAGCTGTTTGAAGTTCAAAGTGATCACCTAGAAAGGGAACAGCGGGCTAAGGAAGAAACGGTCAAACCAGCCCGGCTGACTGGCGTCAGCAAACGAACCCGTACCCGAGTAGGTGATGCGTGCATCGGCAATCCGTGTCGACGGCACGGTGTTGTCGGTGGAGATATCGTCGGCGCGAACCATGCCCGCAATGCGCACCAGTTCGTCACCGGTGTTGAGGGTCATCCACTTCTCGCCGCGTACCGCAATGATGCCGTTGGGCAGCACGTCGGCCACGGTCACGGTGATCGAGCCGGTCAGGCTGTTGCCCTGCCCTGCCGCACTCTTGCCGTTGGTGGCGCGGTCGCCGCTGTAGCCGGCGTCCAGGCTCAGGTCACCGCTGCCCAGCGGGTTGTTGGTGTTCGGTACACCGCCAAACAATGAAGTCAGGCCGATGCTGGTCTTGCTGGTCTTGCCGATCTGCGAGTTGGCGTTCTTGCTCGCCTGGGTCTTCTCGTTCAGCGTGATGGTGATGATGTCACCGACCCGGAAGGCCTTGCGGTCGCTGTACAGGTTCTGTTCGAACCCGGCCTGGTAGATCGAGCCATTGTTGGCGGCCGCCGGCAACGGCGTGCGCGGCAACACCGGCGCATAGTACGGGTCATTGGGCTTAGGCGTCGGGGCGACACAGCCCGCGAGCACAGCAATCCCACTCAATGCCAGAACAGAAACATAGCGATTCATGACCCATACCTCACGGTGTTGCAGGCGCCTTCAAGGGCGCCCCATAGACTTGATTACAGATTCTGCGTTACGAACGAAAGCATCTGGTCGGCGGTGGAAATCACCTTGGAGTTCATCTCGTAGGCGCGCTGAGTGGTGATCATGTTGACCATCTCTTCAACGGTGCTGACGTTGGACGTTTCCAGGGTGCTTTGCAGGGTGGTACCAAAACCGTTGAGGCCCGGGGTGCCGATTTGCGGCGCGCCGCTGGACGCGGTTTCCAGGAACAGGTTGTTACCGATCGCCTGCAGGCCGGCCGGGTTGATGAAGTCGGCGGTTTGCAGGTTGCCGATCACCTGGGACGCCGGGTTGCCGGCCACGGTGATCGACACGGTGCCGTCGTTGCCGACGGTGAAGGTCTGGGCGTTGTTCGGCACGACAATCGCCGGCTCCAGCGCGAAGCCATTGGCGGTCACGACCTGGCCGTTGGAGTCCAGGTGGAACGTACCGTCACGGGTGTAGGTGGTGGTGCCGTCCGGCTGCAGGATCTGGAAGAAACCCTTGCCGTTGACTGCCAGGTCCAGCGGCTGGCCGGTCTGCTGCAAGTTACCAGCGCTGAAGTTCTTCTGGGTGCCAACGATTGCCACACCGGTACCCAGTTGCAGGCCCGACGGCAATTCGCTGTCCTGGGTCGACTGGGCGCCAGGCTGCTTCTTGATCTGATAGAGCAAGTCCTGGAACTCGGCGCGGTCACGTTTGAAACCCGTGGTCGACACGTTGGCCAGGTTGTTGGAAATGGTGGTCAGGTTGGTGTCCTGGGCGGACAGGCCTGTCTTGGCAACGTATAGAGCCGGAAGCATGTTCTTCTCCTTCGTGCGCCTGTTTTATGGCGCCGCGCTACAAAAATTAGTGTGTGGCTGCTATCAGCTCATCGCCAGGACGCGGGTCATGGCCTGGTCGTCTTCTTTGGCGCTGTTCATCATCTTGATGTGCAATTCGAACTGCTTGGACAGGGCCAGGACTGCCGTCATTTCTTCGACGGCGTTCACGTTGCTCGCCTGCAGGAAGCCCGACGTCAGCTTGACGTTGGCATCGGCCTGGGCCGGCTGGCCATCCTTGGTGTGGATGGTGCCGTCGAGGCCCTTGGTCATGTTCTTGAGGTCGGGCTGCACCAGCTTGATCCGGTCCACTTCAGCCATCACCCGCGGGCCTTCGCCCATGGCGCGGATGCTGATGGTGCCGTCCTGGCCGACTTCGATCTGCTGCTGGGGCGGCACGGCAATCGGGCCGCCGTTGCCCATGATCGGCATACCGTTGCCGGCCCGCAGCACGCCCAGCGCATCGACGTTCATGCTGGCGCTGCGCACGTAGGACTCGCCGCCATCCGGGTTTTGCACGGCCATCCAGCCGTCACCGCTGACGGCCACATCGAGGTCACGGCCGGTTTCAATCATCGCGCCAGGGGAAAAGTCCGTGCCTGGGCGCTCGGTCAAGGCAAAGGCTCGCGCCGGAAAGCTGTCACCGAACACCGGCATCGAGCGCGCCTGTTCCAGGTCACGCTGGAAACCATTGGTGGAAACGTTCGCCAAGTTGTTGGCGTGGGCCTTCTGCGCCAGTGCATTCTGGCTGGCGCCGGTCATTGCCACGTAAAGGTACTTATCCACGCTCTTTCCTCTTTCTGACGGACGCTTGCCGCCCACCGCTGTACTGATGAGGCTTAAGCAATTTGCGAACCAACTTTTTGAAATGAGGGAAAGTCCAGGCGGGGCGGGGGTTTGCCGGCAGGTGGCAGCTGAGGGCAGCAGGAAGAGAGTCGAAAAAACGGCGGACTTATGCCGCTAACGGCAAGTGCAGGTATCAAGACCGACAAAGATCAACTGTAGGAGCTGGCTTGCCTGCGATGGCGGTGTATCAGCTACCACTTGTTTTGCTGACCCGCCGCTATCGCAGGCAAGCCAGCTCCCACAGGTTTAACCGCGTTCGGCTTTGACGACTTCGTAGTCACGCAATTTGTTGGCAATAGTGGTGTGGGACACGCCCAGCCGCTTGCCCAACAGACGGCTGCTGGGATGTTCGGCATACAACTGCGCCAGCACGGCCTTTTCAAAGCGCCCGACGATCTCCTCCAACCCGCCTTCCAGGGAAAAATCCCCCAGCGGCTGGCGCACGCCATAGTCCGGCAGGCGAATGTGCTCGGTCTTGACGGTGCCGCCCTCACACAGCGAAACCGCCTGGAACAGCACGTTCTCCAACTGCCGCACATTCCCCGGCCAGTGGTAATGGCTGAGGCGTTCCATCGCCGCCGGTGCGAGCTTGGGCAGCGGGCAGCCGATCTGCCGGCTGGCCTGATCCAGAAAGTGCTCCACCAGCGGCGGCAAACCGTCGAGGCACTCGCGTAGCGGCGGGATATGCAGCGAGAGCACATTGAGACGATGGTAAAGGTCCTGGCGGAATTCGCCCCGGGCACACAGTTCGGAAAGGTCCACCTGGGTCGCGCAGATAACCCGCACATCCAGGTACACCTCTTCATCACTGCCTACACGGCGAAAGCAGCCGTCCTGCAGAAAGCGCAGCAACTTCACCTGCAACCGCGCGCTCATTTCGCCGACGCCGTCGAGAAACAACGTACCGCCCGCCGTCAGCTCCAGCAGTCCCAACTTGCCCTCCGCCCTCGCCCCTTCAAAGGCGCCGGGACCATAGCCGAACAACTCGGTCTCGGCCATGGACTCGGGCAAACCGGCGCAGTTGAGCGCCATCAACGGCGACTGGCCGCGCGGGCTGGCCAGGTGGCAGGCGCGGGCCAGCAACTCTTTGCCGGTGCCGGTTTCGCCTTCTATTAATAGAGGCGCATCCAACGGCGCCATGCGCCGAGCCTCACGCACCACGGCGGCCATGACCCTGGAGCTTTGGAAAATGCTGTCGAAGCCGCGCAGCTCCTGCTTGCGCACATTGTAGATACGCTCACCCACCCGGTCGGCGCGGTGCAGGGTCAGTACGGCGCCGGCCATGGCTTCGCTGTCGTCATGCTCGGAGGATTGCAGCGGCGCAATATCGGCCAGGAATACATCGCCCTTGACCTTGACCCGCAGGCCGTTGATTCGCGATTTGCTGGCCCGTACCAGTTCCGGCAAATCGAAATCTTCGGCGTAGCGCGACAACGGAATGCCCGGCACCTCATCCACCCGTACTCCGAGCAACTGCGCCGCCGCGCGGTTGGCCGCGACGATGGAGCCGCCCATGTCGATGGACAGCACCGGAAACTCCAGCGCCCCCAGCAGCGCGTTGAGCTCCATATGCCGACGCTCGCTGGGCATCAGCCCTACCCGCTTGACGCCAAATACCCCGGCAATCGCCTCGAACTGCGGGCGCAATGCCTGGAACTGCAGGTTCACCAGGTTCGGGCAATAGAGGTAAATGGCGTTGCCGTGCTCGCCACCGACCTCGCCCTTGGCAACGTTCACGCCGTACTCCACCAGCAGGTTGAGGATGTCCCGCAGGATGCCGATGCGGTTCTGGCAATGCACTTTGATACGCATGAGAAGGCCCGAAGAGGTGGAGTCGCTGCGTCTTTTTGCCGCCGGCCGCAGATAATCGTCAAGATTATGTGACAGCTGCATGGCGATTCACACCCAAAATACGCCACAGGGAGAACGAATTGCCTCAACCGTAACGAAAACTTTACGAATCTCAGTAACTTTTCCTACAAAAGCATGGCGCAGGAGGATGGCTTCCTGGCCCAGGCGGCGTATCAATAGGCTCATCCCAGGACATAACAAGAACGAATGCCTAGCAGGAGAGCAGTATGAAGCAGACGCAGTACGTGGCCCGCGAGCCCGACGCGAACGGTTTTATCGACTACCCGCCCGAAGAACACGCGGTGTGGAACACCCTGATCACGCGCCAACTGAAAGTGATCGAGGGCCGCGCCTGCCAGGAATACCTGGACGGCATCGACAAGCTCGGCCTGCCCCACGACCGCATTCCACAGCTGGCGGAAGTCAACAAAGTGCTGGCCGAGACCACGGGCTGGCAAGTCGCCCGGGTGCCGGCGCTGATCCCCTTCCAGACTTTTTTCGAATTGCTCGCCAACAAGCAGTTTCCGGTGGCGACGTTTATTCGTACCCGTGAAGAGCTGGATTACCTGCAGGAACCGGACATTTTTCACGAGATCTTCGGCCATTGCCCACTGCTGACCAACCCCTGGTTCGCGGAATTCACCCACACCTACGGCAAGCTCGGCCTGGCCGCCACCAAGGAACAGCGCGTGTACCTGGCGCGCCTGTACTGGATGACCATCGAGTTCGGCCTGGTGGACACGCCCGAAGGCCGGCGCATCTACGGTGGCGGCATCCTGTCTTCGCCCAAGGAGACCGTGTACTGCCTCTCGGACGTGCCCGAGCATCAAGCCTTCGACCCGCTCGAAGCGATGCGCACGCCGTATCGCATCGACATTCTGCAACCCGTGTACTTCGCCCTGCCCAACCTCAAGCGCCTGTTCGAAGTGGCGCAGGAAGACATCATGGGTATGGTCGAACGCGGGATGCAGCTGGGGCTGCACGCACCGAAGTTCCCGCCCAAGCCAAAAGCGGCTTGAACTGCGGCTTTTAGGGCCAGGTGAGTCTGTTCCCTGGCCCCGCGTTGCTTTAGGGTGACGCTACTGACGACCGTTTCCAAATACTCGATTTCAGGAATACCCACATGACCACGTTGAACCAAGCCCACTGCGAAGCCTGCCGCGCCGACGCCCCGCAAGTCAGCGACGAAGAGTTGCCGGTGCTGATCAAGCAGATCCCCGACTGGAACATCGAAGTACGCGATGGCGTGATGCAGCTGGAAAAGGTCTTCCTGTTCAAGAATTTCAAATTCGCCCTGGCCTTCACCAACGCCGTGGGCGTGATCTCCGAAGCTGAAGGCCATCACCCGGGCCTGCTCACCGAGTGGGGCAAAGTCACCGTGACCTGGTGGAGCCACTCCATCAAGGGCCTGCACCGCAACGACTTCATCATGGCCGCGCGCACCGACGAAGTGGCCAAGGATGCCGAGGGCCGCAAGTAATGCATTTCGACGCAATTGGCCGGGTGCCCGGAGACCCGATCCTCGGGCTGATGGAGTTGTACGCCCAGGATCCAAACCCGAACAAGTTCGACCTCGGCGTGGGCGTGTACAAGGACGACCAGGGCCTGACGCCGATCCCCCATTCGGTAAAACTGGCCGAGCAGCGCCTGGTGGAACAACAAACCACCAAGACCTACATCGGCGGCCATGGCAATGCCGCGTTCGGCACACTGATCAGTGAGTTGGTGCTGGGCGCTGGTTCGCCGCTGCTGAGTGAACGCCGCGCCGGCGCCACCCAGACGCCTGGCGGCACCGGCGCGCTGCGCCTGAGCGCCGACTTTATCGCCCACAGCCTGCCCGGCCGTGGCGTATGGCTGAGCAACCCGACCTGGCCGATCCACGAAACCATCTTCGCCAAGGCCGGGCTCAAGGTCAGCCATTACCCGTACGTGGGCAGCGACAATCGTCTGGACGTAGCGGCAATGCTGGCCACCCTGTCGACGGTGCCTGAGGGCGATGTGGTGCTGCTGCACGCCTGCTGCCACAACCCGACCGGTTTCGACCTGTCCCACGATGACTGGCGCCAGGTGCTGAAGATCGTCCAGGAACGTCAGTTGCTGCCGCTGATCGACTTTGCGTATCAGGGTTTTGGCGATGGCCTGGAACAGGATGCATGGGCCGTGCGGCTGTTCGCGGCTGAGCTGCCCGAAGTGCTGATCACCAGTTCCTGCTCGAAGAACTTCGGCTTGTACAGCGACCGTGTCGGCGCGTTGATTGTGTGCGCGGCGGACGCCGAGAAACTGACGGATGTGCGCAGCCAGCTGGCGTTTATTGCGCGTAACTTGTGGTCGACGCCGCCGGACCATGGTGCTGCTGTGGTGGCGACGATTCTCGGTGACGCCGGGCTGAAAAAGCAGTGGGCCGAGGAAGTGGAAGCGATGCGGGCGCGGATTGCGCAGCTGCGTTCCGGGCTGGTGGAGGCGTTGGCGCCCCATGGGTTGTCGGAGCGGTTTGCGCACATCGCGGCGCAACGCGGGATGTTTTCCTATACCGGGTTGAGTGCGGACCAGGTGAAGCAACTGCGGGACAAGCACAGCGTGTATATGGTCAATTCCGGGCGTGCGAACGTGGCGGGGATTGATGCGACGCGGTTGACGTTGTTGGCAGAAGCGATCGCAGATGTTTCCCACACCTGACTGAACAAACCGGATCCAAATGTGGGAGCGGGCTTGCTCGCGAATGCGGTGGGTCAGTCGAATTATCTGGTGACTGACCCACCGCATTCGCGAGCAAGCCCGCTCCCACATTTAGACCGAGTGAGTCTGTGGGTTTGAGGCTTAGCCCGCGACCATCTCGGCTTTGAGCTGTGCCTCTTTCGCCTGGGCATCCGCCAATCGATACAGCTCGATATGCCCGTCCCAGTGCTCGATCAGCGCCGTGCACGACTCCACCCAATCCCCGCAATTGAGGTAGTCCACCTCGCCCACCTTGCGAATCTCCGCATGGTGGATGTGCCCGCACACCACGCCGTGCAATTCGCGCTTGGTCACTTCATGGGCAATCGCTTCTTCAAAATCACTGATAAAGCTCACGGCCGTCTTGACCTTGTGCTTGAGGTACGCCGACAACGACCAATAGCCGTAGCCATAGCGCGCCCGCCAGTGGTTCAACCAGCGGTTGAGCGTGAGGGTGAATTCGTAGGCCGAATCGCCGAGGAACGCCAGCCAGCGGTGATACCGGGTGATCACGTCGAACTGGTCGCCATGGATCACCAGCAAATGCCGGCCATCGGCAGTCACGTGCACCGCTTCGTCCACCAACTGGATATTGCCAAGGATCAGCTTCGAATAACGCCGCAGGAATTCATCGTGGTTGCCGGTGACGTAGATCACCTCGGTGCCGCGCTTGCTCATGGTCAGCAGGCGGCGGATCACGTTGGTGTGGGCCTGGGGCCAATACATGCCGCTGCGCAGCTTCCAGCCGTCGATGATATCGCCCACCAGGTAGACCTTGTCGGCGTGGTAGCCCTTGAGGAAATGCGAGAGGTGTTCGGCCTGGCAATCCCGGGTGCCCAAATGCACGTCGGAAATCCACAGGGTACGCACGCGCTGCTTGCGGCTGGGTTTGGCGAGTTCGGCGCTGGTCATGGGCATGCCTCACGGTGTTTTCGCGAGCTTGCGCCCATGGGATTAATAGCCCATGACAGTGTTGCGTCAGTCTGATGACAGCGCCCACAGGCGGCGAAGCGATGTAAACTGCAGGCCTGCCCAGGAGACTGCGATGAGACCCAACCTCACGCTACGCCACTACCCCGATGCGCCTATCGCCCATAGCCACGACCATGCACAGCTGGTGTTTGGCCTGTCCGGGCACCTGGACTTCGAGGTGGATGGCCGGGGCGGCCAGGTGCAGCACAGCAGTGTGATGGTGCTGCCCTACTCCGCCCATCACGCATGCCGCAGTCGCGATGGCAGCCGCTGCCTGGTGCTGGACGTACCCGATGAGCAATGGCTGGCGCAGTCCCTGGGCGAGCATGCCGACGCCAGCCGCCGCTTGCTCGACCGGTGCGCACACCTGACCCTCGACAATCGCCAAAGCCAACTGGTGCAATGGCTGGCGAGCAGCCCGGTGGACGATCCGCTGATCGCCCAGCAAGGCGCCGTATTGCTGCTGGCCAGCCTTAACCTTGCGCAGCCGCCGGTGGGCAAGCGCCTGCCCTATGCCGCATTCGATGCGCATATCCAGCGGCACGCCGCGTACCCATTGCAAGTGGCGGACCTGGCGAAGCTCGCCGACCTGTCCGTCGCCCGCCTGCATGCACGGTTTATCGCGGAAAGCGGGCAGACGCCGATGGACTACATCCGCACCCGGCGCTTGCAGATGGCCCGTGGCCTGTTGCGCGACAGCCAGCTGCCGATCGGCGAGATTGCCGCGCGGGTGGGCTATGGTTCGCAAAGTGCATTTGCTGCGGCGATGCTGCGCGAGTTTGGCCTCTCGCCCCGAGCCTTCAGACGAGCACCGCCCGGTGCAGGAGCTGGCTTGCCTGCGATAGCATCACCGCGCGCTATCTGAACGACCGAGTTGCCTGCATCGCAGGCAAGCCAGCTCCCACAGGGATCTTCACCAAGCAAGAGTCCTGCGACAAAAGCCGCGAGCCCAACGACAGACGCGAACGCCTGCAACCCTCTAGACTGCGATCCTGTAAACCCGTCGTTTAAGGATCGCAATGACTCCCCGCACAGCCCTCGGCGCCCTGCATATCGGCGCATTGATGTTTGGCCTCACTGGTGTGTTCGGCAAACTGGCGGCCGCTGCGCCGGCGATTATCGTGTTCGGCCGCGCCGCGTTCGCGGTCATTGCCCTGGCGATCTTTGCGCGCTTTGCCAGCAACACGCCCTGGCAGAAGCTGCAAGCCCGCGACTGGCGCCGCCTGCTGGTCAGCGGCCTGCTGCTGGCCGGGCATTGGGTGAGTTTCTTTATTGCGGTAAAGGTCGCCGGTGTGGCCATCGCCACCCTGGGCTTCGCCACCTTCCCGGCGTTCACGGTGATTCTCGAAGGCTTGATTTTCCGCGAGCGGATTCGCGCCAACGAGATCCTGCTGGTGGTGCTGGTGAGCATCGGCCTGGTGCTGGTCACGCCGGATTTCAATCTCGCCAGCCAGGCCACCAGCGGCTTGCTGTGGGCGGTCGGCTCCGGGTTGTTGTTCTCGCTGCTGTCGCTGAACAACCGCGCCAGTGGGCGCATCCCGCCGGTGCAGGCCGCCTTGTGCCAGAACGTGGTGGTAGCGCTGTGCCTGTTGCCCGTCGCCGCGCCCGGGCTGGCCGAAGTGCGACCACTGGACTGGCTGTGGATCGGTCTGCTCGGGGTGTTCTGCACCGGCTTGGCCCATAGCCTGTTTGTCGCCAGCCTCGCGGTGCTCAAGGCGCGCACGGCGGCGGTGGTGTTCGCCATGGAGCCGGTGTACGGCATCACCGCGGCCTGGCTACTGTTTGCTGAAACACCAACCCTGCGCATGCTGATGGGCGGCGCGCTGATCATCGTGGCCATCGTGGTGTCCGGGCTGATGGGCGGCGCCAAACCGGCCAAGCAGCCGGCCACCACGGCCGAGGTTCACTGAGTACGGTCGTTATGCCCCAGGTCCCGTTGCGGGTCGATCTGGTCACGTACCCGTTGCTTGAGCACCTTGGCTTCCGGGAAGCCCCCGTCGGCCTTGCGTTCCCAGATCTGCACACCGTCGCAGGTAATCCGAAACGCACCGCCGGTGGCCGGCTCCAGGGCCACTTTGCCGAGGTCATCGGCGAACGTGCTCAGCAGTTCCTGGGCCAGCCAGGCGGCGCGCAGCAGCCACTGACACTGGGTGCAATAGGTGATGACAATCTCGGGCTTGGCCGCTGACATGAATTGACTGGCTCCTGCTTGGCGGGTTGAAAGGATCGAGTGGCTATAATACCGGCCTTTATCGTCCTGCCTTGAGATTGATGATGCGCCGCCTGTTGTCCTGTCTGTTGCTGTGCCTGTTCCCTGTCCTCGTCCAAGCCGTCGAAAATCCGCGCCCGAAGATCGGCCTGGTGCTCTCCGGCGGCGCCGCCCGTGGCCTGGCACACATTGGCGTGCTCAAGGCCCTGGAAGAACAGGGCATCCACATCGATGCGATTGCCGGCACCAGCATGGGTGCGGTGATCGGCGGGCTGTACGCCTCGGGCTACAAGATCGACGAGCTGGAAAAACTCGCGCTGAACATCGACTGGAAGCTCGCCCTGTCTGACGCGCCACCGCGGGAAGACGTGCCATTCCGGCGCAAGCAGGATGACCGGGATTTCCTGGTCAAACAGAAACTCAGCTTCCGCGACGACGGCAGCCTCGGCCTGCCACTGGGGGTGATCCAGGGTCAGAACCTGGCCTTGCTGCTGGAAAGCATGTTCGCTCACACCAGTAACGTGCGGGATTTCGACAAGCTGCCGATCCCCTTCCGCGCCGTGGCCACCGACATCACCAGTGGTGAAAAAGTGGTGTTCCGCAAAGGCCACCTGCCCCAGGTGATCCGCGCCAGCATGTCGATCCCGGCGGTATTTGCCCCGGTGGAACTGGATGGCCGGCTGCTGGTGGACGGCGGCATGACCGATAACATCCCGCTGGATGTGGCGCGGGAAATGGGGGTCGACATCGCCATCGTCGTCGACATCGGCACCCCGCTGCGCTCACGCAAGCAACTCAACACCGTGGTGGACGTGCTCAACCAGTCCATCACCCTGATGACCCGGCGCAATTCCGAAGAACAACTCAAGGCCTTGGCGCCCCGCGACGTGCTGATCCAGCCGCCCCTGGCCGCCTACGGGGTGACGGATTTCGGGCGCGCCAAGGACATGATCGACGCGGGCTACCGCGCCACCCGCGCACTCGACGTGCGCCTGGCGCACCTGCGCCCGGCCGAACCGGTGGACCCGTCGCTGGTGGCTGCGCGAACGGCCGGCGAGCGCAACCCGGTGATCACCGCAATCAAGGTAGAGAACGACTCCAAGGTGGGCGACGAGGTGATCCGCTACTACATCCGCCAGAACCTCGGCGAGCCCCTGGACCTGGCCCGCCTGCAAACCGACATGGGCACTCTGTACGGCCTGGATTACTTCGAACAGGTGCAATACCGCGTGGTGAAAAAGGGCAAGGACAACACCCTGGTCATCAGTGCCCGGGGCAAACGCAGCGGCACCGACTACCTGCGCCTGGGCCTGAACCTGTCGGATGACATGCGCGGCGACAGCGCCTTCAACCTCGGCGCCAGCTACCGCATGAACGGCATCAACCGCCTCGGCGCCGAATGGCTGACGCGGGTGCAGATCGGGGACAAGCAGGAGCTGTACAGCGAGTTCTATCAGCCGATGGACACCGGTTCACGCTACTTCGTCGCGCCCTATATCAGTGCCCAGGCGCAGAACGTCGAACTGATTGAAGACAATAACCCGATCTCGGAATACCGCCTGGAACGCTACGGCTTCGGCCTGAACGTGGGCCGGCAGATCGGCAACAGCGGCGAGATTCGTTTCGGCGTCGGCGAGGCCTGGGGCAAGGCGGATGTGCGCATTGGCGACCGGAATTCACCGAGCATCAACTTCAGCGAGGGTTTCTATGAGCTGAAGTACTCCTTCGACTCGTTCGACAACGTGTACTTCCCCCATACCGGCGAAGACATTGGCCTGGCCTTCCGGGAGTTCGAACCGGGGCTGGGTTCGGACCAGCGCTATCGCCAGTGGGAGTTCAAGCTGGACAAAGCCATGAGCAGCGGGCCGGACACACTGATCCTCGGCGGGCGCTATGGGCGCACCCTGGATAAGTCGGACGTGGTGATTTCCAGCTTCCTGCTGGGGGGCGCGCGGCAGCTGTCGGGCTTCCGGGAGGATGCGATTGCCGGGCAGAACATCAGCCTGATGCGCGCGGTCTACTATCGCCGGCTGACGCCGCGGTCTTATTTGCCGCTGGATTTCCCGTTGTACCTGGGCGCATCACTGGAGCGAGGGCGGGCTTGGAACAACGACAATGAATACGACAGCGGGTACATCAACGCCGCCAGTATTTTCCTGGGGTTTGATACGCCGCTGGGGCCGTTGAATTTCAGTTATGGGTTTAACGATGACAGTCAGCAGGCGGTGTACCTGAACCTGGGGCAAACCTTCTAACTACGCCGCAAAACCCATGTGGGAGCGGGCTTGCTCGCGAAGGCGGTGTGTCAGTCAGCACATGTATTCACTGACACTCCGCCTTCGCGAGCAAGCCCGCTCCCACATTTTTGATCTTCTGTGTACCTGGGGTCAGGACTTCTCGAGATTTCCGAGGATGTGTTCATGCACCCGCATGCACACCCGCAGATCCTCTTCATCGACACCCACAAACAGCTCATGGCGCAAGGCCGTGGCGATGGTCTCGATCTGCTCGATCAGCGGCTTCGCGGTGTCGCACAGCACAATGCGCTTGGCGCGGCGGTCTTCCACCACGGCCTGGCGTTGCACCAGGCCCTGGCTTTCCAAGCTGTCGAGCAAACGGGCCAAGGTGGGCCCCTCTACCCCGACACTCTGCGCCAGCTCACGCTGGGTAGGCGGTTCGGTAAAACGGGCCAGGTGCAGCAGCACCAGCCAGCGTGCCTGGGACAGTCCCAAACCTGCCAAGCGGCGATCCAGCTCGGCACGCCATCCTCGGGACATATGCGCCAACTGCATGCCAAAACGGTGTTGATCGGTTAACGGCATAAAAAACTCATGGATTAGACTGAAAATAAAGTGTGGCTAATTATTAGTCAGCTAAGCATGACCCATGCCAGTAGGCAAGACCCGGTATGTACTGATTCGTTACATTGTCGTAATTGGCACATCAAATCTCGAATTCCGACTGCAAAGCGGCCCTTACGCAGTACAAAACGCCCTCGGGAACGCGGCCGGTAAACAGCGGCGCAATCTCGGAAACGGGTGGCAATTCGCCTTCTCCATCCAGGAATGCATCCTGGATTTCACCGAGCAAATCTTCCGGCAGATCAAGGGCCTGCTCCAACGACAACTGCTGCTTGCCAATGGACTCGGCGAGCAAGGTGTAGACGTTCTTTTCCGAGCACTGCAGCTGCCCGGCAATCTGGATCGGGGTCATGCCGGCACGGGCGAGGCTGATCAACTCGTGGCGGATATCGGCGACCTCTTTCGGCGCCTCGACCTGGCCGCCGAGCACTTCGAGGAAGGCCTGGCCATAACGCTCCAGCTTGCGCGCACCGACGCCGCTGACCCTGGCCATCTCGCCGAGGGTAGTGGGATGGTCGCGGAGCATTTCCAGCAAGGTGGAGTCCGGGAAGATGACGTAAGGCGGCACGCTGTGTTCCTGCGCCAACTTCTTACGCAGCGCGCGCAGGGCTTCCCACTGTTCGCGCTCTTCGAAACGCACCAGTTGGCTGGCCTGGCTGGTGCTGCTCTTGGCGGTGGTTTGCGGCTTGAGGTCGCGGCGCAGCTCCAGGCTGACTTCGCCCTTGAGCAGCGGCCGGCAACTGTCGTTCAGGCGCAGGCCGCCGTAGCCTTCCAGGTCGATGTCCACCAGGCCACGGGCGACCATCTGCCGGAACAGCGAGCGCCACTCGCCTTCGGCGCGGGCCTTGCCCACACCGTAGACCGAGAGTTTTTCGTGGCCGAAGCTGCGAATCTTTTCATTGTCCTTGCCCAGCAACACGTCCACCAGGTGGCCGACGCCATAGCGCTGACCGGTGCGGTAGATCGCCGACAACGCCTGGCGCGCCGGCTCGGTGGCGTCCCAGGTCTGCACGCCGTCCACGCAGTTGTCGCAGTGGCCGCAGGGCTTGGGCATGTCTTCGTCGAAGTAGGCGAGCAAGGTCTGGCGACGGCAGCGGGTTTCTTCACACAGCGACAGCATCGCGTCGAGCTTGTGCTGTTCCAGGCGCTTGTGGCGCTCGTCGCCTTCGGAGTTCTGCAGCATCTGCTTGAGCATCACCACGTCTTGCAGGCCGTAGACCATCCAGGCATCCGCCGGCAGGCCGTCACGGCCGGCACGCCCGGTTTCCTGGTAGTACGCCTCAAGGGATTTGGGCAAATCCATGTGGGCCACGAAGCGCACGTTGGATTTGTCGATGCCCATGCCGAACGCGATGGTGGCGACCATGATCAGGCCTTCCTCGTTGAGGAAGCGCTTCTGGTGGTAGGCCCGCAGTTCGTTGGGCAAACCCGCGTGATATGGCAGTGCCGGGTAGCCTTGTTCACTGAGGAATGCGGCGACCTCATCGACCTTCTTGCGCGACAGGCAATAGACAATGCCGGCGTCGCTGCGCCGATCGGAGAGGAACGCCAGCAACTGCTTGCGCGGCTGTTCCTTGGGCACAATGCGGTAAAAGATATTCGGCCGGTCGAAGCTCGAGAGGAAGCGCTCGGCGTTCTGCAGGTGCAGGCGCTCGACGATTTCTTCGCGGGTCCGCTTGTCGGCGGTGGCGGTCAGGGCGATGCGCGGGACGTTGGGGAACAGTTCCGCCAGTTGGCCCAGTTGCAGGTATTCACGACGGAAATCGTGGCCCCATTGGGACACACAGTGGGCTTCGTCGATAGCGAACAGGGCGATTTCCAGGCTCTGCAGGAACGCCAGCATCCGTGGCTGCACCAGGCGCTCGGGGGCGAGGTAAAGCATCTTCACTTCGCCGCGCTTGATCCGGGCGGCGAGGTCACGCTGCTGTTCGGCGCTGAGGGTGGAGTTCAGCGAAGCGGCCGCCACGCCGAGCTCTTCAAGGGTGGCCACCTGGTCGTCCATCAGGGCGATCAACGGCGACACCACCACCGCAAGCCCTTCCCGCAGGAGTGCCGGTACCTGGAAGCACAGCGACTTGCCGCCGCCGGTAGGCATCAGCACCAGGGCGTCACCGCCGTTGGCCACGCGCTCAATGATCGCACCCTGGCGGCCACGAAAACTGTCGTAGCCGAAGATGTCCTTGAGGACGCGTTGAGCCTGCTCGAGCATGAAAAACTCCAAATATCGCCGAAATCCCTCTGTACAGGCTGGTCGAAAAAGCACGCTTGAGCGGGAAATAATCCGTAAGCGAACTTTTCCCGCGACTGGCGCTTGGCCTGCAGGGGCATCACAAAACGCGGCAGTATACCCGAGCGTTACCCGGCAAAGGGTGCCGTTGGTGAATTGCCGCCGGGCTCAAATACCTCTCAAATCTGTGCTGCGGCTGGCCTGGCAGCTCAAGAAAGCCTAGAATTGCCCATCGTTTATTCCCAAGGTAGTCCGTCAATGTCCTTCGCTGAGCAACTAACCCGCCTGCAAGCCTTCCTCGATGCCGATGAGCTGCACGACGAGGCGCTGGACTACGTGGCCGCCCACGGCTATCTGACCGCGCTGTCGATATGCTCCGATGTCGTTCCCGACCGTGAATGGATCGACGCCCTGTTCTCCGAAGAGCCTCACTACAGTGATGCCGCCCAGCGCGAAGAAATCGAATCGACCCTGCTGGCCCTCAAGGCTCACATTGGCCGCCAACTGGCTTCCGATGAAGAGTTCGAACTGCCTTGCGACCTGGACCTGGGCGAAGACCCGGACGACTCCGAACTGCGCGGCTGGTGCATCGGTTTCATGGAAGGCGTGTTCCTGCGTGAAGAGGCCTGGTTCGAAACGGCTGAAGAAGAAGTCAGCGAAATGCTGCTGCCGATCATGGTCGGTTCCGGCCTGTTCGACGAGCAACCTGAGTTCTCCGACATCGCCGCCGACGCCAACCTGATGGACGACATGATCGTTCAGATCCCGGAAGCGCTGACCGCCCTGTACCTGCTGTGCAACGCACCTGACGAAAAGCCGGCGATCCTCAAGCCTCGCCACCACTAAGACCGTTGCCCGTGGCGCCCATGGGCAACCGTTCCGTGATCCTGCGTTACGTTCTGCTGGCCATCGGCTGGTTGAGCGTGGTGCTCGGGGTAATCGGCATCTTCCTGCCGGTGCTGCCCACTACCCCCTTCCTTCTGCTGGCTGCCGCCTGCTTTGCCCGTAGCTCCCCGCGCTTCTACCGCTGGCTGGTGGAACACCCGCGCCTGGGGCCGTGGATTCGTGACTATCTGGATGGCAATGGGATTCCGCTCAAGGGCAAGGTATATGCCATTGGGTTGATGTGGGTGAGTATCGGGTTTTCCTGCTACCTGGTGCCGCTGATCTGGGCGCGAGGGTTCATGCTGACCAGTGCGGTGTTGGTGACGGTTTATATTTTGCGGCAGAAGACCTTGCCCAAGGCACCGCAGGACTAAATGTGGGAGCGGGCTTGCTCGCGAATACGGTGGATCAGTCAGCACATGTATCGGCTGACACACCGTATTCGCGAGCAAGCCCGCTCCCACATTTTTGATCCAGTGGCTTCAGAGGGATCAACGCATCGGCGGCAAGCCATACGCCGCCAAATCAAAGTCAGCCAACTTGCGAATAATCTGGTCGGCATGGTGATACTTGCTGTCCGCCATCGCCTCATCCGGCACCGCAATCGCGGTCATGTGCGCAGCCTTCGCCGCTGTCACGCCAAACGGCGAATCCTCAAACACCAGGCAATCCTCTGGTGCCACACCCAAGCGGCGCGCCGCCGTCAGGAAGATATCCGGCGCCGGCTTGGCCGCCCCGACCTCCGGATCATCCGCCGTGACGATGGTGTCGAACAACCCAAACCACTCACGGTGCAACGTGGTCTTGTGGCCAAACGAGTTGCGCGACGAACTGGTGCCCACGGCAATCGGAATGTTATGCGCCTTCAAGTGCCGCACCAGCGCCTCAGCACCCGGCATGCCCAAGGCCTTGGGGAAACGCTCGCTCATCAGCGGCTCGCGGATCACCAGGAATTCTGCGGGGGTAATCGGCAGGTCCAGCGCCTTGACCACGTAATCCGCCAGGTCCTGGGCGCCGCGACCAATGATGTGCTGCTTGATCCCCCAGTCATAGGTACGGCCATAGCGTTCGGCGATGATCTGTGTGACTTCGGTGTAGATGCCTTCTGTGTCCAGCAACAACCCGTCCATATCGAAAATGACAGCCTTGATCGGGACAGCGGTACGCGGTGCATTCATCACTACAGATCCGTGGGCAAAAGGACTAAAAGGATTCAGCACAATAACGGCCAGCGTTACCTGCAAGCAACCGTTACGGCCTTGTGCCGAATCCAGTCAGTGCTTCACTCGGGAAAATCCGCCCCCTCAGTTACCTCAGCCCACGCATCAAAATCCGCACTCAGCGCCTTCACCTTGGTCCGCGCAAAGGTCAACGCAGCCTTGCCCAGCAACAGGCGCAATGGCGGTTGCTCAGCCTCCACCGCCTTGACGATGGCAATCGCCGCGCGCACCGGATCACCCGGCTGCTTGCCGCTGTAGTTGCGAACCATATTGGCCCGTGCCACCGCCGTTTCCTTGTAGTCGGCAATCCCGTGAGCCGCCTCGTTGGCCGAACGCCCGGCCCAGTCGGTGCGGAACGGGCCCGGCTCGACCAGCAACACCTTGATCCCCAACGGCGCGACTTCCTGGGACAGCGCCTCGGAAAGGCCCTCCACCGCAAACTTGGTCGCATTGTAGAAACTCAGCGACGGGAACGCCGCCACACCGCCCACCGAGGAAATGTTCACGATGCTGCCCGAGCGCCGGGCGCGCATGCCGGGCAAGGCCGCGCGGGTCATGGCGCTCAAGCCCCACACGTTGATTTCGAACATGTTGCGCACGTCATCCAGGTCGCTTTCTTCGAAGGAGCCGAAGTAGCCGACACCGGCGTTGTTGACCAGTACGTCGATATGGCCGAAACGTTCTTCAGCCGCTTTGACAGCCGCCTCGACCTGGGCCTGGTCGGTAACGTCCAGCGTCAGGACCAGGGCGTTTTCTTCGTGACCGGCAACGATGTCTTGCACCTGCTGCGGATTACGCGCGGTGACCACGGTCGGGTAGCCGAGGCTCAGGGTGTGCAACGCCAGCTGGCGGCCGAAACCGGTGGAGCAGCCAGTGATGAACCAGACGGGTTTTGCGGTGGAAGTCGTCATAAAGGGCCAATCCTCGTGTGTGTAGGAAAAGTATGCGCGCCGCTGTTCTTGCTAAAAAGATGCATAATCCACAAGGCCCTTTCGGAAATACCACACAATGGACACGCCCGATTTTCAGCAGTTGCGACTGTTCCTGCAGGTCGCCCGCTCGAAAAGCTTCACCCAGGCGGCCGACGCCAGCAGCCTGTCGGTGTCGACCGTCAGCCATCGCGTGCGCGCCCTCGAGAAACAGTTGGGTGTGCAACTGCTCAACCGCACCACCCGCAGCGTCAGCGTGACCGAGGCCGGCGAGCAGTTGATCCAGAAGATCACGCCGCTGCTGGAAGAACTGCAAACCAGCCTGCACAGCGTAGCAGCGGCGACGGTCGACGCCGCCGGCACCTTGCGCCTGAACATTCCCTCCACCGCCAGCCGAATGGTCCTGCAACCGTTGCTCCAGCGCTTCCTGCGCAAATACCCGGGCATCAACCTGGAAGTGGCGGTGGATAACAGCCTGGTGGACATCGTCGCCCAGGGTTTTGACGCGGGCATCCGCTACGACCATGTGCTGGCCGAAGACATGGTGGTGGTGCCGGTGGCGACGCAGTTGCGATTCGTCATCGTCGCCACGCCGCAGTATTTGCAGGGGCGCAAACTGCCCACTCATCCCCACGACTTGCTCGAGCATGAGTGCGTCAACTACCGCAGTGCGCAGACCGGCTCGCTGCACCGCTGGGACTTTGAAAAAGCCGGCAAGCAGATGCGGGTTACGGTAAAAGGCCGGCTGGCGACCAACGATGTTGAATTGATGGTGCGCGGTGCGCTGGACGGGTTTGGCTTTGCCTACGTGGCGCGCTCCAGCGTCGAGCAGTACCTGCAACGCGGTGAGTTGGTGGAGGTGCTGGACGACTGGATTGCCCACAGCGCGCTGTATTTGTATTACTTCAACCGTACGAACACGCCGAAGAAATTGCGGGTGTTTATCGAGTTCCTGAAGGAAGAATTCGGGACCTGATCCATTCAAAAAGCGAACCCCATCATGCTCTACCGCTTCGCCGCCGACGGCCTGGTGCTGTTTCATTTGTCGTTCATTCTGTTCGTGCTGTTTGGCGGTTTGCTCGCCCTCAAATGGCGACCGGTCATGTGGCTGCATTTGCCTGCCGCCGCGTGGGGCGTTGCCGTTGAAGTGTTCCATCTGCCCTGCCCGCTGACCCGCTGGGAAAATCTGTTTCGTCATTTGGCCGGGCAGGACGGATATGGCGGCGGCTTTATCGAGCATTACATCCTGACCCTGATCTACCCGGCCGGGCTGACGCCGCAGATTCAATTGGGGCTGGGCGCGCTGGTGCTGTTGATCAATATCGCGGTGTATGTACGGCTGATCAGGCGCGCTTAGGCAAGCAGCCGATACCCACCAATGTCGCCTCAACCGCCTCGTCCAAAGGCGTATGCGGTTCACTGCCCAATATCTGTACGAGGCGGCGGTTGTCCATCCGCACCTCGGTTTGCCACAGGTAACGCATTTCCTGCATCTCGCGGAAGGTGGTGACAAAGGACGCGGCCAGTTTCAGCAGCCACCACGGGAAAGCACGTACAGAAGGCTGTTGGCCGGTCCTGCGTGACACCACCCGCTGAATCGCCTGGCTCATCTGCCGACCATCGGCATCTATGTGCCCCGCCATATGAAAGCGGGCGAAGGCATCAAGGCTGTCGCGGCGTGCAATCAACTCGACCATGGTCCTCGCCACATCAGGCAGGTAAGCCCACTGATGCCCCACGCCTGGTGCTCCCGGATAACTCACGCTGGCCACCGGTTTTGCGGGTTTGACCAGGCCTTGGGAAAACCAGCTGCTGCCGGCCTTGGCGCCGAAAAAATCGCCTGCCCGCACGATCAGCGCTCGTGCGCCCTGCCGGGTCGCCTCAAGCAAACGCTGCTCCAGCTCTACCCGGATCGCGCCCTTGCGGGTAAGGGGATGCTGCGGCGAATCTTCCTCCAACCGCGCGAATGCATCAGGCCCGAAGTTGTACACCGTGCCCGGCAAGACAATCGTCGCCCCTTCCGCGACTGCCGCCGCGATGCTGTTGTCGATCATCGGCAGCACCAGCTCCGCCCAGCGCTGGTAACCGGGCGGATTCACCGCATGCACGATCACCGAACAACCCCGGGCCGCTGCGACGACTTCCCCACGGTTCAGCGCATCACCTTTTATCCAGGTGAAATCGGCATTCTGCTTGTGAGCCTTATCCACATCCCTCGTCAGGGCGCACACCTGCCAGCCCGCAGCGAACAACTGCCTTGCCACCTCACCACCAATCCCGCCAGTCGCACCCAAAACCAGAACCTTGTTCATGCCTTTTCCCCTGAGAGTTGTTTGATGGGGCGATTCTGTTGGTCGGCGAGCTATAGAGGAATTGCCGAAGATCATCCAGACGCTATACATTTATGCATGGCATCAAATATTGGTTGGGAGCTTTACCGGTCATTCCTCGGGGTACTCAAGGAAGGATCGTTGTCGGGGGCCGCACGGCAGCTCGGCATCACTCAACCTACGGTTGGGCGGCACATCGCTGCGCTGGAGAAATCCCTGAACGTGGTGCTGTTTACCCGCTCCGCCAGTGGCCTGCTGCCCACGGCGGTCGCCCTCACGCTGCGCACCCACGCCGAAACCATGGAAACCACCGCCGCCGCACTCGAACGTGCAGCCTCGCCC
Organism: Pseudomonas sp. C6002; assembly: GCF_013385805.1. NCBI lineage: Bacteria > Pseudomonadati > Pseudomonadota > Gammaproteobacteria > Pseudomonadales > Pseudomonadaceae > Pseudomonas > Pseudomonas sp. C6002. The sequence goes on along the minus strand of NZ_JACAPH010000032.1, from coordinate 141,397 downwards.
CAAGGCCCCGAAGTACGCGGCGTGGTACGGGTGTCTGCCAGCGAAGTGATCGGAGTGGAAGTCCTGCCGCCGATCATCACCCGCCTGCGCCAACAGCACCCGCACCTCAAGGTCGAACTGGTGCTGAGCAATCGCCTGCTGGACCTGCTGCAACTGGAGGCAGACATCGCTGTGCGAATGGTCCGACCCAGCCAGGAACAACTTCTGGCGAAAAGGATCGGCGTTATTGAAGTCGGCCTGCATGCGCGCAACGACTACCTGCAACAACATGGCATCCCCCAGAGCCTGAATGATCTCTCAGCTCATTCAGTCATCGGCTACGACCAGGAAAGCGCCTTCATCCGCAGCCTGGCCGTCAAAGGCTTCGAGCGCAGCGCCTTTTCCCTCAGCAGCGACAGCGACCTCGCACAACTGGCCCTGATCCGCGCCGGCGCCGGCATCGGTGGCTGCCAGGTCAAACTGGCCCGGCAAGACGCCCGCCTGAGCCGAGTGCTGCCGGACGCATTTGCCCTGCAACTGGACACCTGGGTCACCATGCACGAAGACCTGCGCAACAGCCCGCGCTGCCGCGTCACCTTTGACGCCCTGGTGGCCGGTTTGCAGCATTACGTACAGGATTGAGACAGCTTCGCTGGTGAAGAATCAGAGTCCCTCAAACCCTTCATAGACGCCCCCATGTCCGAAGCCTTCGAAGTCCCCAGCCCCCACGAAAAACACGTCGAACACGCCACCGAACATGCCCACCGCAGCGGGGACAATTTCGCCAGCCGCATCGCCGTGATGACCGCCATCATGGCCACCGTCGGCGCCATGCTCAGCTACCAGGCCGGCTCCACCGAAAGCGAAGCGGCGATGGACAAAAACAACGCCGCCATCTTCAAGACCGAAGCCGCCAACCAGTGGAACTACTACCAGGCCAAATCCAGCCGGCAGAACCTTGCGGAGCTGGCGACGCATATTCCGGGGGTTGATGCCAAGCACTACACCGACGAGATCGAGCGTTATAAAACCCAGAAGGAAGACGTGCGCAAACAGGCCGAAAAGCTCGAGGCCACCTCGAAGGAATGGGATGAAAAGTCAGAGCAGGCATTGCATCAACATCACCGCTGGGCACAGGCGATGACCGCGATTCAGATCGCGATTTCATTGGCTGCGATCACATTGCTGACAAGGAAGGAATGGTTGAAGCGCATGGCGTATACCGCCGGTGGTGTGAGTGTGGTGTTGGGTGGGATGGCGTGGTTGCATATTTAGGTTCCATCCTGCCATCGCTATATAGTAAAACGCATAACGCCTGACACTATAAAGCCGAGGAAAAGCCGGTGACCGCACAATCATCCAAGGAAGCTGTGGGCGTCGCCTACAGCATCGACTCAATGCGCTACGCCCAGGCCATGACTTGGCGCGCGATCGAAGCACTGTCCAAACTCATCCGCCCCGGCATGCTCGAATCCGAAGCCCGCGAGCTCGGCAAAAAAGTCCTCGCCGACCTCGACATGCAGCGCATCTGGCACCCGCTGCTGGTGCGCTTTGGCGCCAACACCCTCAGGACCTTCAAGGAACGCTCCGACGGCGACCCGGTGCTGGGGGAAAACGACATCTACTTCATCGACATGGGCGCCGTTTGGCAAGGCCATGAAGGTGATGCGGGGGCGACCTTCAGCACTGGCAACAACCCGGAGATGGCCGCGTGTGCGCGCGCAGCGAAAGAGTTGTTTGACCGGGTGGAACAGCGCTGGAGGAACGATAAAGTCGTCGGCCTGGAGCTGTATCGTTTTGCCGAAGAGCAAGCGAAGGAAATGGGTTGGGTGCTGAACCTCGACATCAAAGGGCACCGCGTCAGCGATTTCCCCCATGCGATTTACCGTGGCGGTGATCTTGGGGATTTTGACCAGTATCCGAATGAAGGGCTGTGGATCCTGGAGATCCAGATTGCGCACCCGAGCGCGGCTTATGGTGCGTTTTACGAAGATTTGCTGGCTTAATTTTTCAAGGAATAAAGATGGAACGCTCGACCGATTTTCCCGTGCTGTTGTTTTCCTACGGCACGCTGCAGGACAAGGCTGTGCAACTGTCCAACTTTGGGCGGGAGTTGGTGGGTCAGCAGGATGCGATGCTGGGGTATTCAAAAAGCTGGGTGGAGATTACCGATCCTGAGGTATTGGCGGCCAGCGGCAAGACCCATCATCCGATCGTTGCTCCCAGCGGGCGCAATGAAGACAGTGTTGAGGGGATGGTGTTTCAGATTACCGAGAAGGAGCTGGCGGCGGCGGATACGTATGAGGTGTCGGACTATAAGCGGGTTTCGGTGGGGTTGGCTTCGGGGTTGACGGCTTGGGTGTATGTGCAGGCTTGAGGGGGTGCAGTTGGTCAGTCGGAGTGATTTCCTACAGATCAATCTGAAAGCATGCCCTGCCCGCCTCGTAATGCTAGGTCTATAGTTCCTCGGTCGCCGTCATGGCGACCGAGTTTGGCGACTCGAAGACAAATCTGAAAACTAAAACTCTGCGAACCAGTTTTTCAGGCGGCGGCTGTTTTATGAAGGTCTAACTTGAAAAAAGGTTAGCTATTTTTCTATTTGTCTCAGATGGACTCCCGTATGAATCAATATATGGCACTCACCAGCAACGACTGCACCACACCCGCCCTTTTCGTAGACACAACAGCACCGCTGGATGTCCTGCTTGATGCTGCAAACTATCGGATTCGCGCCGTAACCCAAGTTCTAGAAAACCTGGCGCTGCGTGCAGAAATCAGTAGTGATACGGTCGTGCTGGGCGACTTTTCCTTGCTCTGCGCAATTCCGTTACGCGATGGATGCGATCTGCTGGATGTCATAGGTCGGAGGATGGCAGCGCAGTATTCCTGAACCCATTGGCTTGACCCCGCAAAAACGAAAAAGGGACGACCTCTCAGTCATCCCTTTTTGCGAACATTACCCAACCTAAACGCAACGTGTGCCACGAGCCTTATGCTCGTACTCCCACCCCTTACACGCCAACCCTACATGCTTGGGAATCAGAGCGGCCCCGCTGCTGTAGGAAGTAATGGTCCTACGAGTGAAGCCTAGTTCCACAGCCGCAGCGGAGAGCGACAGATTGTTGCTGAGCATCCACTTTCTGAAGTCCTGCGTCAGCATGACCTCGCCGGACTGTTCCAGCGCCAAACGATGCAAGGTGACGGAGGACAACTCCAGGTCATTGCCCCAAGTCACGTCAAAGCCCCACTCACCGACTTCAACCCGACCAAATAGAGCCAAGTCCTGAAGGGGTTTTAGAATCGGGAAGGTATTTATGTGATCAGTGAGATCAACGGTGTGCCGCTTACCGTTATTCCACTCAATTTCGATGGCATGCTTGCCGGCAACTGGTTGCACAGCAGAGATGCGAAGCTTGCTGGTCATAAGTCAGTTCCTCCGGTTTTGTTCATTCCATACGCGCCAAAGATCAGTGGTATGGACTTTTGCCCAAAGCAGGGCAGCTTTCAAGGCCTTGGTTTCGGCACCTTTGCCGAGAACCACCAGCCCTTCTATCTGAACCAACGACTCTCCGTCCGGCGTTTGCACGTGAAAGTGCGGCGGCGCGTGGTCGTCGGGATAGATTTTTATTTTCCAGTTTCGTTCACTGTGAAGGGTAGCCATGGGGACAGATGCTAGAGAAAATTTTTCTCTAGCACAACCCTGTATTCAAACCCCAGAAACCACAAAACCCCTGGCTTCTCTCGAAACCAGGGGTTTTGTTTACATCGAATTTGGCGGTGAAGGAGAGATTCGAACTCTCGATACAATTTCTTGTATACACACTTTCCAGGCGTGCTCCTTAAGCCACTCGGACACTTCACCGTATCTCGTCAAACTGATTCAGTCTGTCGAGGCGCGCTAATGTAGTCGAAAGCTTTTCCGATGGCAAAGGTTTTTTTCAGAATATTCATGCGCTTAGGCGGTTATGCCGTTCCAGACCTCTGCGGCGCCACGCACACCACGGCGATTCTGCCATTCTCGGGCACTCGCGGCGCTTGTCTATAGTAGCTGCTGCGCCTTGCCGAAGGCCGCCTGCGGGTGGGCATGGGGGAAAAGTCTGACTGGGTAGTCAGTCATGGCGCTTTACCAGGGCGGGCGCGGTGGGTAACGTCTGCCGTCTGTCCTTCTATTACAAGCATTACAAGGAATCGCGTCATGAGTGAGTTGATTGCCTACCACCTCGAAGACGGTATCGCGACCCTGACCCTGAGCAACGGCAAGGTGAATGCCATTTCGCCGGCAGTGGTCAGTGCGTTTAATCAAGCGCTGGATCAGGCCGAGAAGGATCGGGCGGTGGTGATCATCACGGGCACGCCGGGGATTTTGTCCGGTGGCTATGATTTGAAGGTGATGACCGCCGGCCCTAAAGAAGCCGTGAGCCTGGTGACGTCGGGCTCCACCCTCGCCCGCCGCCTGTTGTCGCACCCCTTCCCGGTGATCGTGGCGTGCCCCGGGCACGCGGTGGCCAAGGGGGCATTCCTGTTGTTGTCGGCGGATTACCGGATCGGTGTGGACGGGCCTTTCAGCATTGGCCTGAATGAAGTGATGATCGGCATGACCATGCACCACGCCGGGATCGAGCTGGCGCGGGATCGTCTGCGCAAGTCGGCGTTCCACCGTTCGGTGATCAATGCCGAGATGTTTAACCCGCAGGACGCGTTGAGCGCCGGGTTCCTGGACAAGGTGGTCGCGCCGGAAGCGTTGCAGGCAGCTGCACTGGAAGCGGCTCGCCAGTTGAAGAAGATCAATATGAACGCCCACAAGCACACCAAGCTGAAGGTGCGTAAGGCGCTGCTGGAAGCCCTGGATGACGCGATCATTCAGGATCAGGGGCACTTGGGTTAATCAAACCTACGCCTGCTGAATCGAAGCCCGACCTTGAGTCGGGCTTTTTCTTACAAAGAATTCCGGATTGCCTACAACCGCTCTAAACAGTGTCTGTCACAGCATGTTGAAACATGCGCTTAAACATCGCCTATCTCCTGACTCTATAGGGGCAATTGCCGAATACAGTGCACATCCGTACACTGCGCCACCTTTTGTCCCGATGGGCCGTGTCGATGCTTTTTTTGTTACGCATGTTGTTGATGGGCCTGCATTTTATGATTGCGGGCGTACTGGGCGTGCTGCTGGGGATCTGTCGGCCGTTCAATCCGGACAACAGCCGTTACTGCGCGCGCCTGTATGCGGTACCGGCGATGTGGCTATTGCGCCTGCGAGTGAAGGCCGATGTCGACTCGCTGCGTAACAAGTCCAGCAGTTGCGTGATCATCGCCAACCATCAATCCAACTACGACCTGTTTGTGTTCGGCACCGTGGTGCCGTACCGCACGGTGTGTATCGGCAAGAAGAGCCTGAAGTGGGTGCCGTTGTTCGGACAGTTGTTCTGGCTGGCGGGCAATGTGTTGATCGACCGGGGCAATGCGCACAAGGCGCGGCGTTCGATGCTGACCACCACCCACACCTTGCAGCATGCCGACACCTCGATCTGGGTGTTCCCGGAAGGCACGCGCAACTTCGGTGAAACCCTGCTGCCGTTCAAGAAAGGCGCGTTCCAGATGGCGATCGCCGCAGGCGTGCCGATTGTGCAGGTGTGTGTCAGCACCTATGTGAAGCAGATGAAGCTCAATCGCTGGAACAGTGGCGATATTCTGATTCGCTCGTTGCCGCCGATTCCTACGAAGGGGCTGACGATGGATGACATGCCGCTGTTAATGCAGACCTGTCGCGAGCAAATGCGCGACTGCATCGAGGCGATGGACCGCGAGCTGCAAACCACGCCTGCCATCACGGCTGAACCCCGCCGAATTTGCTGACTCTGATTGGGCAGGGCAGCTAAGCTGCCTGACAGTTGTCATCTGCCATTCAAGAAGAAGCGATCAGCACTATGGGTAGAGTTGTTGCGGCCGCCGTCTATAGCGCCGGAAAGAAAGTCACTGATATCACCCTCGACGAAGGCGCCGCGTGGGCCGCCAAGCCTGACCACTTTGTGTGGATCGGCCTGGAAGAGCCCAGCGCACTGGAACTGGCCAACCTGCAGCGCCAGTTCAACCTGCACGAACTGGCCATCGAAGACGCCCTGGAAAAACACAGCCGCCCCAAGCTTGAAACCTTCGGCGACGCGCTGTTTATCGTGACCTATTCGCCGGTGCGCGATAACGGCAAGCTGGAGTTTATCGAAACCCATATCTTTGCCGGCAACGGCTACATCATCACCGCCCGCAACGGCCACTCGGCATCCTACGGCTATGTGCGCCAGCGCTGTGAGGCGCGACCGCTGTTGCTGGAGCATGGGGAAGATTTCGTACTCTATGCGCTGCTGGATTTTGTTACCGAGAACTACCAGCCGGTGAGCGAGGCGATTCATGCCGAGGTCGATGAACTGGAGCGCAACGTATTGTGCAACTCCCTGAGTGAAGCGGATATCCAGAAGCTCCACGGCCTGCGCCGCGATGTCCTGCGACTGAAGCGCTATGTGGCACCGATGGTGGAGATCAGTCAGGAATTGCAGAAACTGAGCTTCCCGTTTATCGACAAGAACATGCGTCCGTACTTTCGCGATGTGCAGATTCACGTCACCCGGCAGATGGAAGACCTGACCACCTTGCGGGATATCGCCAGCCAGACCATCGAGATTGGGGTGTTGCTGGAAGCCTCGCGCCAAAGCGTGGTGCAACGCAAGTTTGCCGCGTGGGCAGCGATTCTGGCGTTCCCGACGGCGGTGGCCGGGATTTACGGGATGAACTTCCAGAACATGCCGGAGCTGCAGTGGCACTACGGCTATTTTGCGGTGCTGGGGTTTATTGCGGTGGGGTGTACAAGTTTGTGGGCCAGCTTCAAGCGTTCAGGCTGGCTGTAACAAACCCAGCTCAATTTGCTGAAGATCAAAAGTGTGGGAGCTGGCTTGCCTGCGATGCAGGCACCTCGGTTTGTCAGTTACACCAAGGTGATGCTATCGCAGGCAAGCCAGCTCCTACATTAATCTGCTTTGCCTTGAAGACCGTGCTTCTTGCCCTGGACGGTTTCAGGCCGCTCCTGCTTTTGGTTTGTGCGCCACAAACCGCATCATCCATTCCGCCACGGTGACGCCGTGGTGGTCTCGTTCCAGGCTGGCCACACCGTTGGTGTAGACCTTCTCCCCCAGCGTTGTCTGAAGAATCTCCAGCAACTCGCGGGAATAGTCGTGGATAAATTCCGGGTGGCCCTGGAAGCACAGCACCTGGTCTTCAATGTGGTACGCCGCAAACGGGCAGAACTCGCTGGAGGCGATCACGGTGGCGTTTTCCGGCAAGGTGGTGACCTGGTCCTGGTGGCTGATCAACAGCGTCAGTTCTTCCACCACCGGGCTCATCCACGGTGCCTTGGCGTTCAGTTTGTAGTCATGGATGCCCATGCCCCAGCCCTTGGTCGCCCGCTCGGTCTTGCCACCCAACAGCAGCGCCAGCAACTGGTGGCCGAAGCAGATGCCGATCAGCTTGTCGCCGTGGGCATGGCGGTCCAGCAGGTAGGTCTTGAGGGTCTGGATCCACGGATCGGTGCCAAATGAGTCGGCCTTGCTGCCCGTCACCAGGTACGCGTCGAACACTTCTTCATCCGCCGGGTATTCACCCTGCACCACGTTATAGATGACGAACTCGGCGGCAATCGGCTGTTTGGAGAACAGGCGCTTGAACATCTGCCCGTACCCTTGGTACTGATCGATCAGCCCAGGACGCAGGATATCGGTTTCCAGGATGCACACGCGTAACGACATAAAAAATACCTGACACGGCGATGGGAATAATGAACACCCCCAGAGCCTGCCTTGAAATACCCTTTCAAGGCAAGCCCCGCACATGCCCAAAAGCGTCAGAAGGTCGCGTTCTGTGCAGCTTTCTCCAACAGCAGCGCCGGCGGCGTGAAGCGCTCACCATATTGCTCGGCCAGGTAACGGGCGCGGGCGATGAAGTCGTTCAGGCCGTACTGGTTGATGAATTGCAGCGCCCCGCCGCTCCAGGCGGCGAAGCCGATACCGAAGATCGAGCCGACGTTGGCATCCGCCGTCGACATCAGCACGCCCTCCTCCACACAGCGCACGGTTTCAATGGCTTGGATGAACAGCAAGCGGTCACGTACGTCCTGGGCCGAGATCCGTTGCTCAGGCTTTTCAAAGCGGTTTTTCAACTCAGGCCACAGGTGTTTCTGCCCGCCCGCCGGGTACTCGTAGAAACCGCCACCCGCCGCCTTGCCCGGGCGCTTGTATTCAATGAGCAATAGGTCGATCACGGCAAACGCCGGGTGCTGCGGTAACGGCTTGCCCTCGGCCTGTAGGTCCTTGGCCGTCTGTTGACGGATATGGCTCATCAGGCTGAGGGAAACTTCGTCAGAGACCGCCAGCGGCCCCACCGGCATCCCGGCCTTGCGCGTCTCGGTCTCGATCATCGGTGCGGCCACGCCTTCGCCGAGCATGGCGATACCTTCATTGGTGAAGGTGCCGAACACCCTTGAAGTGAAGAAGCCGCGGCTGTCGTTGACCACGATCGGGGTTTTCTTGATTTGCAGTACGAAGTCGAATCCCCGCGCCAGGGTTTCGTCGCTGGTGCGGGCGCCCTTGATGATTTCCACCAGGGGCATTTTGTCCACCGGGCTGAAGAAATGCAGGCCGATAAACTTGCCCTGGTCTGGAACGGCGGTGGCTAACCCGCTGATGGGCAAGGTGGAGGTGTTGGAGGCGATCACCGCTTCGGCACCCACCACGTTTTGCGCGGCCGCCGAGACCTTGGCCTTGAGTTCCCGATCCTCGAAGACGGCTTCGATGATCAGGTCGCAGCCGGCAAGATCGGCGTCGGATTCGGTAGGAACAATCCGCGCGAGGATGGTTTCCCGCTGTTCGGCGGTCAATTGCCCACGCCCGACCTTCTTGTCCAGCAACGTGGCCGAGTGGGCCTTGCCCTTCTCTGCCGCCGCCTGGCTGACGTCCTTGAGCACCACCTCAATGCCCGCCGAGGCGCTGACGTAGGCAATGCCCGCGCCCATCATCCCGGCGCCGAGCACGCCGACCTTGCGTGTTACATAAGGTGCAAAGCCCTTGGGCCGCGAACTGCCGGCATTGATTTCATTGAGCTGGAACCAGAAGGTGCCAATCATGTTTTTCGCCACTTGCCCGGTGACCAGCTCGGTGAAGTAGCGGGTCTCGATCAAGTGCGCGGTGTCGAAATCCACCTGGGCACCTTCCACGGCGGCGCAGAGGATTTTTTCCGGGGCCGGGAAGCAGCCGTTGGTTTTGGCGCGCAGGATCGATGGCGCAATGGCGAGCATTTGCGCGACTTTCGGGTTGGACGGCGTACCACCCGGGATCTGGTAGCCCTTGATGTCCCAACGCTGTTTCGCCTCGGGGTTGGCCAGAATCCACGCCCGGGACTTGGCCAGCAGCTCGTCACGGTCTGCCGCCAGTTCATCAATCAACCCGGCTTGCAGCGCCTGCTGCGGCGTAATCTTTTTGCCTTCCAGCAAGTAGGGCAAGGCTTTTTCCAGGCCCAGCATCCGCACCATGCGCACCACACCGCCGCCACCCGGCAAAAGCCCGAGGGTGACTTCCGGCAGGCCAATCTGTACCGACTTGTGGTCCAGCGCCACACGGTGCTGGCACGCCAGGCAGATCTCCCAGCCACCGCCCAGCGCTGCGCCGTTGATCGCGGCCACTACCGGTTTGCCGAGGGTTTCCAGGGTGCGCAGTTGCGCCTTCAGCACCAGCACGCTGTCGTAGAAATCCTTGGCGTGGGGCTTGTCGACCTTGATCAGTTCATTAAGGTCGCCGCCGGCAAAGAAGGTCTTCTTCGCCGAGGTGATGATCACGCCCGCAATCGAATCCTTCTCGGCGTCCAGGCGGGCTACGGTGGCCGCCATGGCCTCGCGGTACACCCCGTTCATGGTGTTGGCGCTCTGGCCGGGCATGTCGATGGTCAGCACCACAATCTGGTCCTGGCCCTTTTCGTAACGAATGGCATCGGTCATGACTGATTCCTTAGGCTCAGAGGCGTTCGATGATAGTGGCGATACCCATGCCGCCGCCGACACACAGGGTGGCCAGGCCATAACGCTGCTGGCGCACCTCCAGCTCATCGAGCAAGGTGCCGAGAATCGCGCAGCCCGTGGCGCCCAGCGGGTGGCCCATGGCGATGGAGCCACCGTTGACGTTGACCCGGGCGGCGTCGATGCCCATGTCCTTGATGAACTTGAGCACCACCGACGCAAACGCTTCGTTGACCTCGAACAGGTCGATGTCTTCAACCCGCAAACCCGCCTTGGCCAGTGCCTTGCGGGTTGCCGGTGCCGGGCCGGTCAACATGATGGTGGGGTCGGTACTGGTGACAGCGGTGGCGACGATCCGCGCCCGGGGTTGCAGGCCGAGTTCGCGACCTTTGGCTTCAGAACCGATCAGCATAAGCGCCGCGCCATCGACGATCCCGGAACTGTTGCCCGGTGTGTGCACGTGGTTGATGCGCTCGACGTGGCTATAGACTCGCAACGCCGTGGCGTCGAAGCCCATCTGGCCCATCATTTCGAAGCTGGGCTTGAGTTTGCCCAGGCCTTCGAGGGTGGAGTCGGCACGGATGAATTCGTCCTGATCCAGCAGCACAATGCCATTTTGGTCCTGCACGGCGATCAGCGACTTGTTGAAGGAACCGTCTGATCTGGCCCGCGCCGCTTTCTGCTGTGAGTGCAGGGCAAAGGCGTCGACGTCCTGGCGGGTGAAGCCTTCCAGGGTGGCGATCAGGTCGGCACCGATGCCTTGCGGGGTGAAGTGGCTGTGCATATTGGTTTGCGGGTCGAGCACCCAGGCGCCGCCGTCACTGCCCATGGGCACTCGGGACATGGACTCGACGCCGCCCACCACCACGAGGTCTTCAAAGCCGGAGCGCACTTTCATCGCGCCGAGGTTCACGGCTTCCAGGCCCGAGGCGCAAAACCGGTTGATCTGCACACCGGCGACGCTGATATCCCAGTCCGCCACCAACGCGGCGGTCTTGGCGATGTCGGCGCCCTGGTCGCCAATCGGTGTGACACAGCCCAGGACGATGTCATCCACTTGCCGGGTGTCGAGGTCGGTGCGCTGTTGCAGTGCCGTCAGCAAACCGGCCACCAGGTTCACCGGCTTGACGCTGTGCAGGGCGCCATCCGCCTTGCCTTTGCCCCGGGGCGTGCGTATCGCATCAAAGATCAAAGCTTGGGTCATGACGTCCTCGAATCACTATGCAACGAATCGTGCCCTTACCTTAGGCGCCGGGGCGCCGGATTCAATGACCGAACCGCTCATTGACCTTGACGCTCACGCTCAGACGAACGGTAGGAGGCTACGGGAATCGGCTGATTAATCGTTTTAGCTGTCTAGCCGTAGGGCTGGCGTCTGGCTGGCAATTGGCCTCATGCCTTTTTAATAATTTTTCTTCAGGTGATGAGACGAAATGGATCTAAGCCATGTAGAACGAGGGCTCTAAGGTTGAATCTGTAAGAGAAGTTAAAGGTTGCTGCCGGGTTTTGCTGGAGCACCTGTAGGAACTGTAAGAAAAGAGTCATGTAGCACCGTCATAGTTGAATCGACCGGCACGCATTTGACGCTCAGGAATAACAACAAAAGGCAGTCAGCCATGTTCAAGCATTCGAAAGTACGTCAGGCGGGACTTATTCTGTTCGCCACCACCCTGATTCTGATCTTGCCCAACCTCACCAAGGTCATTGGGTGACCTCTCACACCCCACATTCTGCGCAGACACAGCGCCAGGATCGCAGCCTTTGGCAGCGCCTTTCGGGATATTGCGTATAGCGATCCCGTCAGGGGCTGCCGTTTTGCGCGCCGAGATTTTGTGATTTTGCGGTATCGTGAGTTCCACCGCCTTTTCCGATATGTGGCCCTTCCTTGAAACAGATCATCGTCCTCCTGATCCTGCTGCTGGCCTTGCCGGCGCACGCCGCGAAATTGACCGTCGAGCTGGATCACGCCAGCAAAACCTGGGAAACCACCGAACTGCTCAAGCGTCCGGATGTGCAGACGGTGCAGATCGTTGATGACGTTTCCTACAAGCGCAATATGACGTATCGCGCAGTGCCGCTGGCAGCACTGTTGCCGGGCATCACGCCGGAAAATCATCTGCAGGCAGTGGCCCTCGACGGCTTTGCCGCGGAACTGACGGCGGCACCGCTGCTATCAAAAAGCGGCGCGCGGGCCTGGCTGGCGGTGGAAGATCCGGCGCATCCGTGGCCGCCACTGGCAGACGGCAAGCCCAGTGCCGGGCCGTTTTATCTGGTGTGGACCGATCCACAAGCCGGGCATATCAGCCCTGAGCAATGGCCGTTTCAGATTTCCGGGATCAAGCAGTTGAAGACGGTGGCGGAGCGCTTCCCGGCGTTGTTGCCGGATCCGAAACTGGCGGCGAATGACCCGGTGAATCAGGGGTTCGCACTGTTCCAGAAGAACTGCCTGGCATGTCATCGCCTGAACGGGGCCGGCGATGCGCAGGTGGGGCCGGACCTGAATATTCCTTACAACCCCACTGAATATTTTGCCGGGGATTTCCTCAAGCGCTACATCCGCGATCCGCAAAGCATGCGGCACTGGCCACAGGCGAAGATGCCGGCGTTTGCCACCAGCGTGTTGCCGGATGCGGACCTGGATCTGCTGGTGGGGTATTTGAAGCATATGGCGGGCAGAAAGCAGCCTTAAGGCTCGGGTAAACCTGTGGCGAGGGAGCTTGCTCCCGCTGGGCTGCGCAGCAGCCCCAATCAGACAATCGCATTTCTCCAGACAGAACTCGGGGGCATGCCTTGGGGCCGCTTCGCGGCCCAGCGGGAGCAAGCTCCCTCGCCACAAAAAGTTTTCCTGGCACGGAGAGCTTTCCTGCTACACAGAGCTCCCCCTCTCCCTGGATCCTACTGCTGCTGCACCGAAATCACCGGTGTCGGCGCTACAAATACCTTCGCATGCATCTGCTCATGCCCTCCCCCACGACGCATGCCTCGTACCGGGCAGGCGTCCAGGTAATCCAGACCCACCGCCAGCTTCAAATGCCGCTCCGGCCGCGCCAGTTGATTGGTCACGTCAAAACTGTACCAGGCGTCATCCAGCCACGCTTCAGCCCAGGCATGGCTGGCGAGGTGCTCGCAGTCTTCGCTATACAAATACCCCGACACATAACGCGCCGGAATCCCCAGGCTGCGGGCACAGGCGAGGAAGGCGTGGGTGTGGTCCTGGCACACCCCGGCACGCCCGGCAAACGCCTTGGCCGCACAGGTGTCGACTTCGGTAGAACCCGGCGAATAGGTCATGTACTGGTTCAGCGCGTGCATCAGGTCGATCAATGCGCTGCGGTCGCGGCGTTGATGGCAATGCTTTTCGGCAAAGCTGCGCAGGGCCTCGTCCGGCTCGGTCAACCGGGTGCAGCGCAGGAACGGGAAGGCCGACTGGCTTTCATGTTCGGCCTCGCGCAATTCGTCGATATCCACCTGGCCACGGGCGCCAATGATGATGGCTTCGTGGGGCTCGTCCAGGGTCAACACGTGCAGGATGTTGCCGAACGGGTCCAGTTGCGCCCGTACCGGCCGGGGCAAGTCCAACTGCCAACTGAGGACATGCTGGCGCTCGCTGTCGTGGGGCGTGAGCCGCAGGTACTGGATGCTGGCACGCACCTGGTCTTCGTAGTGGTAGGTGGTTTCGTGGCTGATGGAAAGTCTCATGCCGCCTCCAGGTAGGAACTGTAAATAGCATCGCCCAACTCGCGCACGAGCGGGATGAAGTCGGTCAGCCAAGCGTGCAGGCCTTCCTCGAGAATTTCGTCGATGGCGGTATAGCGCAGGCGTGCGTCCATTTCCGCTGCCAGGCGTTGGGCCGGGCGACCGTTGATGCCGGGCAGGCTGCCAAGGATCTGGTCGATCTCTTCACTGCAGGCCCGCAGCGACCGCGGCACGTCGGCGCGCAGCAGCAACAGCTCGGCGACTTGTCGGGCGCCGGGGGCATCACGGTAGATTTCGGTGTAGGCCTCGAACGACGACAACGCCCGCAACAACGCACTCCATTGATAGTAGGCATGGGCGGTACCATCGGTGACCGCTTCGGCCTGGTCGCCGGCCATTTCATAGCGGGCGTCGAGCAAGCGCAGGGTGTTGTCGGCGCGCTCGATAAAGGTGCCCAGGCGAATAAAACGAAAGGCGTCGTTACGCATGATGGTGCCGTAGGTGGCACCACGGAACAGGTGGGACCGCTCCTTGACCCACTCGCAGAACCGGCTCATGCCGTAGCGGCTCAGGCCTTGCTGGGCGATGTCGCGAATCTCCAGCCAGGTGGCGTTGATGTTTTCCCACATGTCGGCGGTGATTCGCCCACGCACGGCATGGGCACTGGCGCGTGCAGCGCCGAGGCAGCTGTAGATGCTGGCCGGGTTGGCAGCATCCAGGGCGAAGAAGTGCAGCAGGCGTTCGGCGTGCAGTTCACCGTGGCGCTCGCGGTAATCGTCGAGGGTGCCGGTGATCAGCAGCGGCATCGCCAGTTCATGCAGGCCATCGCCGCGCCCGTCCTGTGGCATCAGCGACAGCGAATAACTGACATCGAGCATCCGCGCGAGGTTTTCCGCGCGCTCCAGGTAGCGCGACATCCAATACAAATCCGAGGCAGTTCTACTCAACATATTTCAATCCTCGACCACCCAGGTGTCTTTGGTGCCGCCGCCCTGGGACGAGTTGACCACCAGCGAGCCTTCCCGCAGCGCCACACGAGTCAGGCCGCCGGGCACCACACGGGTTTCCTTGCCTTGCAGCACAAACGGGCGCAGGTCGATGTGGCGTGGCGCGATGCCGTTTTCGACGAAGGTCGGGCATGTCGACAGGCACAGGGTCGGTTGCGCGATATAGGCGTGGGGCTTGGCCTTGATACGTGCGCGGAAGGCTTCGATTTCCGCCGCCGAGGCGGCCGGGCCGACCAACATGCCATAGCCACCGGAGCCCTGGGTTTCCTTCACCACCAGTTGCGGAAGGTTGGCCAGTACGTGGGACAGTTCACTGGGATTACGGCACTGGAACGTCGGAACATTCTTCAGGATCGGTTCTTCATCCAGGTAAAAACGGATCATCTCGGTGACGAAGGGGTACACCGACTTGTCATCCGCCACCCCGGTGCCGATGGCATTGGCCAACACCACGTTGCCCGAGCGATACGCCGCCAACAGGCCCGGTACGCCGAGCATGGAGTCCGGGTTGAAGGCCAGCGGGTCGAGGAACGCGTCGTCGAGGCGACGGTAGATCACATCCACCGCCTTGGGACCATCGGTGGTGCGCATGAACACGCGGTCATCACGCACGAACAGGTCGGCGCCTTCCACCAGTTCCACGCCCATTTCCCGGGCCAGGAATGCATGCTCGAAGAACGCACTGTTGAAACGCCCAGGCGTCAGCACCACCACACTGGGATTATCCAGCGGACTGGAGCTTTTCAGGGTGTCGAGCAACAGGTTGGGATAGTGGTCGATGGGCGCGATGCGCTGGGCCGCGAACAGTTCGGGGAACAGGCGCATCATCATCTTGCGGTCTTCGAGCATGTAGCTCACGCCGCTGGGGGTACGCAGATTGTCTTCGAGGACGTAGTAAGTGCCGTCGCCATCGCGTACGAGGTCGACACCTGAGATGTGGGAATAGATATCCCGATGCAGGTCCAGGCCCTGCATCGCCAACTGGTACTGCTCGTTGGCCAGGACTTGCTCGGCGGGGATGATCCCGGCCTTGATAATGCGTTGTTCGTGGTAGAGGTCGGCGAGGAACATGTTCAGCGCCTTGACCCGCTGGATGCAGCCGCGCTCGACGATCCGCCATTCACTGGCCGGGATGCTGCGGGGGATCGTGTCGAAGGGGATCAGGCGCTCGGTACCTTGCTCATCGCCATACAAGGTGAAGGTGATACCGGCCCGGTGAAACAGCAAATCGGCTTCGCGCCGGCGCTGGGCCAGCAGTTCGGCCGGCGTGTCGGCCAACCAGCGGGCGAATTCGCGGTAATGGGGGCGCACCTGCCCTGCCCCGTCGTACATCTCATCATAATAAGTGCGGATCATGCCGTACTCCTTGTCACCCGGACGCCAGAACCATCGCAAGGCCCGTGCCAGCGGCATAAACACTTAAGTATCAATCAGTTGGATATAGACGCAGGTCTCATCGCACCGTCCCGGTGCAGCAAATGCCCGCTGTCATGGGCGGCGCCTCATTGCAATGCAGGCCATGACTATCACCAGCATAGTCAGAGTTGATTTCACTGCCCGGCAAACCCCGCGGATAATCACCTCCATCAGCTGAACAGGACGCGTCCTACAGCCTCATCCATTGCGCATTACCGCTTGTACCGAATCGCTCTCCTCCTTTGCGATCTTCCCTTTGGCCACCCTGCTCGGGTGGCTTTTTTTTGCGCAGGATTTTTCCCGCGCCAGAAACAAAAACGGCCGACCCAAAGGTCAGCCGATACGCTGTGTTATTGCTCATGCCGCTACATGGGTAACCCACGCACCTCCTGTTTCACGCCCCATCCCTCGATGATCCCGCCCAAAGGCTCGACCACCGCCTCAAAGTCCTGCTCGAAGTCTCCTATGCCGTCGTAGGTGGCGAACATGATTTTGCTCAATTCCAGGTACCAGGCGCCGTCATCCCGTGCGCTGACCTGGGCATTCAGGGATTCCCCACGAAACCGACCCGCAGCCCGCCGCGCACGTTCCTCATCCGGGAAAATGGCGTAGAACTCGATGGGGTGGAAACGCGAGAAGTCAAAGCCGCCCTCTTTCATGCGGCGCAACACGTTGGTGCTGATGTCTTCTTGATAGGCTGTGCTCATGAAACGTCCTCCTCAAACCGATGGATAGACTTTCCGTGCTTCCCAAGGCCCGCGCTGCAAGGGCGCGGGTGTTACGGCAGTGACGTCGCCGCTGGGAGACAAGCATGTAGCTGACAAGACCAGACCTTAGCGATTCATTCGCTGATCTCCATTGCAGAGTAGCGCGAAGCTATCACCTCCACCAGAGTCTGTTTAAAGGCGTACAGGGAATATTCAGGCGGCGGGTTCGACGTTGAGGTCTTTGATGCTGTTTTGATCTTTCAGAATCTTGACCGTGGGTTCGGCGATACGCCCCTCCAGATCGTTGAGATCCAGTTCCTCCAGCACCGGTGATACGCGGGCGCGAACCAGGCGCGCAGCTTCTTCAAGCGTGGGTTTTTGCTCGCACTCGAATTGCTCGACTACCGACTCACCATGATCATTGGTGAAGGAAACGTTCCACTTTGGCATCAGAGCCTCCTCGATAAAACCCATGGGTGGGCTTACATCTATCTGGACCTTGAGGGCCTGGAAATCGTTCCACTCAAGGCAGGAGGCACCTGATCAACTGCAGTTATTTTTCAGCGTGTTCTTTCAGGGCTTTCAAGGTGTTGAACGGTGCGTCCACCACGAACTTGTTGGCCAACCAAGACGGCACGCTGCCACCTGGCTCGGTGTGCACCTGGTAGGTCACTTCGGTCAGGTTGTCGCCTTTAGGCACCAGCTTCCAGTAACCATCGACCTGGGCTACGCGCACATAGCCTTTGACTTCTGGCTGGTAGGTCGGCACTTCCAACAGCTTGCGGGTGACGGTGCCGTCGGCAGCCTTGGTGGTGGTGATTTCCAGGATCGAGTCACGATCGGTCACCGGGAACGGTGCCTTGAACTGGGTGTAGGTCCAGCTCTTGTCGCCTTCCTGCTTGAGCAGTTTCTGCGACTTGCATTCGTGGATCCAGGAGCAGGCCCCCGCCACGTCTTCCTGCAGCGCCTGGATCTTGGCCAGCGGCGCCTTGATGGTCGTCACACCGCGATAAGCCTTGTACTTGGAACCGGCAATTTCACTCAAGGACACTTTGATGCCGTCTTCATCCTTGGCCGTCTGCCAGTCTTCAGCATGCGCTGCGGCAGCGAACAACGCGGTAAAACCGCACAACACAGCAATTCGTTTCAGTGAACCCATGGTCTTATTCCTTATTGTTGAAGTTCAGTACTTTGAACAGCCCACTAAGCCGCCGTCATCTGTTCCCACCAGCCGATCAACCTGATCGCTTCTGCCTGGCTACTGCCGCAGACCTCGATATCCGCCTGGAACGAACTACACACTGCGGGCCGCTCAGGCTGGCCAAACAACTGGCACAGTTGTTCGACCGAAAGATGCAGGCAGCGTTCGCCCGCCGGTTTGCCGGCAGGCATTCCCGGCAACGGAGAACTGATGGATGGGGCAATGCAGCAAGCGCCACAGCCTTCACGGCATTTCATGACGAACAGATCCTCGACAACTCAAGTGTTGATGGCCACGTAAGACTACGCCCTTAAACAGACGTTTTAAATTGGCTTAACAGGGGTTTTTCACCGAAAACAAAAGTGACTGACCAGTCTGCGACAGAAGGTCAGGGGTGCGCGTCACGTTTACTCGTCGGGTTTATTGCTTGAACTGGAAATCCAGCGCCGCACCTTCAACTTCGCGGCGTTCTTCGTTGCGCAGTTGCAGCTGCATTTCATTGCTGAGCAGGCGCCCGTTGATCTGGAAGGCACTGTTGTCAGTGGGCTTTTCGGCAAACATCGGCGGCAGCAGCGGCACGTTCTTCGGCTGCGGCATGGTGCCGAGGGGTTGCAGGTGGCGAACCATGTTCGACGGCAGGCTCAAATCCAGCTCTGCGGGCGGCAGCGGCGTCTTGGCGACTTCGTGGGCCGACTTTGACTTGCTGGCGATAGGCGCACGTTTTTTAACCGGCGTTGCTTTCTTTGCGGGGGCTTTCTTCGCGACCGGTGCCTTCTTGGCCGCAGCGGCTTTTTTCGCCGGCACCGTTTGCTGGGAGCTGGCAGCAGGCACCGCTTCACTGGCGGGAGCCGCCAGGACAGCGCCAGCGTTACACAGGCTTAACACGCAGATCAGCAGCGCAGCAGGAAAGGTATAAGTCATATCGCCAGCAGCATTAACGGCAGAAGGCCATATGCTCGCTTGTTGAGGACGGTATGACAAGCATGGTAATTAGCCAGCTACCCGTCGTGTCCCCTTTCCATGCCTCAAAAACCTGCCGCAGTCTCCTGGCATAACTGGCTTGCCAGCATCCCGAGGGTCATCAAGGCGCGCTCCGCCTCGCGGTTCCACGGGGTGCCGCAGTTCAGGCGAATACAGTGGTTGAACTGTTCCGTATTACTGAAGATCAGCCCCGGTGCAATGCTGATGCCCTGCTGCAAGGCGCGCACGTGCAGTTCCTGGGTATTGACCCGTCCAGGCAAACTGACCCACAGGATAAAACCGCCGGTCGGGCGGGTCATCTGGGTGCCTTCGGGAAAATACTGCTGCACGGCCAGCTGGAACGCGCTGAGGTTCTTGCGGTACTCCTGGCGGATATAGCGCAGGTGGCGGTCGTAACCGCCATTCTCCAGGTACGCCGCCGTGCCCATCTGGGTCACGCTGCAGGCCGAATGGGTGCTGAACATTTGCAGGCGCTGGATTTCCTGCTGGTACTTGCCGGCAATCATCCAGCCAATGCGAATGCCCGGTGACAGGGTCTTCGAGAAACTCGAGCAATAGATGACCCGGTCCAGACGGTCGTAGGCTTTCAGGGCCTTGGTGCGGCCCAGTTCGAACATCAGTTCGCCATAGATATCGTCCTCGACCACCTGGATATCGAAATCCGAGGCCAGGCGCAGCAACTGTTTCTGCCGCTCTTCGGGCATGGTGCCGCCCAGGGGATTGCTCAGGCGCGTGGTCAGCACCAGGGCCTTGATCGACCATTGGTTGGCTGCCAGTTGCAGGGCTTCCAGGCTCATGCCGGTGGCCGGGTCGCTGGGGATTTCGATGACCTTCAGGCCCAGCAGATCCGCCAGTTGCAGCAAGCCGTAATAGGTCGGCGATTCGGCGGCGATCAGGTCGCCGGGGCGGGTCAGCACCCGCAGCGACATCTGCAATGCATCGACACACCCATGGGTGATCACCACTTCGGAGGGGTCGACCACCACCCCGGCATCGCGCATACGGATCGCCACCTGGCGCCGCAGCGGCTCGAAACCCGGGCTGAACATGTAACTGAACGCCCGCGGGCTCTGGAAACGCGTGACCTTGGCCAGTTGCTGATGCAGCGCGCGCACAGGCAGGTAGTCGACACTCGGCACGGCGGCGCCCAGCGGGAACACGCCTTCGCGACGGGATTCCACCAACACCTGTTGAATGATGCTGCTGCGGGTGACCAACCCTGGACGCTCGACCCGGGCGATGTCCGGCGTGGGCGCAGTGAGCGCCGGCGTCTGGTGCACGTAATACCCGGACTGCGGCCGCGCGCGAATCAAACCCTGGTCTTCCAGGTTCGCGTAGGCCTGCAACACGGTGGCGTGGCTGACGTTGAGCTGGGAGCTCATTTTGCGTACCGAAGGCACGCGCTCGCCCGGTTGATAGACACCGCGGCGGATATCCTCAGCCAGCTGCTGGGCGATACGTTGGTAGAGCAACAGATTGGTCATGACGCAGCACTCGATTTCACGGGTATTTTATTTTTGTGTGAAACATACCGGCACAGTTTAGAAGTGTACGGGGACAGTTGCCACAATAGTCGAGCACGGGCGGCAGTGATAGAAAAAACTGTAAGGGTTGCGAACTGAATCGCGGGCATAAAAAACCCGATCATTGATCGGGCTTATGTGGGAGCTGTCGAGCTTCAGCGAGGCTGCGATGCAGGCGCTGCGGTCTCGCAGGTGCACCGAGGCGATCCTGTCGCAGCCTCGCTGGGGCTCGACAGCTCCCACAGGAATCAGCTTTCACCTTGAGAATCAGGTTCAGCGAGCAGCGCCCAACTGGCCTTTTTCGTCGGAGAACACAATTTCTACCCGACGGTTCTGCGCCCTGCCCCGCTCAGACGCGTTGGCCTCGACCGGATACTGATCGCCGTAGCCTTCGACCTGAATGCGTTTTTCGTCGATCCCCAGGTCGCTCAGTACATCCGCAACCGCTTGAGCGCGGTCCCGGGACAGTTTGATATTTTCCTGTTCGCCGCCGGTATTGTCGGTGTAACCCTCGATGCGCACCACGCGCTTGGGGTTCAGCTGCAGGAACTGCACCACTTTGAGCACGGTGCGGTTGGCCGAGTTTTGCAGCTCTGCATCACCCGTATCGAACAGCACGTCACCCAGAGTCATCACCAGCCCGCGATCAGGCTGGACGGTGGTCAGGCTGGATATCTGCGCCTCAATCCATTTGCCCTGTTGCTGAACGCTGGAGAGCTTGGCTTCACGCAGGGCCAGTTGCAGGCGCTGGCGTTCCAGCTCCAGCTTGACCCCACGCTCCTGATTGAGTGCCTGCTCGGTGTGTTCCCGGGCAATCGCGCTGTAGCGCTGGCTCAGGTAGGCGTAATGCGCCACATCGGCGCCGCTGCCCCAGAAGCTGGAGAAACGGTCGGCACGGGCCAGGGACTCACCGGCGCGAATCACGTCCTTGGGTGCGATACGCAGCACATTCGAATCTTCCTTGACCTTCTGAAAGTCAGTGCTGGCCTGTTGCAAGGCGAGGTTACTGTCGGGATGGGTCGCACAACCACCCAGCGCACTGCCCAGCAACACCACACAGCTCAACCCACGCATCAACGGGCTCATTGGGCGTCTCTCAACTGCAACTGCTTGCGCAAGCGGGTGATACGGGTGTTGAGCACGTTCAGTTGCTCCTGGCTTTTGCGGGTCAGCACCCGCGCTTCCGCCAGGCGGGCGTCCAGCTCGGCTTCTTCAGCCTGCATGCGGGCGTCCTTGTAGGATTCATCGGCCATGTCGGCACGGGCCTGGGTGAACTTGTCTTCCGCCAGCTTCAGCTCGGGCGAATCGCTGGCGACGGCGCCCACGGCGCTGGCTTGTTCCAGGGCTTGCTGGGTCAGGCGCATTTGTTCATTCGGCGCAGGATCGGCTGCACATCCCGCCAGAGCTACAACGGCGAGGGCCGCGAAAAGAGGTCGAATAGTCACTGAAAATCCCTACTTTGTTGGGGTGCCGACGGGTTGCTGCAACTGCGCTTTCCAGCGCTCAAGATTGCTCTGCAGCGCGGTTTCCGCCAGACCGGACGCGGGCAATTCTGTCATCTTTTTGGCGAGCTGTCCGCGCAACCACGGATCGTTGCAGGCGGAGTTGTGGGAAATGGCCAGGTACAGGCCCGGCTGGTCGATGGGGATTTCCCGCGCCACCAGGTCGTTGCTCATGCCCAACGTCTGGGCCATGGCCATGCCGGAATAACGTCCGGCGAGCACGTAGTCCACTTCTCCCAATAGCAGTTTCTGGAACGCCGGGGTCAGGCTGGGCAGGCGCTGCAGGGTCAGTTGCTCACCGGCGAAGGTTTCAAAGTCGCGGCTCAGGCGCGCCCTTTCCGACACCGCGCCCTTGTGGCCCTGCAGGTCGCTGGCCTGGCTGTAGGCCAGGGAGGAATCCTTGCGGGTCCAGACCAGATAATCGGTTTGCACCAATGCCGGGTGGATGTAGTCGAGGGAGTCCAGGGCGTCGAGGGTCAATGGCGCGTCGGCGAGGATGTCCATGCGCCCGCTGCGCACTTCTTCCAGCGCCAGGGAACGTTTGCCGCCGTAAAGCAGGTCGATTTTCACCCCGAGGTCCTTGGCCACTTGCTGCAGCATGTCGGCGGTGGCGCCGATCAAGTGCGTGGGGTCCTGGGGATCACGCCACAGATAAGGCGGGGCGTCCGGGCTGCCGGTGATCACCAGGCGATCACATTTGCCCGCCGCCAGCGACACCGTCGGCAGCAGTGACAGGGCCAGCAGTACAGTCCAGGGACGCAATTCCATGGCAGGGTTCTCCAGTTGAAAAATTACCGGGCAAAAAAAAGCCCGGTCAAAAGACCGGGCTCTTTATAAGTGAAGCGGCTGGATTAGACCAGCTTCTCCAACTCGGGTACGGCTTCGAACAAGTCCGCCACCAGGCCGTAATCAGCCACCTGGAAGATCGGTGCTTCTTCGTCCTTGTTGATCGCAACGATCACCTTGGAGTCTTTCATACCGGCCAAATGCTGGATCGCGCCGGAGATACCGACAGCGATGTACAGCTGTGGCGCAACGATCTTGCCGGTCTGGCCGACCTGCATGTCGTTGGGTACAAAACCTGCGTCGACAGCAGCGCGGGAAGCGCCGACCGCAGCGCCCAGCTTGTCGGCCAGGGCGTACAGGTGCTTGAAGTTGTCGCCGTTCTGCATGCCGCGGCCGCCGGAAACGACGATCTTGGCAGCGGTCAGTTCCGGACGATCGGACTTGGCCAGCTCTTCGCCAACGAAGCTGGAAGTGCCAGCGTCGTGGGCAGCAGCCACAGCTTCAACCGCAGCCGAACCACCTTCAGCAGCAACCGGGTCGAAACCGGTGGCACGCACGGTGATGACTTTTACCGACGCAGTGGACTGCACGGTAGCGATGGCGTTACCGGCATAGATCGGACGCTTGAAGGTGTCGGCGCTTTCTACCGAAACGATCTCGGAGATCTGGTCAACGTCCAGTTGCGCAGCAACGCGCGGCAAGATGTTTTTGCCGTTGGAGGTGGCGGCAGCCAGGATATGGCTGTAGCCAGCGCCCAGCTCTGCTACCAGCGGCGCAACGTTTTCCGGCAATTGGTGAGCGTAGGCTGCGTTATCGGCAACCAGTACTTTGCTCACGCCAGCGATTTTGGCAGCGGCCTCAGCCACGGCACCAACGTTTTGGCCAGCGACCAGGACGTGGATATCACCACCGATTTTGGCGGCGGCGGCGACAGTGTTCAGGGTGGCCGGAGCCACGACCTTGTTGTCGTGTTCTGCGATTACCAAGATAGTCATGGTTAGATTACCTTCGCTTCGTTTTTCAGTTTCTCGACCAGTTCAGCCACCGACTTGACCTTGATGCCCGCGCTGCGTGCAGCCGGCGCTTCGACTTTTACGGTCTTGTTGGTGGAGGCGGTGGAAACGCCCAAAGCATCCGGAGTCAGCACTTCGAGAGGCTTCTTCTTGGCTTTCATGATGTTTGGCAGGGACGCGTAGCGCGGCTCGTTCAAACGCAGGTCGGTGGTGACGATGGCCGGCAGTTTCAGGGAAACTGTCTGCGCGCCGCCGTCGATTTCGCGGGTCACGGCAACCTTGTCGCCGCTCACTTCGACTTTCGAGGCGAAGGTGCCCTGGCCGTAACCGGTCAGTGCAGCCAGCATCTGGCCAGTCTGGTTGTTATCGCTGTCGATGGCTTGTTTGCCGAGGATCACCAGCGATGGCTGTTCCTTGTCGACAACGGCTTTCAACAACTTGGCAACGGCCAGGGAAGTCAGCTCTTCAGCGGATTCGACGAGGATGGCGCGATCGGCACCCAGCGCCAGGGCGGTACGCAGCTGCTCTTGAGCAGTGGTCGGACCGATGGAAACGACGACGATTTCAGTCGCAACGCCTTTCTCTTTCAGGCGTACGGCTTCTTCCACGGCGATTTCGCAGAAAGGGTTCATCGACATCTTGACGTTAGCGAGGTCGACGCCGGAATTGTCCGCCTTGACGCGAACTTTCACGTTGTAATCGACAACGCGTTTGACAGCTACAAGAACCTTCATGGATTCCTCGTTACTCTCCGGTGAAAAGAAAGTCGCCTAGGCGAACCTGGCGGTTTGATGCTCATCGGCACACAAGGGCACCTCCAAAAACACCGGCAATCGTCGGCGGGGGACCTTGCTCACGGGAGTGATGACCGTTCGTCAGCGGTGACTGAGAGGTCATTCATTATCGTGGCGTGTAAACTGCGCGCCATCGTGGCTCGCGCGTCACCCTTATTTGCCTTCAGCCTGTCTTTCGAGGTGGCCTTGAAACCCACAGTCTGCCTACGGGATGCGCAAAACCGACCGTATATTGACCGGAACGCCTATTCCGGTCAATACGCCAAAATGGTCAGTTATAAGCCGCGTTGCTTTGATTTACCTAGCTTGCGGGCAATTCAAACAAACGTTTGTATTGGACGCTGAGAGTGGTGTAGATATAATGCGCCACCTAGAGAGAAAGGTGGGTCGTCCCCTGCCCTTTGCATGAGATTGATGCAGGCATTGTGGGACGGATCACCGAACCTCCACCCATTAGAAAAAAAAGCCGTTGAGCCTTGAGTAGGAGATAGCCTGTGGAACGCGAATACATGGAATTCGACGTGGTCATCGTCGGCGCTGGCCCGGCAGGCCTGTCTGCCGCCTGCCGATTGAAGCAGAAGGCCGCCGAAGCCGGTAAGGAAATCAGCGTCTGCGTGGTCGAAAAAGGCTCCGAAGTCGGCGCTCATATCCTGTCCGGTGCCGTGTTTGAACCCCGTGCCCTGAACGAACTGTTCCCGGACTGGAAAGAACTCGGTGCACCGCTCAACACCCCTGTTGTGCGTGATGACATCTATGTACTGCGCTCCAGCGAAGCTTCCACCAAAGTGCCTGACTTCTTTGTGCCCAAGACCATGCACAACGAAGGCAACTACATTATTTCCCTGGGCAACCTGTGCCGCTGGCTCGCCCAGCAGGCCGAAAACCTGGGTGTGGAAGTCTACCCAGGCTTCGCCGCCCAGGAAGCGCTGTTCGACGAAAACGGCGTGGTGCGCGGGATCATCACCGGTGACCTGGGCGTCGACCGTGAAGGCAACCCGAAAGAAGGCGTCTACACCCCGGGCATGGAACTGC
This sequence comes from Pseudomonas sp. C6002, assembly GCF_013385805.1. Classification (NCBI taxonomy): domain Bacteria; kingdom Pseudomonadati; phylum Pseudomonadota; class Gammaproteobacteria; order Pseudomonadales; family Pseudomonadaceae; genus Pseudomonas; species Pseudomonas sp. C6002. The sequence goes on along the minus strand of NZ_JACAPH010000032.1, from coordinate 115,709 downwards.
GTGGCAAGTACACGCTGTTCGCCGAAGGTTGCCGTGGCCACATCGGCAAGCAACTGATCCAGCGCTTCAACCTGGACAGCGACGCCGACGCCCAGCATTACGGCATCGGCCTGAAGGAAATCTGGGAAATCGACCCGGCCAAACACCAGCCAGGCCTGGTGGTGCACACCGCCGGCTGGCCGCTGGACATCATGAGCGCCGAGAACACCGGCGGTTCGTTCCTCTATCACCTGGAAAACAACCAGGTGGTCGTCGGCCTGATCGTCGACCTGTCCTACAGCAACACCTTCCTGTCGCCGTTCGACGAGTTCCAGCGCCTCAAGCATCACCCGGTGCTGGCCCAGTACCTGGAAGGCGGCAAGCGCATCAGCTACGGCGCCCGCGCCATCTGCAAAGGCGGACTGAACTCGCTGCCGAAAATGGTGTTCAAGGGCGGCGCGCTGATCGGCTGCGACCTGGGCACCCTGAACTTCGCCAAGATCAAGGGCAGCCACACCGCGATGAAGTCCGGCATGCTCGCCGCTGACGCCGTGGCTGACCGCCTGTTCGCCGAATCCGAAGGCGGTGACGAACTGACCGCTTACGTCGACAGCTTCAAGAACAGCTGGCTCTACGAAGAACTGTTCGCCAGCCGTAACTTCGGCCCGGCGATGCACAAGTTCGGCCCGATCATTGGTGCCGGCTTCAACTGGTTCGACCAGAACATCCTCGGCGGCAAAATGCCGTTTACCCTGCACGATACCAAGCCGGACTACGCCTGCCTCAAGCTGGCCAAGGACAGCAAGAAGATCGACTACCCGAAACCCGACGGCAAGCTGAGCTTCGACAAGCTGAGTTCGGTGTTCATCTCCGGTACCAACCACGAAGAAGAACAACCGTGCCACCTGAAGCTGAAAGACCCGAGCATCCCGATCGGCACCAACCTGCCGCTCTACGATGAACCGGCGCAGCGCTACTGCCCGGCCGGCGTGTATGAAGTGATCACCAAGGAAGACGGCGAGAAGCGCTTCCAGATCAACGCCCAGAACTGCGTGCACTGCAAGACCTGTGACATCAAGGACCCTTCGCAGAACATTACGTGGGTGACGCCGGAAGGTGCGGGTGGGCCGACTTACCCGAATATGTAAATCCGCTGCTTGAACAGAAGGCTCCCAAATGGGGGCCTTTTTTTGTAGCCCGGAAAAAGACCCATCGACTCGGTCAAATGTGGGAGCGGGCTTGCTCGCGAAAGCGGTGGTTCAGCCAAAACATCTGTGACTGATACACCGCTTTCGCGAGCAAGCCCGCTCCCACATTTTTGACCGAATTGTGCCCGGGAGAGTTATGCCGCCCGCTCATCCCCGGGGCTGCGCTCGAAGTAGCGCTTGTACTCCCGGCTGAACTGCGACGTGCTCTGATACCCCACACTGTGGGCCGCCTGCGCCACGCCCATGCCTTCCACCAGCAGCAACTGCTGCGCCTTGAGCAGCCGCAGACGCTTGAGGTACTGCACCGGCGACAACAGCGTGCAGCGCTTGAAGTGTTCGTGGAAGGTCGACGCGCTCATGTGCGCATAACCTGCCAATGTCTCGATATTCAGTGGCTCGGCGTAATGGGCATGCAGGTGATTCAACGAAGTCGCCACCCGCGAAAACTGCCCCTGCTGCTCCACCAACGCCCGCAACACATCCGCCTGTGGCCCGCGCAATGCGGTGAACAATAATTCCCGCACCCGCGCCGGACCCATGATCCGGCTCTCCAGCGGATCGTGCAGGCACTGCAACAGGCGTTCGACACAGCCGCGCATGGCGTCGTCCAGCACCACCGAACTCATCGACTCCAACGTTTGCGCCGCTGGCGGTGGCCCGCTCTGGATCCCCATCGCCATCACCAACTCACCCAGCACCACCCGATCAATGCCCACCGTCACCCCCAACAGCGGTGCATTCGGCATGGCAAAAGTCTCGCATTCGAACGGCACCGGCATCGCCTGGATCAGGTAATGCCCCGCGCCGTACTCCAGGGTACGCGGGCCCAGGTACGCGACCTTGCTGCCCTGGGCGACGATCATCAGGCTCGGTTCATAAATCTGCGGGCCCCGCGCCACATCGCAACTGGCACGCAATACCTGCACGCCCGGCAGGTTCGTGGGCGAGAACCCATCACGGGGTGTCAGGGGTTCGATCAAGGCAACCAACGCGGCATTGGCATCGACATGACGGGTCAACAACATGGCAAAAACTTCGCGAAAAAGGGGATGAGACCATCATCGCAGGTCTGGCGCCACAACGATCCAATCCAGGTGCACTCCCGGACGAATAGGCATGAGACTCGGAGCAATCGCCATGGCCGCACCCAGGCACGGCGCGGAGAATGCGCCACCTCACCTGTTACTGCACCTGCGAGGTTTCTCCATGTACACCGCCATCGGTTATGCCGCTCAATCGGCCACCACTCCCCTCGCCCCCATGTCCTTCGAACGCCGTAGCCCGCGCGTCGATGACGTGGCGATCGAAATTCTCTACTGCGGCGTCTGCCACTCCGACATCCACCAGGCACGCAACGAATGGGGCATCGCCGTGTACCCGCTGATGCCGGGCCACGAGATCGTCGGTAAAGTCACCGCCGTCGGCGCCAGCGTCACCGCGCACAAAGTCGGTGACCTGGTGGGTGTTGGCTGCATGGTCGACTCCTGCCGTCACTGCGACGCCTGCCACGCGGACCTCGAGCAATACTGCCTCGAAGGCCCGACCATGACCTACGCCACCCCGGACCGGGTCGACGGCAGCAACACCATGGGCGGCTACTCCGACAGCATCGTGGTCAGCGAGCACTTCGTGGTGAAGATCCCGGCCAAGCTCGACCTGGCCAGCGCCGCGCCGATCCTCTGCGCCGGCATCACCACCTACTCGCCGCTCAAGCACTACGGCGTGAAGGCTGGCGACAAGGTTGGCGTTCTGGGCATGGGTGGTTTGGGCCATATGGGCATCAAGTTCGCCAAGGCCATGGGCGCGGAAGTGACGCTGTTCACCCGCTCCGCGAGCAAGGCTGAAGAAGGCCGTCGCCAGGGCGCCGACCACGTGATCGTGTCCACCGACGAAGCCCAGATGAAAGCCGCTGCCGGGCATTTCGACTTCCTGCTGGACACCATCCCGGTGCAGCACGACTTGAATCCCTACCTCGACGTACTGCGCTTTGACGGCGTGCACATCCTGGTAGGTTTGATCGAGCCGGTCGACCCGCCCGTCAACGCTGCCAAGCTGGTGCTGGGCCGCAAGGTGCTGGCCGGTTCGTTGATCGGTGGGATTGCCGAAACCCAGGAAGTCCTGGATTTCTGCGCCGAGCACGGCATCACCTGCGACATCGAGATGCTCGACATCCGCCAGATCAACGAAGCCTACACCCGCATGATTGCCGGTGATGTGAAGTACCGCTTCGTGATCGACATGGCGACCCTGAAGGCCTGATCATGATCGTTCCCACGCTCTGCGTGGGAACGCATGCTGTGACGCTCTGCGTCACCGTTGCGCAGGGCTCAAGTCCTTCTGGACGCGGAGCGTCCGAAGCAACATTCCCACGCGGAGCATGGGAACGATCACGGCCTGATCAGGCCTTCGCGCCCAACTCCGCTGACAGCCGTGCTGCGACCTGTTTGATCACAGGGATCAGCTCGGCCATTTTCTCCAGCGGCATGTAGGGCACGGTACTGGCGATGCTGATGCCGGCGACGATTCGCCGGCTGGCATCGCGCACCGGTGCCGCGACACAACGGATCGACGGTTCGTTGTCTTCCAGATCGAATGCATAACCGCCCGCCACGTATTCCTGCATGCGCTGTTCAAACTGCGCCCAGGATTGTTCGGGGTGCTGCGGCCACTGCAGATTCTTCCCGCCCGTTGGCAGGCTGACCTGATACAGGCGCTGCCACTCTTCCACGCTGTCATCCAGCAGCAACGCCTTGCCGATCCCGGTGCGCGCCAGCGGCATGCGATGGCCGACGCGCGAGCGCATTTCCGGGCCGTTGCGGCCAGGGTTCTTGTGCAGGTACAGCACGTCATCGTATTCGCGAATAGCCAGGTGGATGGTATCGCCGGTCAACGCCGACAACTCGTCCAGATACGGCACTGCCAGGCTGACCAAAGGCAGTTCTTCACGGGCCTGGAAACCCAGCTCGATCAATTTGGGGCCCAGCAGATAACCGACTTGCGGCACTACGCGCAGGTAGCGTTCTTCCACCAGGCAACTGGCCAGGCGGTGAGTGGTGCTGCGGGTGGTGCCGATGCGCTTGGCGATTTCCTTCAGATCCCGCGCACCGGCCGCCACTGCCTGCACCACGCCCAGGCCACGAAGCAGGGTTTGAGTGCCGGTGGGCGCGGCTTCTTTGACGGGAGTTTGGGCGTTTTCCTGCATATCGGGCCTATTGGGAAGTACGAAAACGGCGAGCATTATGGCAAATGCGGACCAGCAAAACAGAGGAGATCAAAATGTGGGAGCGGGCTTGCTCGCGAATGCGGTTTTCCAGTTAATGCATACGCTGACTGACACACCGTTTTCGCGAGCAAGCCCGCTCCCACATTGGTCGTGTGGCGCCCTTTTTATCGTTGTTTCATCCTGTCGATAATCACCGCCAGCAACAGGATCGAGCCGCGAATCACGTATTGGTAGAAGGTGTCGATGTTCTTCAGGTTCATCGCGTTTTCGATGATCGCCAGAATCAGCACCCCGGCAATCACATGCCGGATCATCCCGATCCCGCCGCTCAGCGACACCCCGCCCAGCACGCACGCCGAGATCACCGTCAACTCGAACCCCTGGCCAATCATCGGTTGCCCCGAGGTCATCCGCGACGCCAGGATCACCCCGGCCAACGCGCCGATCACGCCGTGCACGGCAAAGATGATGATCTTGGTGCGATCGACATTCACCCCGGCCAACAGCGCCGCTTCCTGGTTGCCGCCGATGGCCATGGTGTTGCGCCCGTAGGTGGTGTAGTTCAGCAACCAGCCAAAAAATACAAAGCACAGCACGGTGATGACGATTGGCACCGGCACGCCAAACAGCTGGCCGTTACCAAAGACGAAGAAGTTTTCGTCCATCACGCCGACCGCCTTGCCGTTGGAAAAGATATACGCCAGCCCACGCACGATCTGCATCGTCGCCAGCGTCGTGATCAACGCGTTGATCCGCAGCTTGGCGATCACGATGCCGTTGATCAGTCCCACCACCAGGCCCATGGCCAACGCCGCCGACACGCCGAAGAACACGCTGTCGGTGTCGCGAATCACGATCCCCGCCACCACGCCCGAACAGGCGATCACCGAACCCACCGACAAGTCGAAGTGCCCCGACGCCAGGCAAAACAGCATGGTGCAGGCCGCAATCCCCACAGTGGAAATCGCCAGACCCAGGCCACGCATGTTCAGCGGCGAGAGGAAGTTGTCGATGAAGATGGCGCTGAGCACAAAGATGCTCAAGGCCGCCAGCAGCATGACCCAATCATCGAGAAACTTGCGCTGGTTGAACCCCGGCCAGAAGCTTCTTGCAGTTTTTACCTGTGACATACCCACCTCGTATTCTTCAGTCCCGCGTACGCGGAAGAGCCAGTTGCAGCAGCCGTGCTTCGTCCGCTTGATCGCGGGTCAATTCGCCGGTCAGGGCGCCTTCGCTCATCACCAGGATGCGGTCGGAGATGCCCATCACTTCCATCAGGTCGCTGGCCACCACGATCACCGCGATGCCACTGGCCGCCAGGTTATGAATGATCTGGTAGATCTCCGATTTCGCACCGATATCAATGCCGCGGGTCGGCTCGTCCAGCAGCAACACTTTCATCGGCATCGACAACCAGCGGCCGAGAATCGCCTTCTGCTGATTGCCGCCCGACAGGAACAGAATCGGCTGGTCCGCCGACGGCGTGCGCACGTTCAGCGCGCTGATCTGCCGCTGGGCGTTGGTGCGTTCCCAGCCGCCCTGGATCAGCCAGCCGAAGCGCGCATGGTCACGCCGCGCACTGATATTGATGTTCTCCGCAACACTCGCGCGGGGCACGATGCCTTCCTTCTTGCGGTCCTCGGGGCAGAGCAACACCCCCGCCGCAATCGCATCCCGTGGTGTCTTGAACGTCTGCGCCTGGCCATGCAGCACCAGAGTCCCCTGGGTGCTGCGGGACAGCCCGGCGAGCAGGCGCAACAACTCTGTGCGCCCGGCCCCCACCAGGCCGAACAGCCCGAGAATCTCGCCCTTGTTCACCTGCAGGCTCACCGGTTCCTGCAACCCCGGCCCGAGCAAACCTTCGACTCGCAGCGCTTCACCGCAGTGCTCGCGCGGCCTGTAGTCGTAGATATCCTGGATATCGCGCCCGACCATGCAGTTGACCAGTTGGTCGACGTTCAACTGCGTCATGTCCTCGAACGTGCGCACGAAGCGCCCGTCCTTGAACACCGTCACCGCATCGCAGATACGGAACACTTCTTCCATGCGGTGCGACACGTAGAGGATCACCCGGCCTTCATCCCGCAGTCGGGCGATGATCACCATCAGCCGCTCGATCTCACGGGCCGAGAGGCTGCTGGTGGGTTCGTCGAACGCAATCACATGGGCGTTGCGCGACATGGCCTTGGCGATTTCCACCAGTTGCCGCTGGCCGAGGGACAGGCTGCCCAGGCGCATGTTCGGATCGATTTCATCCGCCAGGCCCTTGAGCAGTTCCCGTGCCTTGCGCACCATCGCCCCGCGATTGACCACGCCAAAGCGCGACGGCATATGCCCCAACAGCAGGTTCTCGGCGACGGTCATTTCCGGCACCAGTTGCAGCTCCTGGTGAATCACTGCGATGCCGCTGGCGATGCTGTCGGCCGCCGACTTGAAACTCACGCTGCGTTCGCCCAACTGCAAGCTGCCGCTGTTGGGCGGATAAAAACCGCCGAGGATTTTCAGCAAGGTCGACTTGCCCGCGCCGTTCTCGCCCATCAGCGCATGCACCGAATGGGGCCGCGCTTCAAAGCTGATCTGCGCCAGGGCCTTCACCCCGGGAAACTCCTTGCCGATGCCGTTGAAGCGCAGGCTCTCTGCAGCGGCGCTGTTCATTTCCACAGACCGATCTTGCTCAACTCTTCCTTGAAGTTGGCGCGGGTGATCAGGGTCACGTTATCCAGTGCGGTGAACTTGGCAGGCTCAGTGCCTTTGGTCACCCACTCGAACATCGCGGTTGCAGTTTTATAGCCGGACGCATCGGGGCTGAGCAGCATCGAGCCGTAGAAACCGGTGTCGGATTTCTTCAGTTCTTCGATGGCGTCGGTGCCGTTGATGCCCACGCCAATCACGTTTGTGGCCTTGAAGCCGGCGCTTTCGGTGGCGCGTACGCCGCCCAGTACGGTGCTGTCGTTCATGCCGCCAATCAGCAGGTTTTTCGCGCCGCTGGGCAGTTTCACCAGGGCCGAGTTGGTGGAGTCCATGGCGCCCGGCACGTCGAGGGTTTTCTGCGCGGTGAACAGGATATGGTCAACCGGCAGGCCGGCGGCCTTGAGGCCTTCTACCGACCCGTCGGTGCGTTTCTTGCCGGTTTCCAGCTCGTCGAAGGTATTGATGACGGCGTAGGTGTCCTTCCAGTCCCAGTTGCGATGCTTGGCTTCGGTGGCCATGGCCTCGCCTTGTTTCTGGCCGATCTTGTAGGCGTCCAGGCCGACGTAAGGCACGTCTTCCATGGGCTTGCCCTTGGCGTCGACGAAGCGGTCGTCTACCGCCAGCACTTTAAGGTTATTCAGCTTGGCCTTGGCCATGATCGCAGGGCCCAGGGACACGTCCGGCGGGCAGATCACGAAACCCTTGGCGCCGTTGGCGGCCAGGGTATCGATGGCGGACAGGGTTTTCTCGCCGTCGGGCACGGCGATCTTGATCACGGTGAAACCATGGTCCTTGCCGGCTTTTTCAGCGAAGGCCCATTCGGTCTGGAACCAGGGCTCTTCCGCCTGCTTGACCAGGAAGCCGATCTTTACTTCTTCGGCAGAGGCCAGGCCGCTGAGCGCCATCGTGAGGGCAAGGGTGCCTAGTGTTTTCTTGAGCATGAACCACCTCTTCTTGTTATTTGGAAAAGTTTTAATCGTGGTACATCACCGACCGCCCACCATCGATCATCAGGCAGGTGGCATTGATAAAGGGCGCCTCATCGGTCGCAAGAAACAGTGCCGTCATCGCCACTTCAATCGGCTGGCCGATGCGCTTGGGCGGGTGCAGGTCGAAGGCACGCTGGCGCTCGGCGTGCGGGTCGGCAAAGCCGTTCCAGTAATCGACGTTGAGTTGGGTTTCGATATAGCCCGGCGCGATGGCATTTACGCGGATGCCCTTGGGCGCGTATTCGATGCCCAGGGCGCGGGTCAGCCCGAGCAGGCCGTGCTTGGCCACCGGGTACGGGAAGCAGCCGGGAATGATGTGGCTGGAGTGGGTGGAGGCGATATTGATGATGTTGCCGATGCCTTGCTCGATCATGTGCGGCAACACGGTACGGCAGCCGTACCAGGCGCCGTCGAGGTCGATGGCGAAGCAGCGGCGCCAGTCTTCGTCGGTCATTTCCAGCGGGTCGCGGAACACGTTGACGCCGGCGCAATTGACCAGCACATCGACGCGGCCAAAGCGTTCGATAGCTACGTCCACCAGGGCGCGCCATTGATCCTTGGAAGTGATGTCGACAGGTTGTGCGTAGATCTCGGCGCCGCGTTCGCGCCAGTGGGCGGCAACTTGCTCGACCTTCTCGCCCTGGATATCACCGATCACCAGGCGCGCCTGCTGAGCCTGGAAGCAGGCGACGATAGCCTCGCCAATGCCTTGGGCGGCACCGGTGATGACCACGACTTTGTTCTTCAGTCGCTCGCCGTAAGTCGGCTCGGGCACCGGAGGTAACGACAACGGTTGTGCCTGCATCGCTTCACCTGTTTTGTTTTTGGTAGTGAGTGCTGATGCGCAAGACTATAAACCCAGAAACCGGAACATCTCAATATATAAATTATCATCCCATATAGTGAGCAAATATATAAAAAAACCGGCTTTAAAAGCCGGTCCTTTATGCACACTTAACCCTGTGCGAAATCCCTGAGGGCGTCGCCTTCCATGCGGTAGCGTACCCACTCTTCCTGGGGCTGGGCGCCGATGGATTTGTAGAACGCGATGGCCGGCTCGTTCCAGTCCAGCACGCTCCACTCGAAACGCCCGCAGCCGTTGTCACAGGCGATTTTCGCCAGGTGGCGCAGCAACTTCTTGCCCGCCCCGCCACCGCGTTGCTCGGGGTTGATGTACAGGTCTTCGAGGTACAGGCAGTTGCTGCCCAGCCACGTGGAATAGCTGAAAAAGAACACCGCAAAGCCGATCGGCAAACCGTCGCGCAGGCAGATCAGGCCGTGGGCGGTGGCACCTTCACTGAACAGGCTGCGCTCGATGTCCACCACGCTGGCGATCACTTCGTGCCGGGCTTTTTCATAGTCGGCAAGCTCGGTGATGAAGGTCAGGATCTGCGCAGCATCGCTGGGCACGGCGGGGCGAATCTCGATGGTCATGGGCAGGCCTTGTCAGGGAAATAAAGCACACATACTAAGGCGCTTTAATGACCGATTGCAGTGCAATTTGATTCACGGCTAACCTGCAGGCCATCGACCTTTGAGAACCCCCATGCCCTTCACGCCCTTGACCGACCTCGCCGCGACGTTATTGCCTCACGCCCTTGAGCCTTCGGAAGACGGCGCCCACGACCTGTCGCACTTGCAACGGGTGTGGCACAACGTGCGGTCGATCCAGGCAGAGGAAGGTGGCGATCTGGAGGTGCTGCTGGCGGCGGTGCTGCTCCATGACTGCGTCGCGGTGGAGAAGAATTCGCCGTTGCGTTCCAAGGCCTCAACATTGGCGGCGGACAAGGCCGGGCAGATTTTGCAGGGGTTGGCGTGGCAGCCCGAGACGATTGCAGCGGTGACCCACGCCATCGAGACCCACAGCTTTTCGGCGGGCCTGACGCCGGTGACGCTTGAAGCAAAGATTATGCAGGATGCCGACCGTTTGGACTCCCTGGGCATGATCGGCGTGGCCCGCACATTTTACATCGCCGGGCGCATGGGCAGCGGGCTGTATGACCCAGCTGACCCAACAGCGCAGCATCGCGAGTACGACGACAAGCGCTTTTGCCTCGACCATTTCCAGACCAAGCTGCTGCATCTGGCGGGCGGATTTCAGACGCCGACGGGGCAACGCATGGCCCTGGCGCGCCATGAGCGGTTGAAGGGTTTCATGAACATGTTCATCGAAGAAATAGGCACGCCATACTCCGCTGCGGGCTAACGCAAGCGCCGCGAACCACAGAACAATCCCACGTGCCGTGCATGGTAAAAAGTTGGGCATAAATCCAACAGACGCAAGGCTCCCCCATGCACGCCTCACCTGCGGTCGGCGGAAAACTGTTCGCCCTTTTCTGCCTCGCCAGCTACCTGCTTTCCCTGTCCTATGGCTCGACATTCTTGCTGTCGCTGCTGATCCATTCGCGCGGCGGCAACGAACACGACGCCGGCAGCGTGATCTCCATGGCGATGCTCAGCACCTTTGTGGCGGTGCTGGTTTCCGGGCATCTGGCCGACCTGCTGGGGGCTGCCAGGTCGATCGCCCTGCTCGGCGTATTGCTGGTGGTGGCGTGCCTGGGCTTTGCGCTGGCGCCGGGGTTCGGCGAGGGCTTGATGTTCTTTGGCTTGTCGTTGGGATTGGGCTGGGGCGTGTTCTACACGTTGGGGCCGATCATCGTCGCGATGCTGGTGGAACCGGCGCAACGGGCCAAGTATTTTGCCCTGCTGTCGGGCAGCATGATGACCGGAATCGGCTCCGGGCCACTGCTGGGGCGGGCGGCAAGTGCCCTGGATTTTTCGCTGACGGCGGCCTTTCATATAGCAGCGCTGGCGAGCCTGGTGGGTGTGCTGATTTTCTGGCGACTGGGTCGCGCGCTGAGTCAACACACCGCGCCGGTGGCGAAGATTTCCTGGTCAGCGACACGCAAGGTGCTGTCGTCCCGGGCGGTGTTCGCGATCATCATGGTGGGCCTCGGCGGTTGCGTGTTTGGCGGGCTGTCGAGTTTCCAGACCAGCTACGCGGCGTTGCACGGGCTGGACTATTCGCTGTTCTTCCTGGGCTTCATGAGTGCGGCGATTACCAGCCGCCTGCTGATCGCCGGCATCGTGGTCAAGCGTGATCCGTATTGGGCGGCGTGTGTGTTGTCCGGGTTGATGCTGGTGTCGATTTTCCTGTTCGGGTTCAGGGTCAGCGGCAACTACAGCTACCTGCTGGCGGCCGTCACCCTGGGCGTGGGTTACGGCCTGACGTATTCGGTGATCAATGGTTTGGCTGCGAACGAGGCACCTGCGGGCACCACGTCCCAGGCGTTGCTGCTGTTCAGCCTGGCGTACTTTATCGGGGTGTTCGGTTTCCCGCTGCTGGCGGGCAAGGTCATCGTCGAATACGGCATGCCGACCCTGTTGATGAGCGTACTGGCGGTGGCGCTGCTCAATTGGCTGATCACGGTGGCGCGGTTGATCTGGCGCCGAATCTCGTCACACAAAATCTTACAAGCGACCTAAGACCGTTCGTCGGTATCGAGGCACGAATCACAAACGGGGGTGGACCAATATCAGGTAAGGACATTAATCATATGGAGACACCATCATGACGACTTCCAAATTTGCCGCCCTCGCCCTCACCGGTTTGCTGTCTGCTGTTTCGCTGAGCAGCTTTGCCGCCACAACAGGTTCCAGCACCGGCCCGACCGACCCTGTCGGCAGCCCGCCAAGCCCGGCCACCCGGGAGTCGAATGACTCAATGGGCACTGGCCTGGACACCAACGGCGGCGCCATCATCGACAACAGCAGGGACCCACGCACCCAGGGCGACGACACCAATCGCAACAGCGGTGCGGTGCCTAACGGCAAAATGGGCCCAGGTGCCACTTCGCCCTCGATCAACAAGGGTGACGACTCCAACATCCCCGGCGCGCCAAAACAGCCCGCGCCTTAATGCGCAAGAAAGACGAACACCCAACCATTTCCCAGTGAAGAGGTATGCATGAACGTCGATCACAACCTTGAAAAAGAAGTCCTCACCCGTCTGCTCCACGCTCATCCCAGTGGGTTGGGCAAAGAAGTGCTGGACAACTACCGAGGTGAAAAAGTGGTGGCCAGCGCCTTGGCCACCTTGCAGGACCGCGGGTGGATCAAGGAAGGCCATGTGACCTGCAACGATGCCGGTGAACATTCGCTGAACCTGCCGATCAAGCTCACCGCGTCCGGCGTGGAAGCGGCTCGCAAGCTTGAAAGCGAAGCGAGCCAATAACACACCTTGCCTGGTCTGGCCCTTGTATCTTGTATGAGGGCCAGAAGGAGTATCGCAATGCCTCGTGGAAGCAAAGCCAAATACACCACCGAACAGAAGCGCAAGGCCGCCCATATCGAAGCGAGTTATGAGCACCAGGGCTTGTCGAAAGAAGAAGCCGAGGCGCGGGCCTGGGCCACCGTCAACAAGCAGTCTGGCGGCGGCGAAAAGGCCGGCGGTTCAGGCCAGCGCAAGGCGCCGGCGAAGAAGTCCCAGGACCGGCATGAGTCGGCCAAGCGGGCTGCTGCCAGCCGTGAGGGGCATCCGCGTAACAGCCGGGTTTCGCTGGGTACACAGACCAAGGAAAGCTTGCTGAGAGAAGCGCGTGCCAAGGACATTCCCGGGCGCTCGACCATGCGCAAGGATGAGTTGATTGAGGCGCTGAAAAAGGCCGGTTAACGCGGAACAAAATGTGGGAGCGGGCT
>NZ_JACAPH010000032.1:12051-102858 GCF_013385805.1 Pseudomonas sp. C6002 | reverse complement strand
TTGCAGCCACGGAATCAGCGGTGGGCGGCCACCAGTAGCATCATTGGGCGCTCAAGCTCTTCTGCCAGTGCGGGGCGGGCTTTCAGGTCCGCTTCGCTCGGGCCCCACTCGTCGACATGAGTCAGGGTAAACCCCGCCTGGATCAACAGCGTCAGCAACGTGCCCACGGTGCGATGTTGCTTGATCACACCCTCCGCCAGCCAGTTTGTCACCCGTGGTCCTTGCAACTGGTAGCTGTCCACCGGCCAGCTCTTGCGCCCTTGCTCATCAATCAGCCAGCCCGGCTGCCGGGGCGCCATGAAGATCGGATGCTCGATGGAAAATACCAACCGCCCGCCCGGGACCAACGCTTGATGGATACGCGCGAACAGGCCCTTAAGATCGACGATGTAATGGAACGCCAATGAGCTGTAGGCCAGGTCGAAAGTGGCATCCGGAAGGTCGAGTTTTTCCAGGTCGGCGATGCCATAGGTGATGGCCGAAGAGGACGTCATCTCCTTTGCCCGCGCCAGCATCTTTTGCGAGACATCCAGCCCCAGCACCTGTTCGGCGCCCTGCTCCTGCGCCCAGCGACTGAACCAGCCGTAGCCGCAACCCAGGTCTACGACTTTCAATCCCGACATGGGCGGCAGCATGGATTGCAACGCCGGCCACTCCGGCGCGCCGGCGAGGCCTTCTACCGAGCGGCCCATTTTGCTGTAGCCCTCGAAGAAAACCTCGGTGTCGTAGATGTTCTGAGTCATGACGCTGCTCCGTGCTGAATGGCGACTATTCTGCCGAATCAGCCCTCGCTCAACAACGCATCCACTTCAGCCGTGCCCGGTGAGGTGGCCGGCCCCCAGCGCGTGACCGCCAAGGCCGCCGCCGCGTTCGCGCGACGTGCCGCGACTGCTGGCGCCAAACCATTGGCCAGGCCGGCGATAAACACCCCGGCGTGAGCATCGCCGGCACCGTTGCTGTCCACCGCCTTGACCTTGAATCCCGGCACATGCTCGGCCTGGCCATTACGGCTGATCCAGCAGCCATTCGGCCCATCGCGCACCACCAGCAAGGTCTCGGCGGGCAAGTGCTCGTTGAGCTTGAGCAATGCCCCCGCCAGATCGCTCGCGCCGGTAAAGGCCAGCGCTTCCGGACCGTTGCTGGTCCAGATGTCGATACGCGGCAACAGGGCGACCATCAAGGCCGAGTCCGGAGCCTTCACCAGCGGGCCCGGATCGAACACCACCGTGATCTGGCGCGGCAATGCCAATAGCCAATCGAGCAACGCCTGGGCCTTGCCTTCCAGCAGCAGGCTGTAGCCGCTGACGTACACGTAGTCGTCGGCGCGTGGTACCGCATTGGCCAGGTCTTGCGCCAGCAAGTCACCCTCAGCGCCAATATGGGAAATGAAGGTGCGCTCGGTAGTGGCTTCGGTCAGGGACACACACAGGCCTGTGTCCTTGTCGTCGCTGGCGGCCAGGGCCATTTCAATGCCCTCGGCCTGCATCGCCGCGCGCGCCAGGTCGCCGAAGCGGCCGGTGCCATGGCGGCCCAGGTAGACCACCGGCAAGCCGTTGCGTCGGGCCGCGGCCATCACGTTGAAGCCACCGCCGGCTTCGAAGCTGGCGGAGTTGGCCAATACATCGCCGCCGGTGGCGGGCAATGTGTCGAGGGACATGACCAGGTCGACGATGACCTGGCCGCTGTGCAGCAATCTAGACATTAGCGCTCTCTACCAAAGCCGGACGACGATCAGCCGCGCCACCCAGTACCGCATAAATCCCGCCGGCCACCAGGAAGGTGACGATCCAGCCCAGGCCGTTATGGCCCAGCCACGAATCGGACAGCGGCCCGGCGAACCAGATGTTCTCGGCCGTGGTGCCGATGGTGGTGAAGCTGAAGCCCAGCACGATCGCAATCGCCCAGGCGCCAAATGCACGCCATTCAACCCCGCCACGGTACCAGTAGGCGCTGCTTGGCGTTACGTCCAGCAGGTCTTTGGGGCTGTAGTAGTGACGATGAATCAGGTCGACCACAAAGATCCCGACCCAGGCGGTGATCGGTACCGCCAGCAGCGAGATGAAGGTGATGAACGGGCCGTAGAAACTGTCGGCGATCAGCATGAAGTAGATCGAACCGGCGAAGATCGCGACGATGTCGACGATCACCGCGTGTACGCGCTTGACCTTCAAACCGAGGGTCAAGGTAGTGAGGCCCGCCGAGTACACCGACAGGTTATTCGACAGCAACAGCCCGCCAAACGCGGTGATCAGGTACGGCACCGCCATCCACGTCGGCAGCATGTCGCGGATCGCGATGATCGGGTCAGTGGCCGACGCCAGGTCGTTGTTGCCCACCGACAGCAAGCCGCCGAGGGTGATCAACAGCACCAGCGGAATCCCCGCACCGAATGCCGCGGAGGCCACCAGGCGCACGGCCTTGACGCTGCGGTGCTGGTAGCGCGACATGTCGGCACCGGCGTTGGCCCAGCCGATACCGGTACCGGCGGCCATGGTGCCGACGCCGATGATCATCGCGCTCAACGGCGCAGGCGTGGCGTTGAATACCGCGCTCCAGTCGATGGTGGCGCAGAGGAAACCGCCCACCAGGATATTCAGTGCGCCGAACACGTAGGTGGCCCACTTCTGGATCACCAGCAAGGTGGCATGGCCCAGGCCCGACACGGCGAGGGTCAGCAGCACGAAGATGCCGATGAACAGCAGGGTCAGTACCGGCGCGCTTTTGGCGGCAACCGGCGAATTGAACAGGATCGAGCACAACGACAACAGCACGAACGCAGCCGTAGTGGTGTTGACGGTTTCCCAGCCGAGGCGCGACATCAGCGACACCAGCGTCGGGCCGATATTGCCGCGTACGCCAAAGATCGCCCGGGACAGGGTCAGGCTCGGTGCACGGCCACGACGGCCGGCGATGGAGATGATGCCGACCACCGCAAACGAACCGGCAGCGCCGAGGATTGCGACGATGATCGCCTGCCAGATCGCCAGGCCGCGAAACGCCACGAGGGTCGCGCCCAGGGGCAAGCCGAGGATGCTGATGTTGGCCGCAAACCAGACCCAGAACAGTTGCAGCGGATGGCCGTTGCACTCGCCTTCCGGGACCGGCTCGATGCCGCGTGTTTCCAATTGCCCGGCGCTTTGGCCGGAAGAGGACGTACTCATGGTGGGGTGCTCCTGATGCCTGTTTTTTTGTGGTTGTGGCAGGTTGGCAAGTTGAATCTGTGTGCCGGTCTTCCTGACTCGACTGGATCAATGTGGGAGCTGGCTTGCCTGCGATAGCGTGGTGTCAGTCGATGATTCACCAACTGATCGACCGCTATCGCAGGCAAGCCAGCTCCCACATGTTTCGATCTGCGGTGCTCAGCGCAGCTCGAGCAGGCCTTGGACCAAGGGTTCCAGGTCCAGTTGGTTAACCTGCTTGACCTGTTCGATCATCGCCTCAGGCCAGCACTGCATCCCCAGGCACGCACCGAGCATCGCGCCGAGAATCGCGGCGATGGTGTCGGTGTCGCCGCCGAGGCTGGCGGCCATGCACAGGGCTTCGATGGCGTTCATTTCACCCACCGCGACTTGCTGCGCGAGGGCAAACGACACCACCACCGATTCCTGGGACGCAACGGAGGTGCCGATCAATTCGTAAAGCAGGTCGGTAAACAGCGCCTTGTCGCCGCTGTCGACACTCAAGGTGCGCGCCCAACTGATGCGGGTGGCGATGCGCCCGCCGGCAATCCAGTGGCCGTGGTTTTCCGCCTGCTGGGCGATCTGCGTGCCGATGTTCAGCGCTTCGCCCAGATCGACGCCGTTGATCCCGGCGGAAACCACCGCCGCCACCGCCGCCGCGCTGGAGATGCCCAGGTTGGTGTTATGGGTGACCTGGCACGCCTGGATCACCGCCTGGATAAACTGCGCCGGGTCGTTGACGTCCGCCGCGATGCCCACCGGGGTGATACGCATGGCGGCGCCGTTGGTGGTGCCGTAGCGCCCGGACTCTTCCGGGGTATGGCCCGCCAGGATCATGTCGATCGCCCGTTTGGTTGACGGGCCCAGCAAATCCTGGGAGCCCTTGGCGCGCATCACCGCTTCCCAGTCGATCAAACGTTGGGCGAGTTCGGTGGGTTCAATCCTGCCCTGCCCGTCCACCAGCAACTGGCCGACGAGGATCGCCTGTTCGGTGTCATCGGTGATCGAGCCCTTGGGCATGTTCGGCGCGATCGGCTGATCGGCGTCGGCATCTTCCAGGCCGGTGATCGCGCCGAAACGCGCCTTGACCTGCTCGCGGCTCAGGGACTGGGTGGGCATGCCCAACGCATCGCCCAAGGCCAGGCCGTAGAAGGCGCCGAGGGCGCGGGTGGTGGCGGTCATGTCGGTGTTCCAAATTGAAGGTGCAAGCGGAAATGCAGAGGGTCGAGCAGGCTTTCGACGGATTCCATGAAGCGGTCCTGGCGGTCGTAGGTGGTGCGCAGGGCCTTGAGGAACACCGTGCCCACCGGGCGCCCCAGGAGCTGGGCGTCTTCTTCGTTCAGAGGCTCGGCACCGATCCATTGGTTGCCGGTGGCGCCGACATAGCCATAGGCCGCCAGGGTGATGGTCAGGGAATTATCGATCAGGCCGACTTGCGGCAGGCTTTCCAGGCCACCGGAGGCCGGCATCAGCGAGCGCTCCAGGGACACGAACGTGCCGTCGGCAGCGCGACGGCGGCGGTCGAGGGCGATGAATTGGTCGCTGCCGTGACGGCTGAGCAGGTCCGGACGGGTGACGGCTTCCAGGCGCAGGATTTCGGAGGTCACCACCGCGCCGGTGTCGGCCAGGGCTTGGGCCCAGCCGCTGCGCTGGTCGAGCACCATGCCGTCGAAGGTGACGATGGAGCCGACACCGCTTTGGGTGGCGATGTAGCTGCGGCGCTTGAGTTCGGCCAGGGCTTCACGCAGGGTGCCGCGGCTGACGGAAAACTCTTCGGCCAGTTGGTGCTCGCCCGGCAGCAGGACACCGTCAGCCATCACTCCACCCTCGATACGGCGGATCAGCTCGTCGACGACGCGTTTTTTCTTATCAAATCGGACATGTCTAATCATGTACAAATTGATAACCGAAAGCGCCCGGCTACAGCAAGCGATTTATTTCAGGGAGAGCGAGAAATCAGCCTCAGGGCTCCAGGCCGATGGGGAAAAATACCCCGCCGCTCCAGACGCCAAGCCAGTTCTTACCGTTGATCGGACGGGTCACCGCCAGCTCCACCAGCTGGTAGAACGCATTGCGGTGAACCAAGGCTTCGAGGTTGGTGCGCACCCGCAGGTATGGCGAGGGTTCCTGGGTGTCCGGGTCGATCACCACCCGCAGCGGATGCTCGGTACCGGCCTCGACCTGCTCATCCACGTTGGTGGTAAAGCGCAGGACCTGGCTTTCGCCCTGCCCTTCGACTTCCAGGGTCACGGCGACGAAGGGCGCGTCATCGACCTTGATCCCGACCTTTTCCACCGGGGTGATCAGGAAATAATCATCGCCATCGCGGCGGATGATGTTGGAGAACAGCTTGACCATCGGCTTGCGGCCAATCGGCGTGCCCATGTAGAACCACGTGCCGTCACGGGCGATGCGCATGTCGATATCGCCGCAAAACGCCGGGTTCCACAGATGCACCGGCGCGGGCCCCTTGCCCTTGGGCAATTGCGCCAACAACTCATTGGCCTTGGCCGAATCGGTCATGCTGCTCTCCTTGTGTCTTACTGATCGCTCATGCCCAACAGGCTGCGCGCGTAGTGCGCCAGGGGCTTGCCGATCAGATCTTCAGGCTTGTTGTCGTGGAACGTCAGTAAACCGCCACGGCTATGGATGCGCACAGTATCAATCAAATACTGGGTACTGGTCTCGATCAACATGACCTGGATGGTTCCGGTGTCGATACCCAGGCGATCCACCGCCTCCTGGTCAGACCATTCATCGGCGTTGCCGATACGGTCATCCGCCTGGGCGTAGCGGCAGTACAGCAGGTAATGCGCACCCGCCGCGCGGGCTTCCGACATCGCCTGCTCGAGGCCTTCCGGCTTGCGGGCGCGGCGGACCATCGGGAAATATTCGACAAAGCCGTTGAAGGCTTCCTCGGCCACCACGTTAGGCCGTGGATAAGCACTGCCCGGCGGGGTGAAGGCGCCCTGGGCGATGAAGACGAAGGAGTCCGGCTGTATGCGGACCGAATTGACGCGGCGAGTATCGCTGTGGTCCAGCAGCCCGGCATCGCTCATCTGATAGCGCGTGCCTTCGGCCATATCACTGACGGTCATGCAGCCACCCAGCGCGAGTGACGCCAGCACCAAAACCAGACTACGCATCCTAATTCTCCAGAGGCCGGTGACGGAAAACCGGCGAATGGGCACGAGATGCAGATTTTGCGCCAGCTTGCGGGACTAGCCGCCGATGATCTTCATGATGGTGGCGCCGCCGGAGAAGGCCACTTCCTGCTTGTCACCCAAGGCCTTGACCAACAAGCGCTGCAAGGCCGGCAGGGCCTGGTGGCGGGGTTTGTCCAGCAGGTCGCCGACGTAGTGGCGGTTGCTCGACGACAGGCAGCCATGCAGCCAGCCGGTGGACGACAGGCGCAAACGCGAACAGGTCCGGCAGAACGGCACGCTTTCGTTGGCGATGACACCGAAGAAACCTTTGCCGGGCACTTCGTAGCGCACGGCAGTGGCGTCCACCGGGGCGTTGGCTTGCAGGTATTCGTACTGTTCGCCGATCAGGCTGAGCAATTGCTGGAGGCTGACGAATTGCTGCAGGAACGCGTTGGAATCGTTGGCCAGGTGGCCCATGCGCATCAATTCGATAAAGCGCAACTCGTAGCCACGCTCCAGGCAGTAGTCAAGCAGCGGCATCACCTGGTCGAGGTTCTGGCCGCGCAGCGGCACCATGTTGACCTTGATCTTGATTCCGGCGGCGCTCGCCTGGTCCATGCCATCGAGCACGGTGGCCAGGTCGCCACCGCGAGCGATGCTGCGGAAGGCGTCGGCGTCCAGGGTGTCGAGGGACACGTTGATCCGGCGAATCCCGGCGTCCACCAGCAGCGGCAGTTTGCGCGCCAGCAGTTGGCCGTTGGTGGTCAGGCTGATATCACTGAGCCCCATCTGCCCCACCGCGCCCATGAAGGCTTCCAGCTTGGGGCTGACCAACGGTTCACCGCCGGTAATCCGCAGGCGCTCGATGCCGGCGGCCTCGATCAGGTACTCGACACCCCGCGCCATCGCCTCGGCCGACAGTTCGTCCTGCGCAGCCACCAGCCGCTTGCCGTTGGGCACGCAGTAGGTACAGGCGTAATTGCAGGCTGAGGTCAGGCTGATCCGCAAATTGCGGAATCGCCTGCCTTGACGATCAACGATCATGGATCACTCCGGCAGAGGATAATTCGGGCGCACTAAAACCTGACTGAAAAATCAAGTTTTAGCAAGGTCCTTGCCTGAGTATATTCCTGGGTTACTGCGCTGGGCAGGAAATCATATCGCCATCACGCTGGCGAATGATTCAAGTGGCCGGCGTTTCGGCGTTCGGCAAATCAGTGCTGTGCTTGCGCTTGTTGCCCATGCGCACGCCGATGTCCATCAGGAACTGGAAGAAACCTTCCTGGTCTTCCAGCACATTGCTCCAGAACGGCGAGTGGTACAACGCCACGGCGCCGTGCACCAACGCCCAGGCGGCGCAGTAGTGGAAATACGGTGGCACGTCTTCGAGCTTGCCTTCGCTGATACGGCCCTTGATCAGCAGGGTCAGGCGTTCGAAGTTCGAGGCACGGATCTTGTGCAGCTCCTCGACCATTTCCGGCACCTGATGGCCCTTCACCACTTTTTCTTCCAGGCGATCAAACAAGCGGTAGCGCTGCGGGTCACGCATGCGGAACTCGAAGTAGGCGCGGGACAGCGCTTCCTTGTCCTTGTCGACATCGGCCGAGTGCAGCAGCTCGTTCAGGTCGCGCTCGTAGTCGAGCATCAGGCGCAGGTAGATCTCGGCCTTGGACTTGAAGTGCTTGTAGATGGTGCCTTTGCCGATACCCACGGCATCCGCAATCATCTCGACGGTGACGCTGTCTTCACCCTGGTCGAGGAACAGCTTGAGTGCGGTGTCGAGAATTTCCTGCTCGCGGCGGCGAAACTCACGGACCTTGCGGGGTTCTTTGTGCATAAGAAAAAGGTCTGCAGAGATGGATATTGGAAGGGCGTTCGCTCCCCAAGCCGTGCTTGTCGGAACGTTTTACCCGGTGCGCGGGATTATCCCGACTGAACGGTCGTTGGGCAACGCCTATATGAACAACCTTTGCACTTAACTTACAACACGCCAACGAATGTGCCGATTCGAGTCAGAAATAAAACAGGTGATTGGCGCGTGTGCATCGCATCCAATGAGAACTCAACCGAAGCGGGCGTATTCCAAATCTGTTTAAAAAACGATCAGATGTGGCTGGACTGAATCGGATACTGATCAATACTTGAAATGTCGGCGTGGCATCTCCCCCAAGTGACGCGTCGACCTGGGTACCGACGGACTGCGTACCCTTGTTTTACTCCTAATGGTCTTAGCCCGGATTCACCCCCCAGAACCCGGGTTTTTTTTGCCTGCGATTCAGTGGCCGACGTGGGCCAGCGGGAACAGGCGCTTGAAGTTTTCGGTGGTCTGTTCGGCAAAGCGCTCGTAGGACTCGCCCCGCAGCATCGCCAGGTAATCCGCCACATCCCGTACATATTCCGGCAGGTTGGGTTTGCCGCGATGAGGAATTGGCGCCAGGTACGGCGAATCGGTTTCCACCAGCAGGCGGTCTGCCGGGACCTGGCGTGCAACATCGCGCAGGGCATCGGCGTTGCGGAAGGTCACGATGCCCGACAAGGAAATGTAGAAACCAAGGTCCAGCGCGGCCTTGGCCATGTCCCAGTCTTCAGTGAAGCAATGCAGCACACCAGCCTGGGGCAGCGCGGCTTCGCGCAGCAGGGTCAGGGTGTCGGCACGGGCGCCACGGGTGTGGACGATCACCGGCTTGCCAGTCTGCTGGGCGGCTTGCAGGTGCAGACGGAACGACGCCTGCTGCAACTCGGCGGCTTCCGGTTCGTAGTGGTAATCCAGGCCGGTCTCACCGATGGCCACCACGCGCGGGTGATTGAGTTCACCGAGCAGCCAGTCGAGGGCCGGGGCTTCGCCGGGCTTGAGGTCCAGCGGGTGAATGCCCACCGAGCAGTCGACGTCGGCATAACGATCGGCCAGGGCTTTGACGTCGGCGGCGTTTTCCGCGCTGACGCCGATGCACAGGAAGTGCCCTACCCCGCGCTGGCGCGCAGCTTCAAGGGCGGCGTCGAGGGAGCCGCCGTGCTGGGCCAGGTCGAGGCGATCAAGGTGGCAATGGGAATCTACGAGCATAGGGATCTACAACTTGAGTCACGGAAAGTGTCTGGCCAACGATACACCCGTCGGCCACTGAAATTAACGGCGGCCGAGCAAACCGACCCACTGCACCAGCAAGGCCTCAAGCAACAGCACGCGATTGAGGTTGGCCTTGCCGAGGACTTTCTGGCGTTGGGCGAGGATCCAGTCCTGGATGTTCAGCACCTTGTCCTGGGCGCTCTTCTGCGCCAGGTATTGCACGACTTTGCGCATGTCCGACAGCCCAAGGCCGTTTTCGTCCTGGGTCAGCTGGTAGCGCAGGATCAGGCTCGACCAGTCGCAAAACCAGTCGAACAGCAGCAGCAAGGGAATGTCTTTCCAGGCGCTTTCGGCCAGTTGCGTGGCCGACACTTCCTGCTTGAGCAGTTTCTTCACCCCGTCCACCACCAGCGCACGCTGTTCACGCACGCCCTGGGCCTGGAGCTTGACCGCCGCCAGAGGCGAACCGGCCGCCAGGGTCAGCAACTCGACGCGCTCCGCCTCGCCGCAGTCCGGCAACGCCTGGGCCAGCCACTGCAGGCTCATGGCTTCGCTCGGCAACGGGCATGCCTGCTGCACGCAGCGGCTGCGAATGGTCGGCAGCAGGCGGCTGGACTGGTGGCTGACCAGCAGCAGCACGGTATCGCCGGACGGTTCTTCCAGGCTCTTGAGCAAGGCATTGGCGGCGTTGATGTTCATCGACTCCACCGGTTCGATCAGCACCACCTTGCGCCCGCCCATCTGCGCGGTCTGCACCACGAAGCTGACCAGATCACGCACCTGGTCGACCTTGATCGCCTTGTCGGCCTCTTCCGGTTCCAGCAGATAGTTGTCCGGGTGGCTGCCGGCCTTGAGCAGCATGCAGGATTTACATTCGCCGCAGGCTTCCAGGCCGTTGGGCCGCTGGCACAACAAGCTGGCCATCAGCCGCTCGGCCAGGGCGCGCTTGCCGATGCCCACCGGGCCGTGGAGCAGGTAGGCGTGGGCGTGCTGGGCACGGCCCGCCAGTTGCTGCCAGAGGCTGTCCTGCCATGGATAGGCTTCAGCCACGGACACGCTCCACAAGCTTCGGCAACAGGGCGTCAATGCACTGCTGAACCTGAGTCAACGGTTGTGCGGCGTCCAACAGGTAGTAACGAGCGGGGTCGGCTTCGGCGCGCTTGAGAAACGCGCCGCGCACAGCTTCAAAAAAGACTCGGGTTTCCAGTTCGAAACGATCGAGGCGACCCCGGGCGGTGGCACGGGCCATGCCGACTTCCACCGGGAGATCGAACACCAGGGTCAGGTCGGGCCGCAAATCGCCCTGGACGAAGGTCTCCAAGGCCGCAATGCGCTCCAGGGACAAGCCACGACCGCCGCCCTGATAGGCATAGGTGGAATCGGTAAACCGGTCACAAATCACCACGGCGCCCCGGGCCAGTGCCGGGCGAATGACTTCGGCCAGATGCTGGGCGCGGGCGGCGAACACCAGCAACAGCTCGGTGTCGGGGTTCATCTGTTCGTCGCCCGGGGTCAGCAGCACTTCACGGATACGCTCGGCCAGTGGCGTGCCGCCAGGCTCACGGGTCAGCAGCACCTCGATACCTTCGGCGCGCAGGCGCTCGGCCAGGTATTCACGGTTGGTGCTCTTGCCGGCGCCTTCCGGGCCTTCCAGGGTAATAAACAAGCCAGTCACAGGCAGTCCTTAGTCAGAGTCATTGCGGGCTTTGCGGCGCGGCGTCGTCGGGTGCCGGAGCCGGCTCGGCGGGCGTATCCACCGGCGCGTCCGCAGGCTTTGCCGCCGGCGCCGGGCTGGAACGGTAATCGGCGCGACGCTTCATCTGGAACTCACGCACTGCTGCGTTATGCGCATCCAGGTTATCCGAGAAAATATGGCTGCCATCGCCGCGGGCAACGAAATACAGGCTGCTGCCCGCCACCGGGTTCAGCGCAGCATGAATCGCCTCCCGCCCGACCATGGCGATCGGCGTCGGCGGCAGGCCGGCGATCACGTAGGTGTTGTAGGGCGTGGCTTCCTTGAGGTGCGCGCGGGTCAACTTGCCGGTGTAGCGCTCGCCGAGGCCGTAGATCACCGTCGGGTCGGTTTGCAGCAGCATGCCGATCTGCATGCGCCGCACGAATACCCCGGCGATCTGGCCGCGCTCTTCCGGCACGCCGGTTTCTTTCTCCACCAGCGAGGCCATGATCAGCGCTTGATAGGGGTCGGTGTACGGCGCATCGGCCGCACGCTTGCTCCACTCCTGGGCGAGGACATCGTCCAGACGGTTGTAGGATTTTTTCAGTAGTTCAACGTCGCTCATGCCACGCACGAAGCGGTAGGTGTCCGGGAAGAAGCGCCCTTCAGGAAATACGCCCGGGTGACCGAGTTTTTCCATCACCTCGCTGTCACTCAGGCCGGACAGGGTCTGCTCGATCTTTTCATGCTTGGCCAGGGCCGCGCGCACCTGGCGGAAGTTCCAGCCTTCCACCAGCGTAATGCTGTACTGCACCACTTCGCCACGCTGCCACAGGCCGATCAGGCCCTCGGCGGTGAGGCCCGGGGTCATGCGGTATTCGCCGCTGTGCAGCGGCTGGCCGTCGAGGTTGAAGCGCCAGTAGAGACGCAACCAGAACGCATCCTTGAGCACGCCGTCATTTTCCAGGCGATTGAAGGTGCCGGTGGGCGTCGCGCCGGCCGGTACGTCCAGCAATTGCTCCTGGGTCAGATTCAAGGGCTGTTCAAGGGCCGAGTTCAGCTTCCAGGCCGAAGCGCCCAGCAGCAAACCCGCCAGGACCAGACCGATCTCCAGCAACAATACAAATTTACGTCTCAAATCAAATATCCAATAGTGCGCGAACAATGCCCTGCAGTTTACGGGTGAGCGGCCCAACCGGCCAGCTCATCGCAGCACATCCGCGCACCGGCCAAATGCCATATACGCTGTTGCACACCAAGACTTCATCGGCCTGTTGCAGCTGCTCAAGGCTGATATCGGCCACGCTCGTCGGGATGCCCAACGCCTGCGCCTGGGCCAACAGCTCGGCCCGCATGACGCCGGCGACGCCACAGCGATTCAGATCAGCGGTCAGCAACACGCCGTTACGCACCAGAAACAGGTTGCTGAAGACGCCTTCGATGACTCGACCGGACATATCCAGCATCAAACCTTCGGCGTGTTCGGCATCCTGCCATTCGGCGCGGGCGAACACCTGTTCCAGTCGATTGAGGTGCTTGAGGCCGGCGAGCAACGGTTGCTCGGACAAACGCGTGGTACACGCAAACAGGCGGATGCCTGACGCTGCATGTTCCGGGGGATAAGTGGCAGGTGGACTGCCTTGCAGAATGCGCCGCGCCGGAGCGCCAGCACTGATGCCATAACCGCGCTGGCTGTCGCCACGGGTCAGGATCAACTTGAGTACACCGTCACCGAGGGCAGCGGCGTAGGCCAGCAATTCGCTGCGGATCAGGGGTTGATCCGCAACAATCGCCAACCGCCTGCAACCTTCTTCAAGGCGCTGCAGGTGGCGGTCAAGCAGCACGGGCTGCCCGGCCTTGACGGCAATGGTCTCGAACAGCCCATCACCGTATGCCAGGCCACGGTCTTTCAGGGGCACTGCGCCCGCCGGCTGACCGTCGACCCAGCTCTCCATCACTCGGCGAACCGGCGGAACACCAGGGAACCGTTGGTACCACCAAAACCGAACGAGTTGGACAGCACCACGTCGATCGGCATCTTCTGCGGCTCGTGAGGCACGAAGTTCAGGTCGCAGCCCTCATCCGGTTCATCGAGGTTGATGGTCGGCGGAGCGACCTGATCCTTGATGGCCAGCACGCTGAAGATTGCCTCGACCGCGCCCGCCGCACCCAACAGGTGCCCGGTCATGGACTTGGTGGAACTGACCGCCAGCTTGTAGGCATGCTCGCCGAACACCGACTTGATGGCCTCGGCTTCCGCCAGGTCGCCGGTCGGGGTCGAAGTGCCATGGGCATTGATGTACTGCACCTGGTCAACGTTGACCTTGGCATCACGCAACGCATTGGTGATGCAGCGTGCAGCACCCGCGCCGTCCGACGGAGGCGAGGTCATGTGGTACGCATCACCGCTCATGCCGAAACCAATCAGCTCGGCGTAGATGGTGGCGCCACGGGCCTTCGCGTGCTCCAGCTCTTCGAGTACCAGCGCACCGGCACCGTCGGCCAGAACAAAACCGTCGCGGCCCTTGTCCCACGGACGGCTGGCACGGGTCGGCTCGTCATTGCGGGTCGACAACGCACGGGACGCGCCGAAGCCGCCCATGCCCAAACCGCAGGCGGCCATCTCGGCACCGCCGGCGATCATCACGTCGGCCTCGTCATAGGCGATATTACGCGCCGCCATGCCGATGCAGTGAGTGCCCGTGGTGCACGCCGTGGAAATGGCGTAGTTGGGCCCCTGGGCACCCAAGTGGATGGACAGGAAACCGGAAATCATGTTGATGATCGAGCCAGGCACGAAGAACGGTGAAATTCTGCGAGGGCCGGACTCATGCAGGGTGCGGCTGGTTTCTTCGATATTGGTCAGACCGCCAATACCCGAACCCATGGCCACGCCGATGCGCTCACGGTTGGCGTCGGTGACTTCCAGGCCGGCATTACGCACCGCCTGAAAACCGGCTGCCAGGCCGTATTGAATGAACAGGTCGAGTTTGCGGGACTCTTTGACCGAGAGATATTCCTCGACATTGAAGTCCTTTACCGAGCCGCCAAAACGGGTGGAATAGGCAGAAAGGTCCGTGTGTTCGATCAGACCAATACCACTGCGGCCAGCCAGAATGCCCTGCCAACTGCTCGGCACATCCGTACCCAGTGGCGACAACATACCCATACCGGTGACTACGACGCGTCTACGCGACACAGCACTCTCCTTTTTCTAATGACGACACTTTGCATCAGGCTTAAAGGAAAAAACCGCACGCCATAGGGCAGTGCGGTTTTTCCATCACAGCAAGCGACGATTACAAACTATTACGCCTGGTGGCTAGTAACGTAGTCGATAGCAGCTTGAACGGTAGTGATTTTTTCAGCTTCTTCGTCCGGGATTTCGGTCTCGAATTCCTCTTCCAGAGCCATCACCAGCTCAACGGTGTCAAGGGAGTCGGCACCCAGGTCTTCAACGAAGGAAGCGCTGTTGGTCACTTCTTCTTCTTTAACGCCCAGTTGCTCGGCAACGATTTTCTTGACGCGCTCTTCGATGGTGCTCATACCTTGTTTTCACTCCTAATGGACAAATTCAGGCAGCTGGCCAGTGGGTAAGTGTATAGAAAGACTTTTCAGCTTTTCAACTGAAAGCTTCACCCTCGTACCCTATTGGCCATCTGCCTATAAATAGATTGCAGCTTTATAACGGATTTTAGACAGCTCGTATGACATTTTTTTGAAGCGATCCGTCACAATTTAACTCATGTACATCCCGCCGTTCACCGGGATTGTAGCCCCAGTCACGTATGCCGCACCGTCGGATGCCAGGAAAGCGACCACATTCGCGATCTCTTGAGCCTGGCCCAGACGGCCCAGCGGAATCTGCGTCAGCAACGCTTCACGCTGCGCTTCAGGCAATTCGCGGGTCATATCGGTGTCGATGAACCCTGGGGCCACCGAGTTGACCGTAATCGACCGCGAGCCTACTTCACGCGCCAATGCACGGCTGAAACCTTCCAGACCGGCCTTGGCGGCTGCGTAGTTTACTTGGCCTGCGTTGCCCATGGCACCCACAACAGAGCCAATATTGATAATTCGACCCCAACGAGCCTTGGTCATGCCGCGCAAAACACCCTTGGACAGGCGAAACAGACTGTTCAGGTTGGTATCAACGACGTCATGCCACTCGTCGTCTTTCATACGCATCATCAGGTTATCGCGGGTAATACCGGCATTGTTCACCAGAATAGCCGGTGCACCGAATTGCGCCGTGATTTCAGCCAATACGGCCGCCACGGACTCATCGCTGGTCACGTTAAGCTCAAGACCGGTGCCCTGGACGCCGTTTTCCTTCAGCGTCGCGGCAATACGTTCAGCGCCGGCGGCGGAGGTTGCGGTACCGATGACCACAGCGCCCAGACGGCCCAGCTCCAGGGCGATCGCCTGGCCAATGCCACGGCTTGCGCCGGTGACCAGTGCAACTTTACCTTGCAGACTCATGCAGGCTTCTCCTAGGTTCGGAAATTAACGTCAGGCCAGGGCTGCGCGAGCGGCAGCGAAGGCATCCGGGGTATTGAGGTTGGAAGTCGACACGCCTTCGGCGCAACGCTTGTTCAGGCCGGCGAGGACTTTGCCCGGGCCGCACTCTACCAATTGGGTGGCGCCGTTGGCGGCCAGGGTCTGCACCGACTCAACCCAGCGAACCGGCTTGTACAGCTGTTCCAGCAGATCGCGCTTGAGGGTTTCCAGGTCAGAGGCCACGGCGGCACTGACGTTCTGCACCAACGGAATCTGCGGCGCCTGCCAGTTGATCGCAGCGATCGACTCGGCGAAACGCTCGGCAGCCGGGCGCATCAGTTCGCAGTGGGACGGCACGCTGACCGGCAACGGCAACGCACGCTTGGCGCCACGGGCCTTGCAGCCTTCGATGGCGCGCTCTACCGCCGCCTTGGCGCCGGCGATCACCACCTGGCCAGGGGAGTTGAAGTTGACGGCGCTGACCACTTCGCCCTGGGCCGCTTCGGCGCAGGCGGCAATCACGTCAGCATCTTCCAGGCCGAGAATGGCAGCCATGCCGCCCTGCCCGGCAGGAACCGCTTCCTGCATCAACTGGCCACGACGCTCCACCAGCTTGACTGCTTCACCGAGGGTCAGGCTGCCAGCGGCCACCAGGGCGCTGTATTCGCCCAGGCTATGACCGGCAACGTAGGCCGGACGTGCACCACCTTCAGCCAACCACAGGCGCCACAGGGCGATGGAGGCGGTGAGGATGGCGGGTTGGGTCTTGTCGGTTTGATTGAGCAGCTCTTCCGGCCCTTGCTGGGTCAGTGCCCACAGGTCGTAACCCAAGGCATCGGAGGCTTCCTTGAAAGTGTCCAGGACCAACTGATGTTCCGCGCCCAGCTCGGCCAACATGCCGAGGGACTGCGAACCCTGCCCTGGAAAGACGAATGCGAGGGATGTAGACATGTAACAAGCCCCTAATGATCTGGTCGTCGGAAATTGGCGCCCCACACGTGGGAGCGCAAGAAACTGACAGATTGGATGGTCAATTGAACTGGCCGGTCACATTTAAGCATTTCCGGCCCGATTCGCCTAAGGCAACAGATCCTCAAGGCGGCCGTGCAAGCGTTGCGGCAGGTTTTCCTGGATCTCGATCAAGGCGCGCTGGATGGCACTTTGAAAACCCTGCACCCCCGCCGAACCATGACTTTTCACCACGATGCCCTGCAACCCGAGGAAACTCGCACCATTGTGCCGCGCCGGAGCCAGGTCAGCCTGCAAGCGCCGCATCAAGGGCAGCGCCAGGGCGCCCACCAGGCGTGACGCCAGGTTGCGCTTGAACAAGGCCTCAATGCGCGCAGCAATCATCGTCGCCAGGCCTTCGCTGGACTTGAGCAGGATATTGCCGACAAACCCGTCGCACACCACCACGTCGGCTTCGCCGCGGTACAGACCGTCACCCTCGACAAAGCCGATGTAGTTCAGGCCTCGCGCGCTTTGCAACAGCGTCGCCGCCAGCTTGACCTGCTGGTTGCCCTTGATGTCTTCGGTGCCGATATTCAGCAGCGCCACCCGAGGCCGGGCCACGCCCAGCGCTTCGGCCGCCACCGAGCCCATCAGGGCAAAGTGCAGCAGATGCTCGGCACTGCAATCGACGTTCGCCCCCAGGTCCAGCAACTGGCAATAGCCCTGCTGGGTCGGAATAGCCGCAACCATCGCCGGCCGGTCAATGCCCGGCAGGGTCTTCAGCACATGCCGGGACAACGCCATCAACGCCCCGGTATTGCCGGCACTGACACAGGCCTGGGCCTTACCGTCGCGTACCAGCTCAAGCGCCACCCGCATCGAAGAATCAGGCTTGCCGCGCAAGGCCTGCGCAGGCTTTTCATCCATGGTGATGGTTTCGCTGGCCGGTGTAATAGTCAGGCGCGCGCGATCCACCGCCGGATGGCTGGCAATCAGTTCTTCAAGTAAGGAGGGTTGACCGACGAGGGTCAGGTGCAGCGAGGGCGTGGCAGACAGGCAAGCAATGCAGGCCTGAACAATGCTGCGGGGACCGAAGTCCCCGCCCATTGCGTCAATCGCGATGACTTGAGCAGACAAGTGATTACTCGTCAGCGCCCTTGTCGATCACTTTACGGCCACGGTATACGCCTTCTGGCGATACGTGGTGACGCAGGTGAACTTCACCGGTGGTTTTTTCTACAGACAGAGTGCTTGCCGTCAGGGCGTCGTGCGAACGACGCATGTCACGGGCAGAGCGGGATTTTTTGTTCTGCTGAACAGCCATAATTGATTAACTCCTAAACGTTTGGGTCACGCTTTAACTGCGCCAATACACTGAACGGGTTGGACCGCGTTACCTCGTCCTCGCTCGGT
This sequence comes from Pseudomonas sp. C6002, assembly GCF_013385805.1. Taxonomy (NCBI): domain Bacteria; kingdom Pseudomonadati; phylum Pseudomonadota; class Gammaproteobacteria; order Pseudomonadales; family Pseudomonadaceae; genus Pseudomonas; species Pseudomonas sp. C6002. The sequence continues at coordinate 84,930 of NZ_JACAPH010000032.1, read as the reverse complement.
TCGGGCTCATCGAGACCCGCCGGCTGCTGGCATTCTTCCGGATGATGAGCAGGCACAATGGGCAAGGCGAGCAAAAGCTCCTCCTCGATCAGTGACTGCAGATCCAAAGGATCTTCGCCCAGTTCCAGCACGTCATAACCTTTCGGCAACGACTGGGTATTCGCACCCTCTTTCACCACAGCATAACTGCATTCGCTGTGGATCGGCAGGGTGACCAGCTCAAGACAACGCTGGCAAACCATTTTGACTTCGGTGTCGATAAAGCTGTGGATTACCACAGACTTACGTTCATCTCGTTCAAAAACGAATTTAGCCTGCACCGTACCGACAGTGTCGGAAAGCGGGTCGCAGAGTCTCTCCAAATCGGCCAGGAGCAGCTCACCTTGAAGGGTGGTGCCACGATCAGCCAATTTGCGCGGGTCAACGTGAGGTGGAATCGGGTCATTCAACATAGGCGCAGCATTATAGGGATGCACCCGGCCATGTCAAAGGAAATTCAGCCCTGTCCGTCACCGGGCCTCCCCGCTAGAATCCGCGACTGCCTTGAGGAGACGCCCATGCTGCCTTTATTACTCGCTTCCAGCTCGGTATATCGCCGGGAATTGCTGAACCGCCTGCACCTGCCGTTCATCTGCAGTTCGCCGGATATCGACGAAAGCCACCGCCGGGACGAGTCCGCCGTGGAGCTGGTCAAGCGCCTGGCCGAGGAAAAGGCCCGCGCACTGGCTGACAGCCATCCGAGCCACCTGATCATCGGCTCGGACCAGGTCGCCGCGCTCGACGGCCAGATCATCGGCAAGCCCCACACTTTCGAGAAGGCCCGTGAGCAACTGCTGGCGGCCAGTGGCAAGCGCGTCAGCTTCCTGACCGGCCTGGCTGTACTGAACAGCGCCACCGGCCATTGCCAGGTCGACTGCATCCCCTTCACCGTACACATGCGCACGCTGGACGCCGCACGCATCGAACGCTACCTGCGCATCGAGCAACCCTACGACTGCGCTGGCAGCTTCAAGGCCGAAGGCCTGGGGGTGAGCCTGTTTCAAAGCACCGAAGGGCCAGACGCCACCAGCCTGGTCGGACTGCCGCTGATCCGACTGGTGGACATGTTGCTGGCCGAGGGCGTGCAAATCCCCTAAGGACACCACAAACAGATGTGGGAGCTGGCTTGCCTGCGATGCAGACACCTCGGTACATCAGTTGCACCGAGGTGATGCTATCGCAGGCAAGCCAGCTCCCACATTTCGAGCCATGTCGCGCTCAAGCTCTCAGCGCAGGGTCGGACCCTGGAAGCCCATGTATAGCGCCAGCTTCTCAGCCACGCTGGCACCCAGCTTCTTGGAGAAACGGTCAAACGGCGATTCCTGAACAGTGAAGTCCACCAGTTCTTTCTCGCCAATCACGTCCCGCGCCACCGAACTGGCACTGCCCAGGCCATCGATCAAGCCCAATGGCAGCGCTTGCTCGCCAGACCAGACCAGACCGGAGAACAGCTCCGGATGCTCCTTATCCTTGAGCCGGTCACCGCGCCCCTGCTTCACACTGGCAATGAACTGCCGATGAGTGGTATCCAGCACACCCTGCCAGAACTGGGTTTCATCCGCCTTTTGCGGCTGGAACGGGTCCAGGAACGACTTGTGCTCACCCGACGTGTAGGTACGACGCTCAACCCCGAGCTTCTCCATGGTGCCGACAAAGCCATAACCGGCCGCCGTCACACCAATCGAACCCACCAGACTGGCCTTGTCGGCGTAGATCTGGTCGGCGGCACTGGCGATGTAATAGGCACCCGAGGCACCCAGGTCGGAAATCACTGCATACAGCTTGATGTCCGGGTGCAAGGCGCGCAGGCGACGAATCTCGTCATACACATAACCCGACTGCACCGGACTGCCGCCCGGGCTGTTGATGCGCAGGATCACAGCCTTGACCTTGGAGTCCTCGAAGGCCGCCCGCAGACTGCTGACGATGTTGTCTGCACTGGCAGACTCCTTGTCGGCAATCACTCCGCGCACTTCGATCAACGCCGTGTAATGACCGCTTCGGGTGGCGCTCTTCTCCATGTCCATCAGCGGACTGAACAGCACCAGCATGCCCAACAGATAAATAAAGGTCAGAAGCTTGAAAAAGATCCCCCAACGCCGGGAGCGGCGCTGCTCCTGAACACTGGCCAGCAAGGTCTTCTCCAGCAACTTCCAGCTTCTGTCATCGCCATTGTTATCGGCATTGGCCTTCTCAGGCGCTTTCCACTCATCGGTCATGCCATCTACCCCAGCAAAGACTTAATGGGCCCGGCTGAGCCAGGCCTGCAATTCAGAAAAACGGTCAATTGTCAGGCGCGGCTCGTAGGCCTGCAACGCCTGGGCAGATTGGGCGCCGTAGCTGACCGCCACGGAGTCCATGCCAGCATTACGCGCCATCATCAGGTCGAACGACGCATCACCCACCATCAACGCCTGCCGAGGCGACACGCCACATTGAGCGAGGATCTGCTCGAGCATCAGAGGGTGGGGCTTGCTGGCGGTTTCGTCCGCCGCACGGGTGGCGTCGAAATAATCTTCCCAGCCATGGGCCTTGAGCACCCGGTCCAGGCCGCGACGGGCCTTGCCGGTCGCGACCGCAAGGTGATAACCGTCGGCGCGAAATGCTTCCATGGCCTGCGCCACGCCTTCAAACAGCGGCGAAGGCTGGGCGTCGAGCGCCATGTAGTGATCGGCGTAGTGCTGACGAAACGCTATCAGCTCGTCATCACCAATCTCCGGGTACAGGGTGCGGATCGCTTCCGGCAGGCCCAGGCCAATAATGCCCTTGACCGCCAGGTCGTCGCACAATGCATAACCGGAACGGGTCGACGCCGCGTGCATCGACTCGACAATCCGACCAATGGAATTACACAGCGTGCCATCCCAGTCAAAGATCAACAGCTTGTAGTCAGGGTGCGACACTCAGGCGCTCCACGGTCTTGGCCCACATTTCATCGACAGGCGCTTGCAGCTTCAATTCGCCACCATCGGGCAGCGGCACGGTCAGCATGTAGGCGTGCAGGAACAGGCGTTTGCCACCCAGGTCGCGGATTTCCTTGGAGAAATCTTCATCGCCGTATTTGGTATCGCCGGCAATGCAGTGCCCCGCATGCAGGGTGTGCACACGAATCTGGTGGGTACGGCCAGTGACCGGCTTGGCCTCGACCATGGTGGCAAAGTCACCAAAGCGGCGCAGCACCTTGAACAGGGTCAGCGCCTCCTTGCCCTCCTCGTCCACCTCGACCATGCGCTCGCCGGAACGCAGGTTGCTCTTCTGCAACGGCGCGCGCACGCTCTTGATCGAGGTGGCCCAGTTGCCACGCACCAGCGCCATGTAGCGCTTGTCCACGCCATCACCGCGCAGGGCGGCATGCAGGTGGCGCAACATGCTGCGTTTCTTGGCGATCATCAACAGGCCGGAGGTGTCACGGTCCAGACGGTGGACCAGCTCCAGCTCCTTGGCATCCGGGCGCAACTGACGAAAGGCTTCGATCACCCCGTAGTTGAGGCCGCTGCCGCCATGAACCGCGATGCCACACGGCTTGTTGATCACGATCAGTGCCTTGTCTTCGAAGACAATCGACGCTTCAAGGCGCTGCAACAGGCCCTGGGCCAGTGGGACCGGTTCGTCACGCTCAGGCACCCGCACCGGCGGCACGCGGACGATATCGCCCGCCTGCAGCTTGTACTCGGGCTTGATCCGGCCTTTGTTCACGCGCACTTCGCCTTTACGCAAAATGCGGTAAATCAAGGTCTTGGGCACGCCTTTGAGCCTGGCAAGAAGAAAGTTGTCGATGCGTTGGCCGGCATATTCCGGCGAGACCTCGAGCAGCTGGACGCTGGGGGTCTGGGGGGCGGTAGTCGTCATGGCGGCGATGATAACAATTTTTTATGGAATTGAAGCACTTAATCATTGCTGCTATAGTCGCGAACGCCGCCAAAAGCGGCCTGGACAGAGGACTAGCGGCAAACTGCCGGCCCTGACCATCGCAATTCATCAGGACGCGAGGCCGTCCTACGGGGCTTTCGCCACCCTGGAAGGCTCGAGATTGTAACAAGCGCAGGTGACATGAGGCCTGAAGCGAGTGCAAAAAGCAGAGTGATTACTCGCCTTTTGCGCCGATATTTACGGCCAGTTCACAAAGTGCAGTCAGTCTGGAGCCAGACCACGGCGAATGCTTCGGAAACAACGCCTGTTACGAGCTGAGTGAGAGCACAATCGCCCACACCCGGTCTTGTTTAGCCATGAGCGTGGACTCCCCATTGGAGAACACGGTAAATGCCAACCCGCTGCGGATTCTGCGCGCGGCAGCACCCGAATTATCAGGGATACGTGTAGGGTGGAGATGCACAACCGTCGGACTGTGTAGCACTAGGCTTATATTTAGACGCTTCATCTCGTCCACAGTCGCCGGTTGATTCCTCCTCCTGACTGAGTGCTTAAGTCACCACAGCAAGCAGGAAGCGTACGTCGCGATACCGCCCATTTTGGCGGGTATTGCTGGACACTGGAGTGGCCAACCACTCTTGACGCACCTGACACCGACCGTGAGAAGTCGTGTGTGCCGAACGCCGTTTCCGGCAGCCCGGAAACCGACGGTACAACATGAAAAGAATGCTGATTAACGCAACTCAACCCGAAGAGTTGCGTGTTGCACTGGTAGACGGCCAACGCCTCTACGACCTGGACATCGAGTCCGGTGCACGCGAGCAAAAGAAGGCCAACATCTATAAAGGCCGGATTACTCGCATCGAACCAAGCCTTGAGGCTGCCTTTGTCGATTTCGGCTCCGAGCGCCATGGCTTCCTGCCCCTCAAAGAAATCTCCCGCGAATACTTCAAGAAATCTCCTGAAGGCCGCGTGAACATCAAGGACGTCCTGAGCGAAGGCCAGGAAGTCATTGTTCAGGTAGAAAAAGAAGAACGTGGCAACAAGGGCGCCGCCCTGACCACCTTCATCAGCCTGGCTGGCCGCTATCTGGTCCTGATGCCGAACAACCCGCGTGCCGGCGGTATCTCCCGTCGCATCGAAGGCGAAGAGCGCAACGAACTGCGTGAAGCGCTGAACGGCTTGATCGCTCCGGCCGACATGGGCCTGATCGTGCGCACTGCCGGCCTGGGCCGCAGCAGCGAAGAAATGCAGTGGGACCTCGACTACCTGCTGCAGCTGTGGACCGCTATCAAGGAAGCGTCCCTGGATCGTTCCGCGCCGTTCCTGATCTACCAGGAAAGCAACGTGATCATCCGCGCCATCCGCGATTACCTGCGCCAGGACATCGGCGAAGTGCTGATCGACAGCGTCGAAGCCCAGGACGAAGCCCTGACCTTCATCCGCCAGGTGATGCCGCAGTACGCCAGCAAGATCAAGCTGTACGAAGACAGCGTTCCGCTGTTCAACCGTTTCCAGATCGAAAGCCAGATCGAAACCGCTTTCCAGCGCGTCGTCGAACTGCCTTCCGGCGGCTCCATCGTGATCGACCCGACCGAAGCCCTGGTGTCCATCGACATCAACTCGGCGCGTGCCACCAAGGGTAGCGACATCGAAGAAACCGCCCTGCAGACCAACCTGGAAGCGGCTGAAGAAATCGCCCGCCAGCTGCGCCTGCGTGACATCGGCGGCCTGATCGTGATCGACTTCATCGACATGACCCCAGCCAAGAACCAGCGCGCCGTGGAAGAGAAAGTCCGCGAATGCCTGGAAGCTGACCGTGCCCGCGTACAGGTCGGCCGCATTTCGCGCTTCGGCCTGCTGGAAATGTCCCGTCAGCGCCTGCGTCCATCCCTGGGTGAAAGCAGCGGCATCGTCTGCCCGCGTTGCAACGGCACCGGCATCATCCGTGACGTTGAATCGCTGTCGCTGGCGATCCTGCGCCTGATCGAAGAAGAAGCCCTGAAAGACCGCACTGCCGAAGTGCGCGCCCAGGTGCCGATCCCGGTCGCTGCGTTCCTGCTCAACGAAAAACGCAACTCGATCACCAAGATCGAACTGCGCACCCGTGCCCGCATCGTCATCCTGCCGAACGATCACCTCGAGACACCGCACTTCGAAGTGCAGCGCCTGCGTGATGACAGCCCGGAAGCCCACGTCAACCAGTCCAGCTACGAAATCGCTGCTGCCGCTGCCGAAGTGGAAGAAGTCCAGCCAGCCGCTGCGACCCGCACCCTGGTTCGCCAGGAAGCCGCCGTCAAGACCGCGCCAGCCCGTGCCAACGCACCGGTTCCGGTCGAGGCAGCTGCGCCGGTTGCCGCACCAGCTGCCCTGCCTGAGCCAAGCCTGTTCAAGGGCCTGGTGAAGTCGCTGGTCAGCCTGTTCGCCACCAAGGAAGAGCCGGTGGCTCCAGTTGTGGTCGAGAAGCCTGTGACTGAACGCCCTGCACGCAATGAAGAGCGTCGCAACGGTCGCCAGCAGAGCCGCAATCGCAACGGTCGCCGTGACGAAGAGCGCAAGCCTCGTGAAGAACGTGCACCCCGCGAAGAACGCGCCCCACGTGAAGAGCGCCAACCGCGCGAAGCCCGTGAAGAAACACCAACCGTAGCCCGTGAAGAGCGTGCACCACGCGAAGAACGTGCACCGCGTGCTCCACGCGCTCCACGTGAAGACCGCAAGCCACGTGGCGAGCGTGAAGAACGCGTGCGTGAATTGCGCGAGCCGTTGGATGCCGCTCCAGCCGTAGCCGCTGCTGCTGCCACCGCTGCCACTGCTGAAGAGCGTCCAGCTCGTCAGCCGCGTGAAGAACGTGCGCCACGCCCTCCTCGTGAAGAGCGTCAACCACGTGCCGAGCAAGCGGCTCCAGCCGGTGAAGAAGAAGAGCTGCTATCCAACGAAGACCAGCAACAGGAAGACGGCCAGGACAACGCCGAAGGCGATCGTCCACGCCGCCGCTCCCGTGGCCAGCGTCGTCGCAGCAACCGTCGTGAGCGTCAACGTGATGCCAACGGCAACGAAATCGAAGGCTCGGAAGAGACCGGCGAAGCCAACGCAGCCGCTACCGGCGAACCGACTGGCGCCGAACTGGCTGCCGGCCTGGCCGTTACCGCTGCTGTCGCCAGCTCGGTCATCAGCGCACCTGCTGAAGCCCAGGCCAACGAGCAAGCTGAAGCAGCCACCGCTGCCATCCAGGAAAACACTGTTGTAGAGACGCCAGCCGTCGAAGCGCCAGTGGTTGAAGCAACGACCCCGGTCGAAGCCCCGGTTGTTCCGGAAGTGGAAGTAGCGCCGGCTCGTCACGTTCGTGAAGTTCGTGAAGTTCGCGAAGTTCGCGAGCCTCAGCCTGAAGTCGACGTGGTTGCCGAGCCTGCAGTGGTTGTTGAACAACCGCCCGTGGTTGAAGCTGCCGTTGAAGCACCGGTAGCCGAGCCAACCCCTGAAGTGCGTGAAGTTCGCGAAGAACAGACCGCCTTCCAGTGGGCTGCCGAACCTGCCCCGGTGGTTGAAGCGGTCGAAGCTCCAGCGCCTGCGCCAGTGGTCGAAGAAGCTCCAGCGCCAGTCGCTGAAGTGGTGGTCGCTGCTGAACCTGTTGCCGTTGTTGCCGAGCCTGCGCCAGTGGTTGAAGCGCCAGTGGTTGCCGAAGTGGCAGCCCCGGTGGTTGAAGCCGCTCCGGCCAGCGCCCTGACCGAAAATGGCCGTGCGCCGAACGACCCACGCGAAGTGCGTCGTCGTCGCAAGGAAGCTGAAGCGGCTGCCGCTGCTGCCAAGGCCGCTGCCGAAACCGCTCCAGCCGTCGCTGAAGTTGCCGAGGCAGCCCCTGCTCCGGTCACCGAAGCCGTGGTTGAGCACAGTGCCCCTGCCATCGACGAGAACGTACGTTCCGTTGAAGAAGTGGTAGAGCACCACCCTAAGGCCCAGGAAGAAGAGCACGAGCCTAAACCCCTCGTCTGATTCCATCGGCCACTAAAAAGCCCCGCCTGAGTGATCAGGCGGGGCTTTTTTATGCCTGCGCTATCCGCTAGCGGTAGTTCAACAACGCCGGCACATCGACGTCCCACAACACACCGGGATCATCGACTACGACTTCCTGCACCGAAGCCTTGGCAAATAACGGTTTTGCCCCGCGGTCTCCGGTCAGCGCGATCAAGGCCGGGCCGAATGAACGGCCAAACCCCACGGGGTGCCCGTACTGACCTGCATGCACCGGGGCGCTGATACCGTCTTCCTCCAGGCCTGCCATCACTTGCTCGATACTTGCCGGCAGGACAAACGGCATATCCCCCAACACCACCAGCCAACCAGCCGACGGCCCACTGGCCGCCACCGCTGCGGCGATGCTGTCACCCATGCCCGGCGAGCGCAAAAGCAATACTTCGCAACCGTGCACCTTAGCCAACCGAATCACTTCGGTGCGATCCGGTGACGTCACCAGCCAACGTCTCATAGCCACAGGCGGCAAATTCACCAATACCTGCTCGATCACCGGCCGCGTGATGCCATCCCGGCCCACGCAGGGCGCCAGCAACTTGTCCTGATCGGCACCCGCCTCGGCCCGAAAACGACTGCCCTGCCCCGCCGCCAGGATGATTACGGCGATGCCCGTCAACTGACCGCTGCCTGCAACGGCTTTTTCTGCAGCAGATCGATCCCGTTCTTGATGGCGACGATTTCCGCCATCAACGACAAGGCGATTTCCGCCGGCGTATGGCTGCCGATATGCAGGCCAATCGGCCCATGCAGCCGCGCAATGGCGTCCGCACTGAGCCCCAGTGCCGCGAGGTTTTCCCGGCGCTTCTGGCTGTTGACCCGCGAACCCAGCGCGCCTATGTAGAACGCCCGGGAATTGAGGGCCGTCAGCAACGCCATGTCATCCAGGCGCGGGTCATGGGTGAGCGCGACAATGGCAGTGCGTTCATCGGTCTGGATATTCAACACCGCTTCATCCGGCATACCCGGCACAAAGCGCCCGTGCTGCTCCTCCCAGCCATAAACAAACTCCTGGCGCGGGTCGCAGATCAGCACTTCGAAATCCAGCAACCGAGCCATTTCCGCCACATAACGTGACAGCTGGCCCGCGCCGATCAGCAGCAGGCGCCAGCGCGGACCGTAGATCGCGCGCAAACGCTCGCCGTTGAAGCTGACCACATCGGTCTTGCTCGCACCGCTCAACACCACCTCGCCGGTGGCCAGGTCCAACTCACGGGCGACAATCTCGTGGGCCTCACAGCGCGCCAGCAGTTCAGCTACCCAACCCGGATCACTCACCCGCTCTTCGGTGAGACGCAGGGTGCCGCCACACGGCAGGCCAAAACGCGCCGCTTCGTCCCGGGTGACACCGTAGGTGACAAGCTGCACCGGCGGCCCGTCGTCAGGCAGCCGACCGTCCTGCAACCGGGCGATCAAGTCGTCCTCGATGCAGCCGCCGGACACCGAGCCAATCACCACCCCGTCGCCGCGCAAGGCCAGCATCGCCCCCGGCGGACGCGGGGCGCTGCCCCAGGTCTGGACCACGCTGTACAGCACCACTCGCTGCCCGGCGAGGCGCCATTCCAGCACGCTGCGTAATACATTCAGATCAACACTGTCCATCAGGCTTTCGCCTCCCGCCAACCTTGCAACTGATTTTGATAAACAGCATCTATGGGTTGATCAAAAATATCGGTAGTCAGCCAAGTTAACTCACCGGCAATAAAAAAGCCCTGCAATGCAGGGCTTGGTGCGTCAAAAAACAAGCTTAGTTCAATAGCGATTCGGCTCCATTTCCAGCACCACCTTGAAGCGCTTTTCGATGTCCTGCTGGATACGCAGCGCGAGCCCGGCAATGTCCTGGCCGCTGGCCGCGCCGTAGTTCACCAATACCAGTGCCTGCAAGCGATGCACGCCGGCATCGCCATCGCGAAAGCCTTTCCAGCCGGCCTTGTCGATCAGCCAGCCGGCGGCCAGTTTCATCTGCCCGTCGGCCTGGGGGTAAGCCACCAGGTCCGGGTATTGACGCTGCAACTCGGCAGCCAGTGCCTGGGACACCAGCGGGTTCTTGAAGAAACTCCCCGCATTGCCGAGCACCGCCGGGTCGGGCAGTTTCTCGCTACGAATGCTGCAAATCGCGCGGCTGACATCGCTGGGCGTGGCCTGCGCGATGCCTTGCTCGGTCAGGCGCTGTCGCACCGGCCCGTATTCAAGTTTCAGATGCACGGCGCGGCTCAGGGCAAAACGCACCCGCAGGATCAGCCAGCGCCCCACTTCGTGCTTGAACAGGCTGTCGCGGTAGGCAAAGTTGCACTCGGCCAGGCTGAAATCCCGCAGTTCGCCGGTCTGGCGATCAAGGGCGGTCAGGCCGCTGAATACATCCTTGATCTCTACACCGTAGGCGCCGATGTTCTGCATCGGTGCGGCGCCGACCGTGCCGGGAATCAGGCTGAGGTTTTCCAGGCCGGAAAAGCCCTGGGCCAGGGTCCACAGCACAAACGGATGCCACGCTTCGCCCGCTTCGGCCTCAACCACGACCTGCACGCCATCGTCGTGCAACACCCGGATGCCCTGGCTGGCCATGCGCAGCACCAGTGCGTCAATATCCTGGGTCAACAGCAAGTTGCTGCCACCGCCAATCACCAGCAACGGCAGTTGTTGCTCGGCGGCACAGGCCAGGGCCTCACGCACGTCGGCGTCATTGTGGGCCTCGGCAAACAGCCGGGCACGCACGTCGATACCAAAGCTGTTGAACGGCTTGAGCGAAACCTGTGCCCGTACCTGCAAAGTCATAACCGGCCCTTCAATTCAATCACCAACAGGTCACAGGCGCGCTCGATCAGGTCGAGGACAGTTTCAAAGCCCTGGTCACCTTCGTAGTACGGGTCCGGCACTTCATCCACCACCGAGTCGTAGCGGCGCAGGAACAGGTCCAGGTCCGCCTTGCCTTGAGCCGGCTGCATGGCCTTGAGGTTGCGCAGGTTGCTCTGGTCCATGGCGAGGATCAGGTCGTAGCGGGAAAAGTCGGCACGCGACACCTGTTGTGCACGCTGGGCCGACAGGTCGTAGCCGCGTTGCAGCGCTGCACGCTGGCTGCGCTTGTCCGGTGGGTTGCCGACGTGCCAATCACCGGTACCGGCAGAGGCCACTTCAACCTGATCGGCCAGGCCGGCTTCGCGCAATTTGTGGCGCAGAACGCCTTCGGCCGTGGGCGAACGGCAGATGTTGCCCAGGCAGACGAACAGAACCTGCATCAGGCCCCCAGCAGGCGACGGACGCGCTCGAGGTCTTCAGGGGTGTCGACGCCCGTCGGCGGCGCTTCCAGGGCATCGCCCACATGAATGCGCACGCCGTGCCACAGGGCACGCAGTTGTTCCAGGGATTCGGTATTTTCCAGCCAGCACGGGCCCCAGCTCACGAAGTCGTGCAGGAAACCGGCGCGGTAGGCGTAGATGCCGATGTGGCGACGGTAAGGCACGCCAGCCGGCAGCACGTCAGGCTGTTTGGCGAACGCATCCCGCGCCCACGGCAAGGTGGAGCGACTGAAGGTCAGCGCCAGGCCATTGATGTCGCTGACCACTTTCACCACGTTGGGGTTGAACAGGGTCTCGATGTCTTCAATCGGCTCGGCCAGGGTCGCCATGCGCGCTTCGCCATGGGCTGCCAGGTTGGCCGCCACCTGGTCGATCACGCTGGGCGGAATCAACGGCTCGTCGCCTTGCACGTTGACCACGATGGCGTCCGCCGCCAGGCCCAGCTTGGTGGCCACTTCGGCCAGGCGGTCGGTACCGGAGTTGTGGTCTTCACGGGTCAGCACCGCTTCGGCACCAAAGCCTTTGCAGGCCTCGATGATGCGCGGATCGTCGGTGGCCACCACTACCCTTTCGGCGCTGCTTTTGCAGGCCTGTTCCCACACCAGCTGGATCATCGGCTTGTTGCCGATCAGTTGCAGCGGCTTGCCGGGCAGGCGGGTGGAGGCGTAGCGGGACGGGATGACAACGGTGAAGGCGGTGGTCATTTATCCAGGCGCTCGTCGGTGGTCAGGGTGCGGGCTTCGCTTTCGAGCATTACCGGAATGCCATCACGAATCGGGTACGCCAGGCCGGCGCCCTTGCTGATCAGCTCGGTTTTGTCGGCGCTGAGCTTGAGCGGCCCCTTGCAGATCGGGCAAGCGAGGATATCGAGCAGTTTGGTGTCCATGAGTATGTCCTGGAGAGCAGCGTTTTAAGGCAAAAGGCGAGCGGGCAGCAAGCGCATCAACTGCGTGTCGAACCAGGCGATAAACGCCGGTGACGGTGCCGCGTCCACCGCAAGGTACCACCAGTCGGGCCTGGCAAAGGCGCGGCACTTCACCGCGTCCTTTTCAGTCATGACCAACGGCAGTGCCGGTGTGAAATTCAAGACCTCGGCGCTGTACGGCGCGTGGTCGGCAAAAGCATGGGGTATTGGGCGCCAGTGTAGCGTTTCAAGGGTATTGAAGAAACGTTGCGGGTTGCCGATGCCGGCCACCGCATGTACCTGCTGCCCCACCGGGAAGTGTTCGACGGGTTTACGCTCGCCGGTATGCAGGTTGACCAGCGCGGCAGGCAACAGACGGAAGGCAAAGCCGTCGTCACGGTCAGAACCTGCGCCGTTGTAAAGCAGCGCATCGACGCTCTGCAAACGCTCGACCGGCTCACGCAACGGGCCCGCCGGCAGGCAGCGACGGTTACCCAGCCCGCGAGCGGCGTCAATCAATACCAGTTCCAGGTCACGGGCCAGGCGGTAATGTTGCAGGCCGTCGTCGGAGAGGATCAGGTCGAGGGTTTCGCTGGCCAACAGCGCCTTCACGGCGCGGCTGCGGTCGGGGTCGATCATCAGCGGCACGCCGCTGCGCTGCACGATCAGCAAGGGTTCGTCCCCCGCCACCGCAGCGGTTTGATCGGCCTCTACGCGCCATGGAAACTGTGGCGGCTTGGCGCCATAACCGCGGCTGACCACACCGACGCGCAAACCACTGCGCTGGCAATGGTCGATCAGCCAGAGAATCATGGGCGTCTTGCCGGTGCCACCCACCGTGATATTGCCTACCACCACGACCGGCACCGGCGACTGATAGATCTCGCCCTCGCCCGCCAGGAACCGTGCGCGCTTGCGCTGCACCACCCGGCGATAGAGGGATTCCAGCGGCTGCAATAACGCAAGTGCAGGATGGCCTTCGTACCAGGCCTTGAGCAAACGATCAGTCATGGCCATCAGGGTTGGCTCGCCGCCTCGACGGTGGTCATGCGCAAATGGCTGAAGCCGAGCTTGCCGGCAGCGTCCATCGCCGTGATGACGGCCTGGTGCTTGGTGTTGCCATCGGCGCTGATGGACAGTGGCAAGTTAGTGTCCCCACCAGACTCTTTTTGCAGCGCTTCCATCAGGCTGGCCAGGTCGTTTTTCTCCAGCAACTGGTTATTCACCGAGAACACGCCATCGGCGCTGATGGCGATGTCCAGTTGCTTGGCCTGCTGGTCTTCCGCCGGCGAACCGCTGACGGCTTCCGGCAGGTCGACGCGCAGCTGGGTTTCCCGGGTAAAGGTGGTGGTGACGACAAAAAACAGCAGCAGGATAAACACCACGTCGATCAACGACGCCAGGTTGATATCGACGTTTTCCCGTTGCTTGCGACGAAATTTCACGCGTTGCCCTCAACCAGGTCCACGTCACGGTCGCCCTGTACCACTTCCACCAGCTTGATGGCTTCCTGCTCCATGCCCACCACCAGTTCGTCGATGCGCCGTTGCAGGAAACGGTGGAAGAACACCGAAGGAATACCGACCATCAGGCCCGCCGCCGTGGTGATCAAGGCCTTGGAAATACCACCGGCCAGCACTGCGGCGTTGGTGGTCATGCCCGACCCCATGAATGAGCTGAAAATATCGATCATGCCCAGCACCGTACCGAGCAGGCCGAGCAACGGTGCCATGGCGGCGATGGTGCCCAGGGCATTGATGTAGCGCTCCAGCTCATGGATGACCCGGGCGGCGGCCTCTTCGATGCACTCCTTCATGATCTCGCGACCGTGCTTGGAGTTGGCGAGGCCGGCGGCGAGGATTTCACCCAGGGGCGAGTTGGCGCGCAGTTCCTTGAGTTTTGTCTTGTCGAGCTGCTTGTTCTTGATCCAGCCCCAGACCTGGCCCAGCAGGTGGTCAGGCGTTACACGGCTGGCACGCAGGGTCCATAGGCGTTCGGCGATGATGCCGAGTGCGGCGATGGAACTCAAAATGATCGGCAACATCATCCAGCCGCCGGATTTGACCAATTCCCACACAGTGAATGTCCCCTCGAAAAAGTGCGCCACTTTACCATAAGGGTCCGGTGGAAGGGCTGGCCTGCCCCAGAGCATCCTGTCGCAGGGGCCGCTCTTTGGTAACGCTGTTTTGCGGTGGGCGCTCGCGCCAAAAACGCCGCTGGCTGCGCGCGGCCAGCGGCGGCTGGAAGGTGCCCAGTTGCAGGCGGAGTGCGCCTTGCTCGGCACTGTCATAAATCGCGCTGCCCATGGCCTGGTAACGCTCCAGCACCTGTGGATGCGGGTGGCCAAATCCATTGCTGCGCCCCCGGGAAATCAACACGGCCTTGGGTGCCAGGCGCTGTAGAAAGGCCCATGACGACGAGCTGCGGCTGCCGTGGTGCGGCGCTTGCAGCCAATCGACAGGAGCGCCCATGGGAGTGGCCAGCAATGCCCGCTCGGCGTCATGGTCAATATCCCCGGTCAGCAACAAGCGCTCGCCATTGGCCTGCACCCGCAACACGCAGGACATCTGGTTACCGTCCGTCGCATCAGGCCATTGCCATAGCTCGAACCTCACGCCATCCCACTCCCACTGCTCGCCGCTGACACACGCTTGGGTACCGAGCGAGGCCGGCAGCCGTGCCGTCTCACCGCCCACCACACGCTTGACCGGCAACCCTTGGGCGACGGCCAACGCGCCGCCGGCATGATCGGCATCGGCATGACTGAGCAGCATCACGTCCAGCTCTGCGACCCCCAGCTTGCGCAACGCAGGCAATACGACACGCGCGCCAAGATCGAACTCACCGGAGCGCGGCCCGGCGTCATACAGCAGTACATGGTTGCGGGTACGCAGGATGATCGCCAACCCCTGGCCGACATCCAGTTGCACCACCTCGACCAGCCCATGAGGTATCGACTCCCGCGGCGGAAACACCGCCAGCAGCAACATCGGCCAACCCAGCAGCCGAAACGGGACGCCCTTGGGCAGCAATAACAGCACCGCCCCCAGCAGGCTCACCAGCCAATAGTTAATGGGCACTTGCGCCGGTATCCAGGCCGGCAAGTACTGCGCCAGCAGCGCCAGTGCCTTGAACAGCCCGTCCAGCGTGCCGCCCGCCAGCCATAACAACCCCTCTCCTATATAAGGCAGCGGCAATAACACCGTACCCAGCAAGGCCAGGGGCAGCACCACCAGGCTGATCCACGGCACCGCAACCAGGTTGGCCAGCGGCCCGCTCAGGCTGATGGGCAGGCCGAGCACCAGCAGCAGCGGAAACAGGCCGATGGCAATCATCCATTGGGCGCGGGTCCAGGCTTGCCACAAGGGCCAGGGGCCCAATCGGCCACTGAACGCCAAAATCAGCACCGCAACAGCCGCAAAAGACAGCCAGAACCCCGGCTGCAGGCTGGCCAACGGTTCGAGGATCAGCACCGCGTCCAGCGCCAGCAACAGCGGCCACCAGATTCCCAGGTGACGAAACCGCAGACGCCACAGCAATACCAGGCCCACCATCACACAGGCCCGTTGCACCGGCACCTCGAAACCTGCCAGCAGGCCGTAGCCCAGCGCTGCAGCAAACGCCAGGCCGCAGGCCCAGGGCAGCCACGGCAAAGGTTTCGGCCAACCCCCGTAGCGCGCAAGACCGGCGACCAGGCCATAGATCAACCCCGCCAGCAGGCCGATGTGCTGCCCGGATATCACCAGTAAATGCACGGTGCCAGTGGCTTGCAGGACCCGCCAATCCTCGGCGGCCAACCCGGAACCATCGCCGAGCACCAGCGCCGCCAGGCCCGCCTCTCGCCCCTGGGCATCCACTGCCAGCAGCCGCTGGCGAATCCCGTCGCGCCAGGCATGTCGTGCCGGTGCCACCAGTTGGCCGTCCTTGACCGAGCCGGTGGCGCCAATCCGCTGGGCCAGCAGCCAGGCTTCATAGTCAAAGCCATCGGCATTGAGCAATCCGGAAGGACGCTTGAGAGTCACCGCTAGTCGCCAGCGCTCACCGCTCTTAACCGGCGGACCGCCGCGCCAGGACACGCGAATGCGCTTGGGAAGCAGCTCCTTGCGTGACCGGCTGTCGGTCAGTTCGAAGCGCACACCGTCGCCCATCTGCTGCGGTAACCCGCTGACACGCCCCTCCACCCAGCGGGTCTGGCCATCCAGATGCGGGGCCAACCGGTCATCCAGCGCCCACTGGGCGCTGAGGCATGCCCAGCCCAGGCCAAGCAGGAAAAACCCCAGCGGATAGGTACGAAAAGGCAACAGCACCAGGGCCAGCACCGGCATCAACAACAGCCAGCCGCCAGACGGCAACGCGGGTAAAAAACGCAAGGCGAGCAGCCCCAGCGCGAGTGCGAACATCCCTGTTCTCATGGATCTTTCCTTGAAAGCGACCCATTGAGTCTTAGCCGGGCTAGCGGTGTGGCCTATTATTATTTGTCACAAAGTCTGAATTTCACGTTCGTGGAATGCGGGCATACTTGCCCCTCGAACTGACCTGGACCCCTTATGCCACGGCGCTTATTCAAACGGTACATGCCCGATCCGACCAGCATTCGGGAACACAAGTCCTTACGCTTTCTCGGCAAGTTGCTGCATGACCCGAATCTCTGGCACCTCAATCGGCACTCGGTCGCGCGCGCCATGGCCGTTGGCCTGTTCGCGGCATTCATCCCCATTCCCTTGCAGATGCTGCTGGCAGCGGTCCTCGCCATCAGCGTGCGCGGCAACATGCCGATTGCCGTGAGCCTGGTCTGGCTGACCAACCCGATTACCATGCCGCCGGTGTTTTTCTGCACCTACATGACCGGGGCCTGGCTGATGAATGTGCCACCCCGCAGCATGCCCGACGAGCTGACCTGGGAATGGATCAGCGGGCAGTTGTCGACGCTGTGGCAACCGTTCCTGCTGGGCTCGGTAGTACTGGGGCTGGTGATGGCGGTGCTGGGTTATTGCCTGACCATGGGCTATTGGCGCTGGTGGGTGGCCCGACAGTGGAAAAAACGCAAACAGCGCAGGTTGTAACCGTTAGCGCGCCAGCAAGCGCATGTGCACACGTAAACCCTGGCCGGTATTTTCCGCCCACAGGCTGCCGTCCTGACGCTGCACGGCGTTGCGCGCAATGCTCAAGCCCAGGCCAAAGCCGCCGTCGCCGGGCCGTGAACCGTCCAGCCGGGTGAATGGCGCAAAGATTCGCTCCAACTCCACCTCATCGATCCCGCCGCCCTGGTCTTCCAGCCACAAGTGCCAGTGATCCCCCTCACGCTGCCCGCCCAATTGCACCGTTCCGTCTTGCGCAGAGTGCCGGATGGCATTGCGCAGGATGTTCTCCAATGCCTGGGCCAGCAGGTTCAGATGACCGCGCACCCAGCAGTCGGCCCCCAGCTCGCACTGCAAGCGTGAAGCCGGCCAGCCACTTTCAAAACAGGCGTTTTCCCGGAGCATGTCCCACAGCGCCTGCACCTGGATGTCTTCCTTGGGCAACGGCGCGCGTTCGGTGTCGAGCCAGGCCAGTTGCAGGGTGTCGTCCACCAGGCGCTGCATGCCGTCGATTTCCCTCCCCAGGCGCTCGCGCAGCTGGGTCAGGTCCTGCTCGCTGTCACTGGCCACGCGCAGGCGGCTCAACGGTGTGCGCAACTCATGGGACAAATCCCGCAGCAGTTGCTGTTGCAGGGCCACGGTGCCTTGCAGGCGTTCAGACATCTGGTCAAACGCGCGGCCCAATTCCCCCAGTTCATCCTGGCGGCTGGTGGTGTCGCGGGAAAGCCGGGTGCCCAGTTGATCGGCACGCCAGGCGTTGGCCTGCTCTCGCAGGTGGTTGAGGGGCATGATCAACAGCCGGTAGAGGCCGATGCACAGCAGCAGGGTGAACAGGCCGGGAATCACGCCATTGGTGACGATCCGCCAGAACAGCTGGTTTTGCCCGGGCATGAAACGCCGCGGCAATTCGATCACCAGGGAGCCCGCACCCGGGTCGAGCGGGAACGGGATTTTCAACCACGGCAGGCCCTTGGCATGCCGGCTGACGGGCCAGTCCAGGCCGCGCAGGAAGGTCAGGCGCTGGCTCTCCTTGTCCGTCAGTGGGTAGCTGCTCAGGGATTGCAGGTCGTTGCCGATGACCCCCACCCAGGTGCGCTCGCGCTGGCCCAGGGTGTGCAACCATTCGTCCACACCGGCGTTGCCGCCCTTGTTCCAGGCCAGTTCCGCGCCAGCGGCATAACCGCTCAGGGTGGCGCGGGCCTCGCTGGACAGAAAGGCATTCTGCTCTTCCATATACCGGCCCCATGACCAACTGAGCCAGATCATCAGCAAGCAAAACGCGATCAGCAGGCAGGCCAGTTTCCAGAATAACGAATGCTTGCCCGGCAGCCGTTTGAACGCGGCTTTAAAGCCCGTCATCGTGACCGCTCAACACATAGCCCTTGCCCCACACCGTGCGCACTTCCCGCTCGCTGTAGCCGACAGCCTTGAGCTTGCGACGAATCTGGCTGATGTGCATGTCCAGGCTGCGGTCATGGGGCGCATAGCCGCGCTGGAACACATGCTGGTAGAGGAAGGCTTTGCTGAGGACTTCTTCGGCGTTGCGGTGCAGGGTTTCCAACAGGCGATATTCGCTGCGGGTCAGGCCGGCCCACTGCTCCCGGTGAAACACATCACACAGCTCGTCATCGAAACGCAGGCTGCGGGCATCGCCGCGCACCGCCGCCAGGGCCGGCAACGGCCGCCGGTCCAGGGCGACCCGGCGCAGGATCGCTTCGATGCGCACCCGCAACTCGGCCATGCTGAACGGCTTGGGCAGGTAATCGTCGGCCCCCAGGCGAAAACCGCTGATGCGATCGGCTTCGGCCCCCAGGGCCGACATCAGGATCACCGGCATCGAATGGCTCTGGCGCAAATGCGTGAGCACCGACAAACCGTCCATGCCCGGCAGCAGGATGTCCATCAACACCACGTCGAAGCGCTGATCGCGGGCCATTTGCAGGCCCTGCTGGCCGTTCTGGCACCAGGTCACCTGGAAGCCACAGAGGCCCAATTGCTCATGGACATAGGCGCCAAGCACAGGATCGTCTTCAATCGCCAGGATACTGGGTAAGCCAAGTGCTGCGGGATTCATTAGCGTCTGCAAGTCATTCTCAATGACTGATTATTCAAGATTGCCCCCCCATGAGCAACCGCCGCCGGGCGTCCGGCGGCCCAAGGTTTGCCTCAGGTCATTAATTTTGCAAGATTCCCCGCCGCGCAAATGGCTACACTGCGCAGGTGGCGCGGGCCGGATGCCTGCGTGGAATTCGACAACAGTGTGGTAGCAGGAGAGTGGCGTGCTTAAAAGAATGGGGATAAAAGGCCGCGTACTGTTGCTGACCTTATTGCCTACCAGCCTGATGGCGTTGCTGCTGGGCGGGTACTTCACCTGGATGCAGCTTTCGGAGTTGCAGTCGCAGTTGCTGCAACGCGGCGAGATGATCGCCGAGCAACTGGCGCCGCTGGTGGCCCCGGCCCTCGGCACCAGGAACACCGACCTGCTGGAACGCATCGCCACCCAGTCCCTGGAACAAACCGATGTGCGCGCCGTATCGTTCCTCGGGCCCG
Source organism: Pseudomonas sp. C6002 (assembly GCF_013385805.1). Taxonomy (NCBI): domain Bacteria; kingdom Pseudomonadati; phylum Pseudomonadota; class Gammaproteobacteria; order Pseudomonadales; family Pseudomonadaceae; genus Pseudomonas; species Pseudomonas sp. C6002. The sequence continues at coordinate 65,170 of NZ_JACAPH010000032.1, read as the reverse complement.
ACCGCACGCCCCTGGCCCACGCCGGGCCGACCATGCTCAACCAGCCGCCCATCGGCAACAGTTCGCACCTGTTGCAGCGCACCGGCAATGACGCCACCCGTTATCTGCTGCCGGTGTTCGGCCGCCATCGCAACCTCGCCGGTGAACTGATCCCGGATGAATCCGACCGCCTGCTCGGCTGGGTCGAGCTGGAACTGTCCCACAACGGCATGTTGCTGCGTGGCTACCGCAGCCTGTTCGCGAGCCTGCTGCTGATCGCCATCGGCCTGATCTGTACCGCTGCCCTCGCCTTGCGCATCAGCCGTACGATCAACTCACCGATCGGCCTGATCAAACAGGCCGTCGCGCAACTCAAGGACGGCAATCTCGAAACCCGCTTGCCACCCCTGGGTAGCCAGGAGCTGGATCACCTGGCCTCGGGCATCAACCGCATGGCCGAGACCCTGCAAAACGCCCAGGAAGAATTGCAACACAGCATCGACCAGGCCACCGAAGACGTGCGGCAAAACCTCGAAACCATCGAGATCCAGAACATCGAGTTGGACCTGGCCCGCAAGGAAGCCCTGGAAGCCAGCCGCATCAAGTCGGAGTTTCTGGCCAACATGAGCCATGAAATCCGCACGCCGTTGAACGGCATCCTTGGTTTCACCCATTTGTTGCAGAAAAGCGAACTGTCACCGCGCCAGCTGGATTACCTGGGCACCATCGAAAAATCCGCCGACAACCTGCTGGGCATCATCAACGAAATCCTCGACTTCTCGAAAATCGAGGCCGGCAAGCTGGTGCTCGACAGCATCCCGTTCAACCTGCGGGACTTGCTGCAAGACACCCTGACCATCCTCGCCCCGGCCGCCCACGCCAAACAGCTGGAGCTGGTGAGCCTGGTCTACCGCGACACGCCGCTCGCCTTGGTGGGTGACCCGCTGCGGCTCAAGCAGATCCTCACGAACCTGGTGAGCAACGCGATCAAGTTCACCCGCGAAGGCACCATCGTTGCCCGCGCCATGATTGAAGACGAACAGGAAGACAGCGTACAACTGCGCATCAGCGTGCAGGACACCGGCATCGGCCTGTCGAACCAGGATGTGCGGGCGCTGTTCCAGGCGTTCAGCCAGGCGGACAATTCGCTGTCACGCCAACCCGGCGGGACCGGCCTTGGCCTAGTGATTTCCAAGCGCCTGATCGAACAGATGGGCGGTGAGATCGGCGTCGACAGCACGCCGGGAGAAGGCTCGGAATTCTGGATCAGCCTGAACCTGCCGAAAACCCGTGACGATATCGAAGACCTGCCCTCCGCGCCGCTGCTGGGCCGGCGCGTGGCGGTGCTGGAAAACCACGAGCTGGCGCGCCAGGCCCTGCAACATCAGCTGGAAGACTGCGGCCTGGAAGTCACCCCGTTCAACAGCCTGGAAAGCCTGACCAACGGCATCACCAGCGCCCACCAGACCGAACAGGCGATTGACCTGGCCGTGCTGGGCATCACCGCCAACGACATTCCGCCGGAGCGTTTGAACCAACACCTGTGGGACCTCGAACACCTGGGCTGCAAGGTACTGGTGTTGTGCCCGACCACCGAACAGCTGCTGTTCAACCCCTCGGTGCCCAACCCCAACAGCCAGTTGCAGGCCAAGCCCGCGTGCACCCGCAAACTGCGTCGCGCCCTGGCCGACCTGATCAGCCCGCGCCCGCTGCGCAGCGAACCCGGCGAGCCCCTGTCCAGCCGCGCGCCGCGGGTGCTGTGTGTCGACGACAACCCGGCCAACCTGCTGCTGGTGCAAACCCTGCTGGAAGACATGGGCGCCAAGGTCCAGGCGGTGGAAAGCGGTTACTCGGCCATCGAGGCAGTGAAGCAGGAAGCCTTCGACCTGGTGCTGATGGACGTGCAGATGCCGGGGATGGACGGTCGCCAGAGCACCGAGGCAATCCGCACGTGGGAAAGCGAACGCCATGGCACACCGCTGCCCATCGTCGCGCTGACGGCCCATGCGATGGCCAACGAAAAACGCGCCCTGCTGCAAAGCGGCATGGATGATTACCTGACCAAACCCATCAGCGAACGGCAACTGGCCCAGGTGGTGTTGAAATGGACCGGGCTGGCCCTGCGCAACCAGGGCCCGGACCGTGGCACCGAAAGTTTCGGGCATGCCACGCAATTGCCGGTGCTGGACCATGAAGAAGGTTTGCGCCTGGCGGCCGGCAAGGCGGATCTGGCGGCAGACATGCTCGCGATGCTGCTGGCCTCGCTGGAAGCGGACCGTGAAGCGATTCGCGTCGCCCGTGACGCCAATGACCGCAACGCACTGATCGAACGGGTGCACCGCCTGCACGGCGCCACCCGGTATTGCGGCGTGCCGCAACTGCGTGCGGCCTGCCAGCGGGCCGAGACCCTGCTCAAGCAGGACGACGCCAAGGCCATGCCGGCCCTGGATGAACTGGACATGGCGATTGCCCGGCTGGCCAGCGAGGCGCGGGTCAGCGCGTAAACTTTCGGGGCAATGTGGACAGGGAGGCTTGCTGTGGCGAGGGAGCTTGCTCCCGCTGGGCTGCGCAGCGGCCCCAAAATCCTGGGAGCGCTTCGCACTCCAGCGGGAGCAAGCTCCCTCGCCACAGCAAGCTCACTCACCACAACAGGCGCCCTCACCACAGCAAGCTCACTCACCACAGACAAGCCCCCTCGCCACAAAATCAGCTTTCCATCATCAAGAAGGAATATTTGATGCGCATCATCCTCTTCAGCAGCCAGACCTACGACCGCGACAGCTTTCTCGCCCAACCGCTACCCGAAGGCATGCAGCTGCAATTCCAGCCGGCCCGGCTGAACCTCGACACCGTGGCCCTGGCCGAACACCACGAAGTGGTCTGCGCCTTTATCAACGATGACCTCAGCGCTCCGGTGCTGGAGCAGTTGGCCAGCGGCGGCACCCGCCTGATCGCCCTGCGTTCCGCCGGCTACAACCATGTCGACCTGCCCGCCGCCAAGCGCCTGGGCCTGACCATCGTGCGGGTGCCGGCCTACTCGCCCCATGCGGTGGCCGAACATGCGGTCGCGTTGATCCTGGCCCTCAATCGCCGCCTGCACCGCGCCTACAACCGTACCCGCGACGGTGACTTCAGCCTGCACGGCCTGACCGGTTTCGACCTGGTAGGCAAGACCGTCGGCGTGGTCGGCACCGGGCAGATCGGCGCCACATTCGCCAAGATCATGGCCGGGTTCGGCTGCCGGCTGCTGGCCTACGACCCCTACCCCAATCCGCAGGTCGAAGCCCTCGGCGCCCGGTATGTGAGCCTGCCGCAGTTGCTGGGCGAGTCACAGGTCATCAGCCTGCATTGCCCGCTGACGGCGGACAGCAAACACCTGATCAACGCCCAAAGCCTCGCCCATATGCAGCCCGGCGCGATGCTCATCAACACCGGGCGCGGCGGCCTGGTGGACACCCCGGCGCTGATCGACGCGCTCAAGGACGGCCAGCTCGGCTATCTGGGGCTGGATGTGTATGAAGAAGAGGCCCAGCTGTTTTTCGAAGACCGCTCGGACCTGCCCCTGCAAGACGACGTATTGGCGCGCCTGCTGACCTTCCCCAATGTGATCATCACCGCGCACCAGGCCTTCCTGACCCGCGAGGCGCTGGGGGCGATTGCCGGCACCACCCTGGCCAACATCGCGGCGTGGGCTGGCGGGCAGGCGCAAAACCTCGTCGAAGGATGATCAGCGGTCACATAGCCGCGCCATGATGGGTAGCGGCGCATGATAGGATGCCGCGCCTATTTGGAGGATCCATGGCCGAACACGATTTCCGCTTCAGCTTGCTGAGCCCGCAACACACCCTGATCGAATGCCGCGCCCTGGTGCCGGGCCGTTATCAAGTCACCGGCAACGGTGGCTCGATCAAGAACGGCGACGTTCTGATCGTCACCCTGCGCGGCAGCAAAACCCTGTCGATGCGCCTGACCGTCGAAGGCGATGCGCGCTACTCCATCCGCCCGGCGGGCCAGTGGGTCGCCATGGCCCAGGGGCCGAAATTCGGCGAACTGGAGATTCACACCTGGAAGGTCAACTGCGACAGCTGCGACAACGTGCTGGAGTTTGAATTCGCGGTGGAAACCAAGCTGAGCAAGGAGCCGCTGCAACCGGCCGCCACTGCACGGGTTACCGAGTTGGGCTGGGCCACCCTGGGTGACAAGCACCGCTGCCCGAAATGCCAGCAGGCCGCGCAATGAAAGCCCTGCTGATGCTGGCCGTGCTGGGTGCAGGCCTTGCGGGCTGCGCCAGCGACGAGGTCAAGCTCAAGCAGGATCACAGCTACGTGGTGGAATGGATCGGTGAGCGGCCGCTGATGGATTACGCCCACCTGACCGTGACCCTCGGCGCCGATGGCCGGGCCTATGGCAATGGTGGCTGCAACCATTGGTTTGCGCCCTACACCCTGGACGGCGACAAGCTGAGCTTCGGCAAGGTCGGCAGCACCCGCAAACTCTGCGCCGAAGCGCTGATGGAGCAGGAGCACCGCTTCTTCCAGGCCCTGCAGGGCGTGCAGCGCTGGGACATTTCGCCGATCGAACAGACCCGCTTCTGGCCGGCGGATGGCAAGCCGTTGCGGTTGTGGCTGGAAGAAGGCTGATCTGTAAGGCGCAGCAGGTCTAAATGTGGGAGCGGGCTTGCTCGCGAAAGCGGTGGATCAGTCGATGTATCCGGTGACTGTCACACCGCATTCGCGAGCAAGCCCGCTCCCACATTTTTTATCCGCGCAACGCCTTGAGCTTGGCCAACACCCCTTCCGCCGTCTGCTCACCCATCAGTTGCTCACGCACCTTGCCCTTGTCATCAATGATGTAGGTCACCGGCAGGGCTTCACTGCGGGGAATGTCGAAGATCCCGTCCGGGTTCTGCGCCAGTACGGTGAACTTGATGCCCAGCTTCTCGCTGGCGCTCTTGAGCTCTTCACCCTGGACGTTGTCGAAATTCACCCCGAACACCCCCACCGACTGGCCCTTGAGCTGTTCGGCCAAGGCGTTGAGTTCCGGGATTTCAGTACGGCACGGGCCACACCATTCGGCCCAGTAGTTAACCACCAGCCATTGCTTGTCCAGGCGCTCGGCGGCCACTTTCTGACCATATTGGTCAACGCCATAATCATTGCCACAGCCGCTGAGCAGCAGTGTGCCGATGATTGCCAATGCGCCTAACAGTCGCCTCGTCATGGGGTAATCCTTCGTAAAAATGAACGTTGGCTGCGGCCTATCGCCTCTCATGGTTTAAGGACGCGGCGCAGCGCGGGTAGAATACCCGCCACCTTACGCAAGATGCGACCCGCACATGACCGATCTGACGCTTTATCACAACCCGCGCTGCTCGAAATCCCGCGGTGCGCTCGAACTGCTGGAAGCCCGTGGCCTCACACCGACGGTGGTGCGCTACCTGGAAACCCCGCTCGACGCCGCGCAATTGCAGGCCCTGCTGGGCAAGCTGAACATCAGCGCGCGGCAACTGCTGCGTACCGGCGAGGACGAATATAAAACCCTCAACCTGGCTGACACCAGCCTCAGCGAAGCACAGTTGATCGCTGCCATCGCCGCTCATCCGAAACTGATGGAGCGCCCGATCCTCGCCACCGCCGACAAGGCCGTGATCGGCCGCCCACCGGAGAACATCCTGGAGCTGGTTTCGTGAGTGCGCCGTATGTGCTGGTGTTGTATTACAGCCGCAACGGTTCAGTCAGCGAAATGGCCCGGCAGATTGCCCGGGGCATCGAGCAAGCCGGGCTTGAGGCGCGGCTGCGCACCGTGCCGGCCATCTCCAGTGAATGCGAGGCCGTGGCGCCGGACATTCCGGTCGACGGCCCGCTGTACTGCAGCCTCGACGACCTGAAGAACTGCGCAGGCCTGGCGCTGGGCAGCCCGACCCGTTTCGGCAACATGGCCGCGCCGCTCAAGTACTTTCTCGACGGCACCAGCAACCTGTGGCTGACCGGCGCCCTGGTCGGCAAGCCGGCAGGTGTGTTCACCTCCACCGCCAGCCTGCACGGCGGCCAGGAGACCACACTGATGTCGATGCTGCTGCCGCTGCTGCACCACGGCATGCTGATCACCGGACTGCCCTACAGTGAACAGGCGCTGCTCGACACCAAGGGCGGCGGTACGCCTTATGGCGCCAGCCACCATTCCGGTGCCGACGGCAAGCGTGCGCTGGATCAACACGAGATCGCCCTGTGCCGCGCCCTCGGCCTGCGCCTGGCGAAGACCGCTGCGCTACTGGAGAACGGCCGTGGCCAGGAAGCCTAAGCTACTGCCGCCCCAGGCCTGGCTGGAGCCACGGGTCAAGGCGATGCGGGCGTTGAGCCTGCTGGCGTTCCTGGGATTGGTGGGGCTGCTGTGCGCCTACTACTTGGTGTTCGCCGATCTGCATGGCGCGCGGCCGTGGGTGATTCTGCTGATCGAATTGGTGCCGCTGCTGTTGCTGGCGCCGGGGATGATCCTGGGCAGCGCGCGCGGGCATTCATGGATGTGCTTTGTGGTGAACCTGTATTTCATCAAGGGCGCGCTGGCGGCGTATGACCCGAACCGGCAGTGGTTTGGTGTGCTGGAAATGCTGGCGAGCCTGGCGGTGTTCTGCACGGCGTTGATGTATGTGCGGTACCGGCATCAGCTGAATCGGCGGTTGGCGGGGGAAGGATTGCCTGCCTGATGCTTTTGTAGTGCCTGACCTGCCGCTATCGCAGGCAAGCCAGCTCCCACAGAGGAATGCATTCCAAGTGTGGGAGCTGGCTTGCCTGCGATGGCATCAACCCGGTATCAATGATTCACGGTGTAAGCCAGCATCATCGACAACTGGCACATCGGCCGCCCGCTCTCGGCATGCCACTGGTTGAACGCGCCCTGCACCGTGGCCAGGTCCCGCAGGCTGGTGGGCACCTTGTCGACGATCTTCTGCGCATTCAGCGCCGCCACCACGTCATAGCTCGGCACGAACGTGTCCTTGCCCACCATCCGTAAAAAGCGCGGCGCCGAGAGCCCGCCCAACTGGTGGCCGTGCTTGCTCAGGTACTTCCACAGGCCGACGATATCGGTCACTGGCCAGTCGGCAATAAACCCGCCGAAGCTGCCTTTTTCCTTCTCGATATCCAGAATCATCTGCGCATTGCGCGGCACGCTCTTGAGCTTGCCCAGGTGACGGATGATGCGCGTGTCCTGCATCAGCCGCTCCAGGTGCTCGGCGCCCATGAGTACGACTTTTTCCGGGTCAAACCCAAAGAACACCTGCTCGAAGGCCGGCCACTTGGCGTCCACCACGCTGTGCTTCAGGCCGGCACGAAACACCCGCAGCGACAGGGTCGACAGGTAGCGGTCATCGCTGATCTTGCGCAGTTTCGCCGGGGTCAGGGGCACAGGCAGGTGGGCTTCCAACTCGGCCGCCGAACCAAACCGGTTCAGACAATATTCGTGCAGCCACTTGTAATCGCGCATGCCCTCTCCTAAGGATTGAAATGAAAAAGGCGCCCAGGAGCGCCGTCTGTCAGAGCGGTGAAAACACTCAGAGGTTCACTACGTTGACGAAGCGCGACGCCGCACTTTCGTCGATACGCAGGCTGGTGAAGTCGAACAGGTTACGGTCAGCCAACTGCGACGGCTGCACGTTCTGCAAGCTGCGGAAGATGCTGTCGACGCGGCCCGGGGTCTTGCGGTCCCAATCCTGGAGCATGTCCTTGACCACCTGGCGCTGCAGGTTTTCCTGGGAGCCGCAGAGGTTGCACGGGATGATCGGGAATTGCTTGAGGTCGGAGTAGGCCTGGATGTCCTTCTCATGGCAGTACGCCAGTGGGCGGATCACCACGTTGCGCCCGTCATCGGCCCGCAGCTTGGGCGGCATGGCCTTGAGGCTGCCGTTGAAGAACATGTTGAGGAAGAAGGTTTCGACGATGTCATCGCGGTGATGACCCAGGGCCATCTTGGTCGCGCCGATTTCGTCGGCAAACGTATAGAGCGTGCCACGGCGCAGGCGCGAGCACAGCGAGCAGGTGGTCTTGCCTTCCGGGACCAGCTCCTTGACCACCGAATAGGTGTCTTTCTCGACGATGTGGTACTCGATCCCCAATTCCTTGAGGTAGGCCGGCAGCACATGCTCGGGAAAACCCGGCTGCTTCTGGTCCATGTTCACGGCGACGATGTCGAACTTGATCGGCGCGACCTTTTGCAGGTGCATCAGCACGTCGAGCATGGTGTAGCTGTCCTTGCCGCCGGACAGGCAGACCATGACCTTGTCGCCCTCTTCGATCATATTGAAATCGGCGACTGCCTCGCCGGCCAGGCGACGCAGGCGTTTTTGCAGTTTGTTCTGGTTGACCGTAAGAGTGCCCATGGCGCTTGGATCCGCGAAAGGTGTGTGACGAAAAGCCGGGTATTTTACCGGGATGGACGACCGAGTTCCAATGTGGGAGCGGGCTTGCTCGCGAACGCGAAGTGTCATTCGCCAGGTGTTTAGCTGACCCACCGCATTCGCGAGCAAGCCCGCTCCCACAGTTGACCGCATTCCAATCAACAGACCCTGCCGCGATTAAGCCCAATGTTTACAGCGCAATTTGCTCTAAAGCCCCACACTTTTTCCGGTCATCACTTCCTATACTGCGACATAAGGTCGCACATATATCCAGACCTTTCAGGCCAATTGGCCCGTGGGCGCTCCGCTGGGGGGCGATGGTAATAACGACAGGAGTGACTGGCATGATCCATCACGTCGTGGGACTTTTCACCCACCCCGATCAGGAATGGCGGGAAATTCGTGGCGATAAAGAAGAAAGCATCGGCCACATGTACCTCACCCACACGCTGATTCTCGCGGCCATCCCCGCTGTCTCAGCCTTTATCGGTACCACTCAGGTGGGTTGGGTCATCGGCAGCCGCGCCCCGGTGATGCTGACGGTGGAAAGCGCGTTGTGGATGACCCTCATGTCCTACGCGGCGATGCTCGGCGGCGTGGCGGTGATGGGCGCGTTCATTCACTGGATGGCCCGCACCTATGACGCCAACCCCAGCATGGCGCGCTGCGTGGCGTTTGCCACCTACACCGCGACACCGCTGTTTATCGGCGGGCTGGCGGCGCTGTACCCGCATATGTGGCTGGGCATGGTGGTGGGCACGGCGGCCATTTGCTACACGGTGTATCTGCTGTACGTGGGGCTGCCGACCTTCATGAACATCCACCCGGACGAGGGCTTCCTGTTTTCCAGCTCGGTACTGGCGGTAGGCCTGGTGGTGCTGGTGGCGATCATGGCCTTTACCGTGATCGTCTGGGGGCTGGGCGTAGGCCCGATCTACACCAACTGACGCGGTTTACCCGCAGGAGAAGCCACCGCAAGGTGGCTTTGTGCGTTATGCATGACCATTCGGCGCCTGACAGATTCGGATACACCCTTGTTTGCGGCATACTGGACATCTCTGGAGATATGTACAGCATGCCCGAGCAACTCAATACCCGCGTCGAAGATTGTTTCCTGCAAGCCGAATCCTTTTTCAAACGAAGCTTCAAACGCCCCCAGGTCAGCCTCAAGCTGCGGGGCCAGAAGGCCGGTGTCGCGCATTTGCACGAGAACCTGCTGCGCTTCAACCCGCAGCTGTACCGTGAAAACAGCCAACACTTCCTTAAACAGACAGTCGCCCATGAAGTGGCCCACCTGATTGCCCACCAATTGTTCGGCGAGCGCATCCAGCCCCATGGCGAGGAATGGCAGTTGATCATGCGTGGGGTTTACGAACTGCCGCCGGACCGCTGCCACACCTATGAAATCCAGCGGCGGCGCGTCACGCGGTATATCTACCGCTGTCCGTGTGCCGACAGTGACTTCCCGTTTTCGCCCCAGCGTCACGGGTTGGTGGGCCAGGGCCGGCGGTATTTGTGTCGCAGGTGCCGGCAGACTTTGGTGTTTACCGGGGAAACCCGCGTCGAGTGAGGTTTGTGGTGCTTGTAAGGCCCTCTTCGCGAGCAAGCCCGCTCCCACATTTGATCGCATTCCAACGATGGAACTCGGTTGAATGTGGGAGCGGGCTTGCTCGCGAAGGGGCCGGCCCAGGTGCTACTGAATCACCTTGGCACGCCGCAAATCATCTATCTGCTGAGCACTGAATCCCAACTCCGCCAACACCTCATCGCTGTGAGCGCCCACCGCCGCGCCTATGTGCCTGGCCGCCGGCAAGCCCTCGGAAAACTTCAGCGGGCAGGCCATTTGCGCTTGGCTGGAACCATCGCCCCGCGGCACCTGGCTGACCAGCTCCCGGGCTTTCAACTGCGGGTGTTCAACGGCCTCGCTCAGATTCAGCACCGGCTCGACACACGCATCAATCCCGGCAAACAGCTCACACAGCTCATCAAAGCTGCGTTTCTCGAACTCGACCTGCAGCGCCAGCTTGAGGGCTTTCTGCTGCTCGGGTTTGGGCGATAGGCCCATTGCCGCCAATTCAGGGCGGCCAAGGGCCGTACACAGCTGCTGCATAAACGCCGGCTCCAGACTGCCCACCGACAACCAGCGTCCTTCCCGCGATCGGTAATAGTCATAGAAACTGCCGCCATTGAGCACCTGGTTCTCCCACGCCGGCTCCACGCCGCACGCCAGGTAACCGGCGCCGGCCATGGCATTCAGGCTGAAGGCGCAGTCGGTCATGCTCACGTCCAGGTATTGCCCCACCCCACTGTGCTGCCGGCCAATCACCGCCGCCAGCAAACCGATCACCGCGTGCAACGAGCCGCCCCCCACATCCGCCAACTGCACACCCAAGGGCAACGGCCCGCTGTCCTGGCGCCCGGTGTAACTGGCAATGCCTGCCAGGGCCAGATAATTGATGTCATGGCCGGCGCGATCCTTGTAGGGGCCGGTCTGGCCGTAGCCGGTGATGGAGACGTAGATCAGCTTTGGGTTGATCGCCTTCAACGCCTCGTAACCCAGGCCCAGGCGCTCCATGACCCCGGGGCGGAACTGCTCGAGGACGATGTCGTAGTCCGCCACCAGTTGCCGCACGATCGCCACCGCCTCGGCCTGCTTGAGGTCCAGGGCCAGGCTGCGTTTGTTGCGGTTCAGATAGGCATGGCTGGCCGACACGCCCTGGTCATGGGGCGGCAGTACTCGCAGCAGGTCCATGCGCGTGGGGGATTCGATGCGCAACACCTCGGCGCCCATGTCGGCCAGCAGCAACGAGGCGAACGGCCCCGGCAGCAAGGTGGAGAAATCCAGTACTTTGAGGGACGCCAAGGGACCTGACATGCGGACTCCGATTCCGATTCGATTGGCCACAGAGTAGGCAAACCCGGTGGTCGGCGGCAATCACATAAACCATCATCCGAAGTGACTGATGCTTCCCGAAGGCATAAAAAAACCCATCCGAAGATGGGTTTTTCACAAACGCTGCAGCCTTACTTGACGGCGGTTGGAGCCGGGCCTTCGGCCACGCCCAGGTCGTCTTCTTCACGGGTGTCGGAGATACCGCGACCACCGGAAGCCAGTTCGACTTTCAGCTTGTCTTCGTCCAGTTCCTTGACCCACTTGGCCACAACCAGGGTTGCAACAGCGTTGCCAACCAGGTTGGTCAGTGCGCGGGCTTCGGACATGAAGCGGTCGATACCCAGGATCAGCGCCAGGCCGGCAACCGGCAGGTGGCCAACAGCCGACAGGGTAGCGGCCAGTACGATGAAACCACTACCGGTCACGCCAGCAGCGCCCTTGGACGACAGCAGCAGTACCAGCAACAGGGTGATCTGGTGGGTGATGTCCATGTGGGTGTCAGTCGCCTGGGCGATGAACACGGCAGCCATGGTCAGGTAGATCGAAGTACCGTCCAGGTTGAAGGAGTAGCCAGTCGGGATAACCAGGCCGACTACCGACTTCTTGGCGCCCAGGCGTTCCATCTTGATCAGCATGCGTGGCAGTGCGGATTCGGACGAGGAAGTACCCAGTACGATCAGCAGTTCTTCACGGATGTAGCGGATCAGTTTCAGGACGCTGAAGCCGTGTGCGCGGCAGATGGCGCCCAATACCAGCACCACGAACAGGATGCAGGTGATGTAGAAGCAGATCATCAGCTGACCGAGCTGCACCAGCGAACCTACGCCGTAGGCACCGATGGTGAACGCCATGGCGCCCAGGGCACCGAGTGGCGCGAGCTTCATGATCATGTTGATGATGTTGAACATCACGTGGGCGAAACGATCGATGAAGTCCAGCACCGGCTTGCCGTAGGCACCCAGGCGGTGCAGGGCGAAACCGAAGATCACCGAGAACATCAGCACTTGCAGGATGTCACCGGTAGCGAACGCGCCAACGATGGTGTTCGGGATCACGTTCAGCAGGAAGCCAACGATGCTCTGGTCGGCACCGGCAGTCACGTAGGCCGCGACTTTGGAGGCGTCCAGGGTAGCCACGTCGATATGCATGCCGGCGCCCGGTTGCACGACGTTGACCACGACCAGGCCGATCAGCAGGGCGATGGTGGAGACAATTTCGAAGTACAGCAGCGCGTAGCCGCCGGTCTTGCCGACCGATTTCATGCTTTGCATGCCAGCGATGCCGCTGACAACGGTGCAAAAGATGATCGGGGCGATGACCATTTTGATCAGCTTGATAAAGCCGTCACCCAGTGGCTTGAGGGCCACGCCGGTCTGCGGGTAGAAGTGACCGAGCAAAATACCGATAACGATTGCAACGATCACCTGGAAATACAGGGATTTGTACAGTGGCTGACGAGTCGTCATTGCAAAGTTCCTCAATCGTCCCGTGTGGCAAATATCCGCCATTGCCCACGACACTTGAATTGCGAACCCTCCTGCACTGGAGGGATTTGTTGTTTGAGAGCCTGCTCGAGGCGGTCTCCCTGCGCTCTGTATCGCAAGCGTCGTGCCACTTCTGCTGAAACCCCCTGAAGGCCTTTAGACATCAGCGCTCGGGCGATTTCCAGCTTAAGGTTATGCCTACAGACAGTGGCGGATTTCCGCCTGCTCGCCTGATCTCGTCCTACAATTTGGCGGATATCCGCCTTGTTGCACCCGCCCGGGGTGGCTAACATCCGCCACTCAATGGACGAGGCCCCTCATGCGTGAACGAACCATCGCCAGTCACTACGCCCGAGCCGCCCTCGGCGGTGCTCGCCGGGCCGGCTACGATTATTCGGGCCTGCTGCAGCAGGTCGGCATCACTGCGGAACTGCTGAGCGAGCCCCGCGCCCGCATCGCCCCCGAGCAATTCACCCAGTTGTTGCAAATGCTGTGGCTGGCGCTGGATGACGAATACCTGGGCTTCGCCGAAGGCCCGAGCAAGCGCGGCACTTTCGCCATGATGTGCCACGCGCTGATTCACTGCCGCACCCTGGAGAAGGCTCTGGAACGCGGCTTATTATTTTATAGCCTATTCCCGCAGGGTCCGCGCTGGCGTCTGACACGTGAAGGAGAAATGGCCCGCCTGAGCCTGGACGATTCGCAACTCTGGGACCCGGATCACTTCCTCAGCGAATGCCTACTGGTGATCTGGCACCGCCTCGGCAGTTGGCTGATTGGCCAGCGCATCCGCCTGCACCAGGCCACCTTCAGCTACCCGACGCCGCCCCACGCCGGTGAGTACGACTTGCTGTTCCCCTGCCCGCAGGTATTCGCGGCGCCCACCAGCAGCCTGGTGTTCCCCAGCCGCTACCTGAGCCTGCCGTTGTTGCAGGACGAGCGCACCCTCAAGCATTTCCTCGAACGCTCCCCGGCCGACCTGCTGTCGCGGCCGGATGAAGGCGACAGCCTGAGCAGCCAGTTGCGCCGCCTATTGAGCCGCGACCGCACGCCCTGGCCTGACCTCGAAGCCGTCGCCCAGCACCTGCATATCAGCCCGCAGACCCTGCGTCGGCATTTGCGGGAGGAAGGCACCAGCTTTCAGGCGCTCAAGGATGAGTTGCGCCGGGACATTGCGATCTATCATTTGGGGCGGGCGGATTTGTCGTTGCAGGAAATCGCCGAGCAGCTGGGGTTTTCCGAACCGTCGGCGTTTCATCGGGCGTTCAAGAAGTGGACCGGGTTGACGCCGGGGGCCTATAGAGCACAAGAAACCTAGGTGTGTATTGATGCGACTGGCCTCTTCGCGAGCAAGCCCGCTCCCACATTTGACCGAGTTCCACCTTGGGAATGCCATCGAATGTGGGAGCGGGCTTGCTCGCGAAGAGGCCGGCACAGCCAATAAAGATCAAACAGCCGGGAAGTGAATCTTGAACGCAGCCCCACCCAGCGGTGAATCCCCAAGGGTCAGCCGGGCGCCATAGCTTTCAATGATGTCCTTGACCACCGCCAGGCCAATCCCCTGCCCCGGATGCTGGCGGTCGAGCCGCTCGCCCCGCTGCAGGATGCGCGCACGCTGGTCCGGCGGCACGCCGGGGCCATCGTCTTCGATGCACAACTCGGTGCCCTCCAGGCTTTCCTGCAAGGTGATGCGCACTTCGCTCAGGCACAGGCGATAGGCGTTCTCCAGCAGGTTGCCGAGCAGTTCCAGCAAGGCGCCCTTCTCGATCGGCACGTCGCATTCGTCCGGCAGTTCAAAGGCGACCTTCACGCCCTTATCGCGATAAACCTTGTCCAGCGTGTCGCACAGGCTTTGCAGCACCGGCTCCAGCCGCACCTGGTGGCGCACCAGGCCGCTTTTACGCAGGCTGGCGCGCTGCAATTGGTAGCTGATCTGCTGGCTCATGCGTTCGATCTGCGATTGCAGTACCCAGGCCTGGTCCCGATCTTCGGGGCGCTGGGCCATGTCTTCACTCACGCCTTGCAACACCGCCAACGGGGTTTTCAGGCTGTGGGCCAGGTCATCCAGGGAATCGCGGTAACGGGTGCGTTGCTCCCGCTCGCTGTGGAGCAACCGGTTCAGGGAGCCGGTCAGGCGCAGCAGCTCGCGCGGGTGTTGCTCGCTGAGGCTTTCCCGGGTACCGCCTTCGATTTCATCCAATTCCTGGCTCAGCCGGCGCAGCGCCTGCAGGCCCCAGGTCAGGCCCAGCCACAACAGGGTCAGCAGCACCAGCAAGGCGGCGCCGAAGCCCAGGTAGAGGTTTTCCCGCAGGCCTTCGAGGGTCAGTTGGTATTCACGCACCGGTTGCAGGGCGACGATACTGAACGCCGCGCTCTTGCCGCCCAGCAGCTTGACCTCGACGTCATAGACAAAAAATTCCTGGCCGTTGGCCTCGCGGATCCGCGCAAACTCGTTGCCGCGCCCGTCATAGCGCGGCTTGTAGTTGATGTTTTCTTCCTGGGTGGCGCGCGACCGCCAGACCAAATGGCCTTCGCGGTCATAGATGTAGCCCAGCAGGCGGCTGTCGGTGAGGTTGAAACGCTCGTCCGGCAGCTGCGCGGGCATCAGCAGGCGATTGTTTTCAACCCGGGCAGCCGAAATCAGCGTCGTGACATCCGACGCCAGGCGCTGCTCGATGGAGTCCTGCAGGGCCAGGCTGAAGGCGCCCTGCATGGCCGGCAACAAGGCCAGCATAAACAGCACGGCCAGGATGGTGGCCGCGAGCATCAAACGTACACGTAGCGAGCGAATCAACGGCAGCGCTCATTGAACAGGTAGCCCAGGCCACGCACGGTGTCGATCGGTTTGAAACCCGCCGGGCCTTCCAGCTTGCGGCGCAGGCGGCCCACCAGCACTTCGATCACGTTCGGATCACGCTCGTCGTCATCGGGGTAGAGCTGTTCCATCAGGCGGTCCTTGGCGACCACTTGCTGGTGATGCCGCATCAGGTATTCGAGGATGCGGTATTCGTAGGCGGTCAGCGCCAGTGGCTGTTCGTCGAGGGACGCCTGCTTGCGATTGAGGTCCAGCAGCAACGGCCCGGCGACGATGGTGGATTGGGTGAAACCGCTGGAGCGGCGCAACAGTGCGTTCATCCGCGCTTCCAGCTCTTCGAACTGGAACGGCTTGACCACGTAGTCGTCGGCACCTGCTGCCAGGCCTTCAACCTTGTCCTGCCAGTTGCCACGGGCGGTCAGGATCAGGATCGGGAAGGTCTTGGCCTGGGCGCGCAATTGGCGGATCAGGTCCAGGCCGCCCATGCCGGGCAGGCCCAAATCGATGATCGCCAGGTCGTGGTTGAATTGCCCGGTCTGGTACAGCGCCTCTTCGGCATTGGCGACGGCCTCGACCACGTGACCGCTGTCGGTAAGGCGGGTCAACAGGTGATGGCGCAGCAACGCCTCATCTTCGACAACCAGCAATTTCATAAAGCTCTCCAAGGCAAATCAACTTTCCAACTGGGGTATATCATAGCGGCCCTGCAGGTCTTGCTGGCGCAATTTACTGCCGTTGAAGTGACCTGACAGGTTTTCGTTGCCCACGCGATAGTCTGACTGCGGGGTGTGCTGGCCCAGGGACTGGCCCCATGGAGCCGCCTGTTCACCGGCATCCTCGAAGCTCACCCGCTGGAGAAGGCTGTAGGGTTTTTTGCTCTTCTCCTTGGAGAAACCCGCGAAACTCGAATCAGAGGCCTGGACGCCAGCGGTGGCGCTGAGCATGGTTAAGGCCAACATCAGCTTCTTGATCGCAGTCATGGTGCTACCTCATACGCTTGGGCTTTGGGTACGGGGCCAGACTACGCAGACGCCCCTGAACTCCCCCTGAACACTCTCTGAACCTGGGCTGAACCGAGGCCGGCTACTGTGTAAAGAGTTATTTACGTATCCCCGGCCGCAGGCTATCCAGCGGCCCTGCAACTCGGCAAAATACCCGGCATGAATTCCCTACCCGCCTGCTGCACCCCACTTGACGCCCATTGGCCGTTGCCCGATGCCTTGCCCGGCACGGTCTTGCTGAGCACCCGTTTTGACCCGGCCCTGCTGGCCATCGGCGATTTCCAGCGCAGCGCCGTGCCGCCACCCGCGAGCATCCAGCGTTCGGTGGCCAAGCGGCAGGCGGAGTTCCTGGCCGGTCGCCTGTGCGCCCGCGCGGCCCTGCAACAGCTGGACGGGCTGGATTGCGTGCCGGCGATCGGCGAGGACCGCGCGCCGGTCTGGCCCGCGCACATCAGCGGTTCGATCACCCACAGCACCGGCCATGCAGCGGCCATCGTCGCCCACAAGTCACAGTGGCGCGGGCTGGGGATGGACCTGGAGAACCTGCTGACCCTGGAGCGGGCGGAACGCCTGGCCGGGGAGATCCTCACACCGGATGAATTGCTGCGCATGGCCGCCGGGCCGCGGGAGCAGGTTGCGCAACTGGTGACGCTGACGTTTTCGGCGAAAGAGAGCCTGTTCAAGGCGCTCTACCCGATCGTGCAGAAGCGCTTTTATTTTGAGCATGCCGAGTTGCTGGAGTGGTCGGATACCGGCCATGCGCGGCTGCGGTTGCTGACGGACCTGTCCGCAGAGTGGTGCCATGGCAAGGAGCTGGAGGCGCAGTTTGCGGTGGATGGCGGGCAGTTGTTGAGCCTGGTGGCCGTCCAGGCCTAGACCTTCTCCTGATCCCGTGGCCAACTCAGGCTGAAACACGCGCCACCCAGATTGTTGCTCTTGCTGATCAACGCCCGGCCGCCGTGCCAATAGATGATCCGCCGCACAATGGATAACCCCAGGCCGTGCCCACCCGACGCGCGGGTCCGGCTGTCATCCAGGCGCAGGAACGGCGTGAAAATCCGCTCCCAGGCACTTTCCGGTACGCCCGGCCCGTCGTCTTCCACGTCGATGCGGCAACGCACCTGGCCCACCTGGTAACTGATCAGCACCTGCCCCTGGGCGTGGCGCATGGCGTTGCTCACCAGGTTTTGCAGGGCACGGTGCAGGTAACGCGGCTCGGCCTCCACCCATGCATCGTCCCAATGCGCCGAGGACAGGCAGATGCCCCGCGCCACGTTGATTTCCGGGCGCAGCGGTGACAGTTCATCAATTACCTGATCCAGCAACGCATTGAGGTCGACCCGCTGGAAATTCAGTGCCGGCGCCCCCTGTTCCAGCCGCGCGTAGGTGAGCATTTCGTCCACCAGGCCATCGAGGTCCTGGATGTCGCTGTCCATGCCCTCCATATACTTGCGCCGCGCTTCAGGCGTGGCCGCGTCGCCGATCATCTCCAGGCCGAACCGCAGGCGCGCCACCGGGGTGCGCAATTCGTGGGACACCGCCCGCACCAGTTCGCGCTGAATTGCCAACAGGCGTTGCAGGTGCTCGGCCATGCCATTGAACGCTGCCGCCAGGCGCCCCACCGAATCGGCGCCGCGGGCCGGCACCCGCACTTCAAGGCTGCCTTTGGCGATGCGCGTGGCGGCGGCTTCCAGGCCACTCAAGCGCCGCTCCAGCTGGCGCACCAATAAATAGACGATCAAGCCGATCAAGGTCAGGCTGATCAGCGCAATCAGGATCAGCCATTGCGCCGGGTACGGATTCATCTGATACAGCGGGCCGATTTCCAGGACCCACGGCGTGCCGACCATGCCGGCAAATACCCGGATCGAATCCCCACCCTTGCCCAGGGCCATCACGGTATCGCCTTCGGACACGCGGCGGCGCTGGTCTTCGTCCATATCAGCCTGATTGAGCATCACCAGGTGCATCTCGAAACCAAAGCCCTTGGCTTCCTTCAGGTCTGCGAGTTTCTGCGGTTGCTCCGCCACCGGGAAACGCACCAGCTCATCGGCCAGCAGGTAAATCGTCGCGCGGGCCAGTTGTTCGCTGATTTGCTGCACTTCACCGGTCAGCAACAGTTGCTCCTGGTCACTGACCAAGCGCAGCACCCTGGCCGCGTGAGGCCCGGTTTGCTCCACCAACACCTGGCCGCGTTGCAGACGGCTACGCTGGGTCAGGTCCAGGTGCGCCTCCGCCACGGTCTGCAATTGCAGCGGGATACCCAGCAAGCGCTCCCACACTGCCAGGGCGCGGCGGCGCTCGATGGCACTCATGGGTTGCAGGTTGTCGCCCATCAGCGCGAAGGTGCCGTGGGCCAGGCGCTCGCGGTACTGGCCGCTGCGCACTTCATTGAGCAGGTGCAAGGCCAGTACGCCGAGCAACGCCACCAGAATCAGCGCCGCGCACATGCCGCCGTAGATGCGCAGGAAGATTGAGTTCACGGCGTCAGGTCAGCCGCAGCTTCGGGGACGAACAGGTAGCCTTTGCTGCGAATGGTCTTGATCAGGCGTGGGTGGATGGGGTCGTCGCCGATTTTCGGGCGGATGCGCGAGATGCGCACGTCGATGGAGCGGTCCTGGCCGTCATAGCCAATACCGCGCAAGGCGGTGAAGATTTCTTCCCGGGACAGGATCCGCCCGGCATTCACCACCAGCAACCACAGCAGGTCGAATTCGGCGCTGGTCAGTTCGATGCCGCCCTCATGCAGCCAGGCTTCACGCAGGGCGTTGTCCACCACCAGCGGGCCGAATTGCAGGCGCCGCTGTTTTTCGGGGAGTGCCGGCTCGACGCTTTCGCTGCGCCGCAGCAGGGCCTGGATGCGTGCCAGCAACAGGCGTGGACGCACGGGTTTGCACACGTAATCGTCGGCGCCCATGTCCAGGCCCAGCACCTGGTCCATGTCGTCGGTGCGCGCGGTGAGCATCAGGATCACCCCGTCGTAGCGCTCGCGCACCTTGCGGCAAATGCTCAGGCCGTCTTCACCGGGCAACATCAGGTCGAGGATCACCAGGTCCGGCTGCTCGGCGATGATCCGCGCCGCCGCGAGGGCGCCATTGCCTTCCACCGACACCCGCAAGCCGTTGCTCTCCAGGTAGTCACGGGTCAACTCGGCCAGTCGCTCGTCGTCCTCGACAATCAATACCTGCCAGGCTTCTTGCTCCATGCGTTACCTCGGTTCTAATTATTGTAGGGGCGGGTTTGCCCGAGAAAACTCGAGGGCGCCGCGTTTATTCAGGTTTCCAGCGTCATCGTTGACGTCCTTCGCGGGCAAGCCCGCTCCTACAGTTGTCATGTAGGCGAGGCATAAACTGTATGGATAACCGCCGATTGTAGCAACGGGCCGGCCCTCTGCCACAAGCGCGCAAATGCGTTCGGACATCGTGTTTTTTTGTGATAGGGTTCGCGCCCGCAAAAATCCAACCAGTTGTTTTTACCTCGGAATATTCGGTGACAAACGGCGCAATGCAGCAGTACTGCGGCCTACACGGCCATTCCACGTTTCATACACATTTTACCCACAGCGTTATCCACAGGTAGTCCGTTGCTAAGCCCCCCAAAACGCATTATCTTGTAGGTCGTCGCCAAAAAAACCCTACATGTAGGGTTTTCAGCGAAAAGACCAAACACAAATCAGACAAGAAACTCAAGCTCTTTCTTGCTCCTGTTTGGTGAACTTAAGCCTTTTTCAGAAGACCAAACCGCGCACGCGGATGGCAGCCGCTTTCTGCCCCGATCAGGCGAAAACGGTACGGGTGTTGCAGTACGAAACTGTCACCCACCAGGAATACGGTAAAGAGCCCCAAGGCTTGTAACCGAAGACTTCGGCATGGAAGCGGTGCGAACAGCTCCCTTCCTCCTGTCCCGAAGTTGTTATGCCAGGCCCCTGGCCTGTTGTAAGTGCTTCAGGACGGAACGGTGGGCACCGTGATGGTGCCCAAATAAATATAGAATGTGGAGACAACCCCCCATGCAAACCGACACAACTCGCGAGAACCCGCAGGGCTCCGTGCCGCAGGCCGCTGATTCGAACCTGGATCTGTCCGCCACCGCGCCCGGCCAATTGCGCGTGATCAAGCGTAACGGCACTGTCGTTCCTTACACCGATGACAAAATCACCGTCGCGATCACCAAAGCGTTTCTTGCAGTTGAAGGCGGCACCGCTGCTGCCTCGTCGCGCATCCACGACACCGTTGCCCGCCTGACCGAACAGGTCACCGCAACCTTCAAGCGTCGCATGCCATCGGGCGGCACCATTCACATCGAAGAAATCCAGGACCAGGTCGAACTGGCCCTGATGCGTGCCGGCGAGCAGAAAGTCGCCCGCGACTACGTGATCTACCGTGACTCGCGCGCCAAGGAACGTGCCGTACGTTCCCCGGCCGAAGAAGCTGCCGTACAAGCTCACCCGTCGATCCGCATCACCCTGGCCGACGGTACGTTTGCACCGCTGGACCTGGGCCGCCTGAACACCATCATCACCGAGGCCTGCGAAGGCCTGGAAGAAGTCGATGGCGACCTGATCCAGCGCGAAACCCTGAAAAACCTGTACGACGGCGTGGCCCTGACCGACGTCAACACCGCACTGGTGATGACCGCCCGTACCCTGGTCGAGCGTGAGCCGAACTACTCGTTCGTCACCGCGCGCCTGCTGATGGACACCCTGCGTGCCGAAGGCCTGGGCTTCCTGAAAGTCGCCGACAGCGCCACCCACCACGAGATGGCCGACCTGTACGCCAAGGCCCTGCCGGCCTACATCGCCAAGGGTATCGAATTCGAATTGCTGAACCCGATCCTGGCCACCTTCGACCTGGAAAAACTCGGCAAGGCGATCAACCACGAGCGCGACCAGCAGTTCACTTACCTGGGCCTGCAAACCCTGTACGACCGTTACTTCATCCACAAGGACGGGATCCGCTTCGAACTGCCGCAAGTGTTCTTCATGCGCGTGGCCATGGGCCTGGCGATCGAAGAGAAGCAGAAAGAAGACCGTGCCATCGAGTTCTACAACCTGTTGTCGTCCTTCGACTACATGTCGTCGACCCCGACCCTGTTCAACGCCGGTACCCTGCGTCCACAGCTGTCCAGCTGCTACCTGACCACCGTGCCGGATGACCTGTCGGGCATCTACCACGCGATCCACGACAACGCCATGCTGTCCAAATTCGCTGGCGGCCTGGGTAACGACTGGACCCCGGTGCGTGCGCTGGGTTCGTACATCAAGGGCACCAACGGCAAGTCCCAGGGCGTTGTACCGTTCCTCAAAGTAGTGAACGACACCGCCGTAGCCGTGAACCAGGGTGGCAAGCGCAAGGGCGCTGTATGTGCCTACCTGGAAACCTGGCACATGGACATCGAAGAGTTCATCGAGCTGCGCAAGAACACCGGTGATGACCGTCGTCGTACCCACGACATGAACACCGCCAACTGGATCCCTGACCTGTTCATGAAGCGCGTCTTCGATGACGGCAAGTGGACCCTGTTCTCGCCATCCGAAGTACCGGACCTGCACGACCTGACCGGCAAGGCTTTCGAAGAGCGCTACGAGTACTACGAAGCCCTCACCGAATACCCGGGCAAGGTCAAGCTGTTCAAGACCATCCAGGCCAAAGACCTGTGGCGCAAAATGCTCTCCATGCTGTTTGAAACCGGCCACCCATGGCTGACCTTCAAAGACCCGTGCAACCTGCGCAGCCCGCAGCAGCACGTGGGCGTGGTCCACAGCTCGAACCTGTGCACCGAGATCACCTTGAACACCAACAAGGACGAGATCGCCGTTTGCAACCTGGGCTCGATCAACCTGCCGAACCACATCGTCAACGGCAAGCTGGACACCGCCAAGCTGGAACGCACCGTGAACACCGCCGTTCGCATGCTCGATAACGTTATCGACATCAACTACTACTCGGTACCCCAGGCGCAGAACTCCAACTTCAAGCACCGTCCGGTCGGCCTGGGCATCATGGGCTTCCAGGACGCGCTGTACCTGCAGCACATTCCTTACGGCTCGGACGCTGCAGTCGAGTTCGCCGACAAGTCCATGGAAGCG
This sequence comes from Pseudomonas sp. C6002, assembly GCF_013385805.1. Classification (NCBI taxonomy): domain Bacteria; kingdom Pseudomonadati; phylum Pseudomonadota; class Gammaproteobacteria; order Pseudomonadales; family Pseudomonadaceae; genus Pseudomonas; species Pseudomonas sp. C6002. The sequence goes on along the minus strand of NZ_JACAPH010000032.1, from coordinate 42,518 downwards.
GTCAGCTACTACGCGATCCAGGCTTCCTGCGACCTGGCCGACGAGCGTGGCGCCTACGAGACGTTCCAGGGTTCGCTGTGGTCCAAAGGCATCCTGCCGCTGGATTCGCAACAGATCCTGATCGAGCAACGTGGCCAGAAGTACATCGACGTTGACCTGAACGAATCCCTGGACTGGGCGCCGGTACGTGCCCGTGTGCAGAAAGGCATTCGTAACTCCAACATCATGGCCATCGCACCGACCGCCACCATCGCCAACATCACCGGCGTGTCGCAGTCGATCGAACCGACCTACCAGAACCTGTATGTGAAATCGAACCTGTCGGGCGAATTCACCGTGATCAACCCGTACCTGGTTCGCGACCTGAAAGCCCGCGGCCTGTGGGACTCGGTCATGATCAACGACCTGAAGTACTACGACGGTTCGGTGCAGCAGATCGAGCGCATCCCGCAAGAACTCAAAGAGCTCTACGCGACTGCCTTCGAAGTGGACACCAAGTGGATCGTCGACGCCGCCAGCCGTCGCCAGAAGTGGATCGACCAGGCTCAGTCGCTGAACCTGTACATCGCCGGCGCATCGGGCAAGAAGCTCGACGTGACCTACCGCATGGCCTGGTACCGTGGCCTGAAAACCACTTACTACCTCCGTGCCCTGGCTGCCACCAGCACCGAGAAGTCGACCATCAACACCGGCAAGCTGAACGCTGTTTCCAGCGGCGGCAACCACGGTGATGATTCGGTTCTCGCCGCACCTGCCGGCCCGGCGCCAGTGCCTAAAGCCTGCGCGATCGACGAGCCGGATTGCGAAGCTTGCCAATAAGCTGAGCACACCCTGGGTCTAACCACCCAAGGTTGAAAAACCCCCGATAGGCCTACGGCGTATCGGGGGTTTTCTTTTGCCTGGAACAACACCGTCGCGATTCGCGCACGTATTTCACCTCCTTGAAAACATCGGTGGGCTTCTGGCCGACGTGCATCATGGCGGCTTTTATCGCTGAAACAGTGATGCAGTTGCCGCCGGAGCCCTGACTGAATCCGCTCCAGATATCGCCCGGCTGGCCTTGTACCGTTCCGACAGCCGTGTATCCGCCTGTGACGCCCCCACCTATAGGCGTTATCTGAACGTCCAAAAAAAAGCCCCTCACGCGAGGGGCTTTTCGGTAAAGCGAGTTAAAGCGACAACATCAGGTCATCTGAATGATGGTCTGCATGATGGTGCTTTGGGTGGAGATGGTCTTGGCGTTCGCCTGATAGTTGCTCTGGGCCTTGATCAGGTCCACCAGCTCGTTGGTCAGGTTGACGTTGGAGTTCTCCAGGGAGTTGGCCACGATCGAACCCAGGGTACCGACTTGCGGGGTATCAAAACCCGGCTGGCCCGACGCGAAGGTTTCTTTCCAGGTGGTGCCGCCGGCTGGCTGCAGGCCCTGCTCGTTGTTGAAGCTGGCCAGGGAGATCTGGCCGATGGCCTTGCTCTGCTGGTTGCTGAACGTGGCGAACAGTACGCCGCTGCCGTCGATTTTCAGCCCGGTGATTTGCCCGGTGGCGTAGCCATCGGTGGTCGGCGGGTTGCGGTAGGTGGCGGAGTTGTACTGGGTGATGTTGCCCATGTTGACGGCCACGCCGTCTGCGTTGGCGGCCGCACCGTTAGGCGTCCAGACACCATTGACCAGGCCGCCCGGCTTCCAGTCGGAAATGGTCAGGGTGGTATTGGAAGCGGTGGCTGGCGGGGTAACGATCCCGGTCAGCTTGCCGGAGGTGTCAAACGACAGCGTCGAGGCGACTGGCGCTTTCACGTCAGTACCGGTGCCGCTGATCGGCGAGCCGTCAGGGTTGCGCCCATCGATCAGGGTGTAGGACTTCCAGGTGTTGGAGTCGGTCTTCACCAGGTACTGCACCATCGGATGCGCGTTGCCCTGCGTATCGTAGAGCGTGGTGGAATATTGAGTGGTGAAGCTGTCCGATTTGGTCGGATCAAACGGGTGCGCCGTCTGGTCGATCGCCGTCTCGGAGGAGTTCAGGTTACTGGTGGAATCCACCTTGCTCGAAGCCTTCGGCGGCAGGTACGACAGGTTGAGCTGCAGGTCGGTCAAGCCGCCCTTCTGGATGTTGCCATCTGCATCCGCTGCGTAGCCTTGCAGGCGCGAGGTGCCGGTGTTGTTGGTGATGTAGCCGTCCTTGTCGGCCCGGAACGCACCGTTGCGGGTGTATTCCAGCGAACCGTCGCTGCCCTTCTGCACGAAGAAGCCGCCGCCCTGGATCGCCATGTCGAGCGTGCCGCCGCTGTTGTTGACGTCACCCTGGGTGAACTGCTGGGACACGGCCGCCAGGTTCACGCCATTGCCGATGCTGTTCTGGCCGGTACCCAGCTTGGAAGCCGCGTAGATATCCGCGAATTCCGCACGGGACGACTTGAAGCCGGTGGTCGCGACGTTGGCGATGTTGTTACCCGTCACGTCCAGTTGTTTGTTGGCCGCATAGAGGCCGCTAAGGCCGATGTTAAAAGACATTGTTCTCTCCTTTTGCCGTATTTAGCCGGCTCTATGTACCGATAGTCTGAATTTGCGACAGCTTGATACTGCCCAGGCCGCCCGCCAGGTTCAGCACCATTTCAGCGCCGTTCGTGCCCAGGGTTACGCTGGTCACCGTTGCCGGCAGCGAGGTGGCGAGGGCCACCGAGTCACCCTTGTCATTCTTGGTGGTGGCATTGAAGGTGTAGGTGCCGGGTGGCGCCGTCTCACCCGCATCGGTCTTGCCGTCCCAGACGAAGCTGGAGTTGCCGGCGCTCTGGGCGCCCATGTCGATGGTGCGAACGACGTTGCCATCCTTGTCGGTGATCTTGACGGAGACGTTGCCCGTCGCCGCCGTCACCGCCACGGAACCGGTCATGCTCTTGCTGGTATCCACCATCGCCTTGTCGGTCTGGGTGATGACCGAACGCCCCACCAGCGACGAAGCCTGCAGCGCCTGGGAGGAGCTGAAGTTGCTGGAAATCGCATTCACCGAGTCATTCAGGTTGTTGATGCCTTCCAGACTGCTGAACTGCGCCAACTGTGCGACGAACGCGCCATTGTCCTGGGGCGACAGCGGGTCCTGGTTTTTCAGCTGGGTCACCAGCAATTGCAGGAACGCGTCCTTGCCCATCGCCTGGTTGCCCGTCGCCGACTTGGCGGCGTCACCGACGCTGGTGTTATCTGTCGCCGTCTTGACCTTGGAGTTAAAAAGGTCCTGGACTGCCGTGTTCGTCGAACTGTTATCAACAATGGCCATTATTTGGCGCCCCTTATCACTGACCCAGGGTCAGGACCTTCTGCATCATGGTTTTGGCGGTGTTCATCATTTCCGCGTTGGTCTGGAACGAGCGGCTGGCGGAAATCATGTCGGCCATTTCCTCGACCACGTTGACGTTGGGGTAGTACACGTACCCTTTTTCGTTCGCGGCAGGGTGGTTCGGCTCGTAGCGGGCTTCGAGGTTGCTCTGGTCTTCGACCACACCGAGCACCTGCACGCCCTGGCCTGCGGCATCCTGGTTCTGGAACAGCGAATCGCCGCTGCCACTCTGGCCGCCCTGGCCGCCCTGGAACATGGTGGCGAACACCGGGTGCCGGGCGCGGTAGGTCTGGTCAATGCTCGAAGACACGGTCTCGGCGTTGGCGATGTTACTGGCGACGGTGTTGAGGCGCGTGGTCTGCGCACTCATGCCACTACCGGCAATATTGAAAACACTGGCGAGGGACATGGCTTATTCTCCACGCAGGGCTGACATCAGCCCTTTGAATTTGCTGTTGAGCAGGGTGAAGCTGGCCTGGAAGTTCACTGAGTTCTCGGCGTAGGCCGATTGCTCCAACTGGGCGTCCACGGTGTTCTGGTCGATCGACGGTTGCATCGGCGTGCGATACAGCAGCGACTCGTCACCATTGCCCAGGCCTTGCGCCTCGATATGACGGCTGTTGGTCATGTTCAGGGCGAAGGTGCCGTTCTTGGTCTTGTCTTGCTGGGCGGCGAGCACGGCAGAGAAGTCCAGGTCCCGAGCCTTGTAGTTCGGGGTGTCGGCGTTGGCGATGTTGTTGGCCAGGACTTCGGCACGCTGGGCGCGAAAGCCCAGTGCTTGTTCGTGGATACCGAGCGCTTTATCGAAGCTGATGCTCATGGCGGAAACCTTTAGGGGCTGACCTGCTTTTCGTAACAAGGATTTAGCAAGGGCCATGCCAAGTTGCTTGAGCCCCGTAAATCAAGGGTTTGCGAGGGAATTGCCGGCGGCAATGCCAGAAAAGCGGCAAAGGGTTTCCGCGAAACGCCAGTAAAGCGGCAATGAGGGCTTGCCGCTTTGCGGCCATAAAAAAAGGGAGGCCTGTGCAGGCCTCCCTTTTTGTTCAAGCACTCATCACTTGGCCTGGTAAATGATTCCAGGACTGCACTGCACCATCTGGTAATGATCCGGCAAACCGTTCAGCGCCTCGGAAGCCCCCAGGAACAGATAACCGCCACGCTTGAGGGTGCCGTGGATGCGCAACAGAATGTCTTTCTTCACCTCGGCCGAGAAGTAGATCAGCACGTTGCGGCAAAACACCATGTCGAACTTGCCCAGGCTGGCATAACTGTCCAGCAGGTTGAACGAACGAAACTCCACCCGGCTCTTGATCGGCGCCTTGACCGCCCAACGCCCTGCTCCCTTGGGATCGAAGAAACGCTGCAAGCGCTCCTGGGACAACCCGCGCCCCAGCGCCAGGCTGTCGTACTCGCCGGTCTTGCAGTTGGTGAGCATGGTGCCGGACAAATCCGTGGCCACGATTTGCGCCCCGGCCTTCAACTGGCCCATGTTGGTCCGCTCGAACTCATCGATGGCCATCGAAATCGAATACGGTTCCTGTCCCGACGAACAGGCGGCCGACCAGATGCGCAGGCGCTGGCCGGGAGCGGCCTTGATCGCCTCGGGCAGCACCTTGTTCTTGAGCACTTCAAACGGATAGGTATCGCGAAACCACAAGGTTTCGTTGGTGGTCATGGCGTCGACCACCATCTCCTTGAGCCCGCTGCGTGGCTGGCCCTGGATCCGTTGCACCAACTCCCCGAGGGACTTGATGCCTTGCTGCTCCATCAGTTTGTTGAGACGGCTGGATACCAGGTACTGCTTGTTTTCACCGAGCAATATGCCACAGGCCTTTTCCAGGAAGACCCGGAACTGTTCGAAATCCAAATTACCCGTAGACAATGATACCGCCTCTTAAATCGTGTGACCGCCAGGGAAAAGGCCCCTAGCCGTGATCTGCTGCCTTGATCCGGTCGACTACCCGGGATGCCAGGTCATCAGGGCGGAATTTGGCCAGGAAGTCATCGGCACCGACCTTCTTGACCATCGCCTGATTGAATACACCCGACAACGAAGTATGCAGGATGATATGTAGTTTTTGCATGCGTGGGTCGTTGCGTATCTCGGCCGTGAGGGTGTAGCCGTCCATTTCCGGCATCTCGATGTCGGAGATCATCATCAGGAATTCTTCTTCCGGCTTCTTGCCCTCATCCACCAGCTTGCGCAGGTAATCCAGGGCCTGGCGACCGTCATTGAGCGCGACCACTTCGACCCCAACGGTCTGCAGGCAACGGGACACCTGCTTGCGCGCGACCGAAGAGTCGTCCACCGTCAGCACCCGCAGCGAGATCGCCTTGTGCGCGGTTTCGGCGTCTACCACGCCCACCGATATCGCCTCGGAGGTCGGGGCCACTTCGGCGAGGATTTTCTCCACGTCGATGATTTCCACCAACTGGTTGTCGACCCGCGTCACCGCCGTGAGGTAGTGATCGCGACCGGTGCCCTTGGGCGGCGGATGGATCTCTTCCCAGTTCATGTTGACGATGCGCTCCACCGAGCGCACCAGGAAACCCTGGGTCTTGGTGTTGTACTCGGTAATGATCACGAATGGGCTCTCGCGGTCCTGCAACCCCGCCGAACCGGTGGCCATTGCCAGGTCAAGAATCGGGATGGTCGCGCCACGGATATTGGCCACACCGCAAACCACCGGGCTGGACTTGGGCATTATTGTCAGCTTGGGACACTGCAGCACTTCGCGAACCTTGAAGACATTAATCCCGTACAGCTGCTTGCCGTCCAGACGGAACAACAGCAACTCCAGGCGATTCTGCCCCACCAGCTGTGTGCGCTGGTTCACTGAATCCATTACACCGGCCATGCCCAGACTCCTACGCTAAAACTTAGGGGTACGACGCGCACCCAACACTAAACGGCACGAGCTTTGCTTTTTTATTGGCCATGGACATCAAAACGACAGTTTCCCGACGCCTCCGATCCCCACAGTACCGCAGATTGCTCTGCGTCTCGATGGCGTTGCTTGCCTTGGCTACGGGCCAGCCGGCCCGCGCCGATAACGTCACCTTGCCTGATCTGCTTATCGGCGTCACTCAAGGCTTTCTTGAGTTCACTGTAGAAGATTATCTGGCCACGACGCAGACACCGGGCCGCTACGAAATCCAGGTCAACCAGCTGGATCCGCGCCTGCGCATGCCCATGTGCGACAGAGAATTGACAGCCTCCCTGGAAAGCCCCGCCCAGCCCATCGGGCGCGTGACCGTGAAAGTGCGCTGCGAAGGCGCCTCGCCCTGGACGGTGTTCGTGCCCGCCCAGGTCAAACTGTTTCGCGAAGTGGTGGTGGTGACGCGCCCGCTGAAACGTACCGGAATCATTGGTTATGATGACGTCGCGATGCGCGAGCGCGACATCAGCATGATCACCCAGAGCTACCTCACGTCCCTTGACCAGGCACTCGGGCAGAAACTTACCCGACCAATGGTCGCCGACCAGGTGATTACCCTGGTCCATCTCGAGCAGGCCGAAGTCGTGCGCAAAGGTGACCAGGTGGTGATTTCCGCCAGCAGCGGTGGCCTGAATGTAAAAATGCCGGGGGAAGCCCTGTCCAACGGCGGCATGAGTGAACAGATTCGCGTCAAGAACCTGAATTCCAACCGCGTGATCAAGGCCCGGGTGACTGCGCCGGGGCAGGTTGAGGTGGCTTTATAGATCACTGGCATCGGACGCCAGCTTTTCCTACACTGTGCGCAAAGCGGCATCGCGCATAGGTTTATTGTCAATCGAGCCTAAAGTTTGTCCGGGTATGGCCGAAAACATGGCAAGCGTCCAAATACCCAGAGGTTTTTTTAACATGGTCATCGATTTCAGTCGTTTGAATAACGCCCTGCCAACGCCCGGTTCTTCGCGCACCAACGGTGCCAAAGACAGCGTTGAAGCCAAGTCCCAGCCTCTGCCTGCCAAGACAGAACAGGCCGGTGCGAGCCAAAGCGGGGAATCGGTACACCTGAGCAATGAGGCTCAACAGTTGCAGAAGGTCACTGACTCGCTGAGCGATCAGCCAGTTGTCAATAAAGCCCGTGTGGCCGAATTGAAACAGGCGATTGCCGATGGCAGCTATAAGGTCGACAGCAACCGTGTAGCCAGCAAACTGCTTAACTTCGAAGCCGAGCGCTAGGCAAAGGCCTGCGCCAGGCTTTTGGACGCTTAAACCCCAAGGCCAGCCATGCACGACGAAAACTTGCTACAACTGATCATTGAAGACCTGCCTCCCGCACAGCAGCTGCTGGAGCTCCTTCGAGAAGAATCACTGGCCCTGTACGGCCGGGACATGCGCATGCTGGAAGAAATCCTGGCGCGCAAGCAATCGCTGATCGTCCTGCTGGAACAGCACGGCAAGAAGCGCAGCCAGATTCTGATCAGCCTGGGCCTCACGGCCGACCACAAGGGCCTGGAACAACTCGCCAGCCACTCCACGGTGGGCGACCAGTTGCTGGCCCAGAGCAAAGAACTCAACCAGTTGCTGACCCTGTGCCAGGAAACCAACCTCCTCAACGGCCAGGCCATCCAGCTTCAGCAAGCCACGACCGCCAATCAGTTGCGTATCCTCCACGGCGGCGAGCCTCCGGCTCTCTACAACGCTCAAGGCTCCACCTCACGCCTGGCCAAGCCAAGCACCCGCAGCCAAGCCTGAAACCAGTTTGAGCGCGCCCTATCCAAGTCGCGCCACATACTGGCAAAATGACAGCACTTGCGTGTAGTCGTATTTTGTCTGGAGATGGAAGAACCGTGTTCAACGCCCTTAACGCGGAAGATGCTCCGCAGCCACCCAAGGTACTCACCACGCCGCTGGAAATCGCTGGCACCTTGCGGATGCTGCAAGAAAGCCATGATCCGCTGATCATCACCTTCCATGAACGCAACCAGCGGTTTCAAAGCTACCTGGTGGAAATCGACCGGGACAGCAAGACACTGGCCTTGGACGAAATGGTCCCGCGCGACGGCGAACGCTACCTCGAGAATGGCGAAGCTTTCCGGATCGAAGGTTTTCACGAGGGGGTGCGGGTAGCCTGGGAAAGCAACGGCACCCTGACCCTCGATGAAGCCGGCGGCCACCGTATTTACCGCGGCAGCATGCCTGGCGAGGTGATTTACCATCAGCGTCGCAACGCCTTCCGCGCGGCGCTGAAGCTGGCGCAACTGGTGAGCGTCGAACTGGGCGGCGACAAACTCAAGGCCCCCATCAGCGGCAAGTTGCTGGATATTTCCGCCACCGGCTGCAAATTGCGCTTCGAAGGGGATATTTCCGAGCGCCTGCAACTGGGCCAGGTCTACGACCGATTTATCGCCGCGCTACCCTTTGGCAGCATGACCACCTCGGTAGAACTGCGTTACCTGCACTTCGAAGAAAGGATCAACACCACCTTCGCCGGCCTACGTTTTCATAACATGAGCGGGCTGGTGCAGCGTCAGGTCGAGCGGTTTGTGTATCAACTGCAGCGTGAAGCGCGCCGGTTTGACAAGGACGACGACCTTTAAACAATAAAGGTCGCGACAAAAAAACGGGCAGTCCCTCAAGGGGGCTGCCCGTTTTTGCTTTCAGGGGCGCGCCCTGCTCAAGTCGTGGGGGTGATCATCCGGGTCCGGATGCTCTGGTGGCTCGGTGACAGGCTCCGGCTGATCCAGTTCGGGATCGACTTCCGGCTCGGGATCCACAACGGCGGTCTGCATCTGGTCCTGCACCACCTGTTCGTCCACTCGCGGATCGAGGCATGCTACCAGGGGCGAGCTGGACATGCTGTCGGGCATCGCCACGTGATGCAGGGGTGCGTCGTCCACCTGATGCAGGTTGGTGACCGCCTTGGGCCGGATGCGCCACACCAGGATCAATGCGCACACGCTGAAAAACGCATACAGCATATGGCTGCCGAACAGCTTCATCACCACACCGGCCAACAGCGGGCCGACACTGGCGCCGATGCCATAGGTCACCAGCAACATCGCGGTGAGCGACACCCGGCGATCGCCCTCGACGTGGTCGTTGGAAAACGCCACGGCCAGCGGGTACAGGCAGAACTGCACCAGGGAACAGAGAAAGCCCGCGACGAACAGCACTTCCAGTGGTACCTGGGTCATGATCGCCAACGGCAACGCGGCCACCGCCAGGCACAAGGCGAAACAGCGAATCAACAGCGCGCGGTCATATCGATCGGACAGCCAGCCCAATGGCCACTGCACCAGCAGCCCGGCGAAAATGCAGCTCCCCATGAACAGGCCGACCTGCTCGGTGGTCAGCCCTTGCTGAGACGCGTACAGCGGCGCCAAACCGTAGAACGAGCCGACGATCAGCCCGGCCCCCAACACCGTACTGAGGGACTGCGGCACCCGCTTGATAAAGAAGCGCGGCTCCATCGGCGCCGGATGCAGCGGCGCCGGGTGAATGCGGCGAGTCATGGCCACCGGCACCAGGCACAGCGCAAAACACAGCGCGACCAGCATCAGCAACTCAAGCCCCAACTGCGGGTGCATCACAAGGATCAACTGGCCCAGCACCAGGCCCAGGTACGAGGCGATCATATAGCCGCTGAACACCGCACCGCGTTGCTTGGCTTCAGCTTGTTCGTTAAGCCAGCTCTCGATGACCATGTACTGGCACATCATGCCCAGGCCGACAATCATCCGCAGCACAATCCAGGCTGGCAGCCAGTTGATCAGCCCGTGGCCCAACACCGCCGCGCCGACGATCCCGGCACAGGTGGCGTAGGCCCGGATATGCCCGACGCGGCCAATCAGGCGGTGACCTATCTTGCCCCCCAACACCAGGCCAAAATAGTTGGCGGCCATCAACGCACCGACCCACAGGCTGTCGACGTGATCTGCCGCCAGGCGCAAGGCCAGGTAAGTACTGAGCAGGCCAGAGCCGATCAGCATCATCAGGGAAGCAAAATAAAGGGCTCGAAAAGGTTTCCAGATCTGGCGCATCGGCGTTCCGAGCGGCTCCTTGCTGTGGGTGTCAGGACTACCGGAATGATAGTCCCGGGTCGTCGGGTCCGGACAGCCAAAACATGCGGTTGCCGGGGAATATTTTGCTCATGCCAATTGGCTACGTGTCAGACGCTCGCCAGTCACCCGCGAGGTACAGGATGCAGACGAATACTTGCGCCGCCCCGCTCTTGCCTCCCGTGTGAACCTCAAACGCGGGCAAGGTTCGGTTGGTGTTTGAAAAGACTGCCGCACTCAAACGCCCGGCCACAAAAAAGCCCCGCCAGATAAATCTGATCGGGGCTTGCGGACGTCGAGGCCGCTTGGGCAGCAACGGTGAAGTGGTGTCCCAGGGCCGGTTCGAACGGCCAACCTTCCCCTTAGGAGGGGGATGCTCTATCCAATTGAGCTACTGGGACTAATGACAGCCAACCGGCGATGGGCACGGCGACGGACGGCGTGCATGTTAACGGCGCAGGTGAATTTTGTCATGTCGTCCGTTGGCTTTTTGAGTGTAGGCCCATGCCAGTGACAGCCGGTGGTATTGCGCTCAACGATTACGGACGGTTCGGACCATCGTGCAAAATGCACTCCCCCAAAATGCCATCATTGCAAATTGCAACAGCATGGCAATCTGGACACTATATAAATGTTTGATTTTAAAGAATTTATTGTCAATTAAAGACTGGCACGACACCTGCAATCCTTTATCCTACAAATACAGTCCGGCCCAGCCATCTGCGGAGAACATGCACATGAACAGCGCACTTCTACTAGCCCTCAATACCGTTGCACTGGCTGCGCTGGTGATGTTCCATTTTCAGTCCACCACTTCCGACGACGCCGCGCAGGTCAGCCAGGCGATTCCCCATCACCTGCAACAGCGCCCGCAACTGGCTGTCATGAAGCCGAACATGCAATCCCCACTGCAACTGACCCAGGGCACTCAAGCTGCTCCTGCCGCTGAACACTGGGTTTTCTGAACCGCTTACCGGAGCATTCCATGAACAAGTCCGCCTGGCTGTTTCTGACCCTGGCACTGGCCGCCGCCGGCCTCGGCCTGAACGTATTGTCGCAAGACGTACAGACAGTCTCCTTCGTCGCCGCCGGCGTGTTTGGCAGCCTGTGGGTCTTGGCAGTCTTCATTGGTCGCCGCATCAAATTCGATCCCGTACTGCGCTGAATCCCCCCGCTCGTCGCCCTCGCTAAAATCGCTGCCACGCCTCGGCTTGTCCGTCCGGACAGCCGACCATATGTCGCTCCGCATTCGTAAATTGGCAATTTGCCACTAATCTTAAAGTTAAGGGCAAAAGGCCATATTGCTATAGGATGTGCGCCCGAAAAGCCTTTTGCGCCCAGGGTCTGCGGGCTCAACACTCATTTGGGTGCGTCCGCGGAAAGTTTTCCAACCAGTCCGCAAATTTTGAAATGAGTACTGGCATAAAGCCGGTAGCCGGTTCAATATTTGTCACAGAATTGACGCCAAGGAACTGGCAAATCTGAGGCATGATGCGGCCTCTTTGCAATTCAGGTTGAACATTTGGCAGCAAACCTTGTCCTAACATGCATCTTGCGGCCAATTCCAAAAACCGCTCCCCTGAACTAACCGGTTAAATATATGCGCCCATTGAAACAGGCAATTTATTCCAGCCGTACGGCTGACAAGTTCGTCGTACGTCTGCCAGACGGAATGCGGGAACGCATTGCCGAGGTGGCTCGCAATCATCACCGCAGCATGAACTCTGAAATCATCGCACGCCTGGAACAAAGCCTGATTCAGGAAGGTGCGCTGGGCGACGAGCTGAGCATGCGCCTGGACAGCCCCGAGCTGTCACTGCACGAACGCGAACTGCTGCAGCGTTTTCGTCAGCTCTCCCACCGCCAGCAAAATGCTCTCGTCTCGCTGATCGCCCACGACGTTGAGGCAGCTGCAGAAGCCAACTGATTGGCAACTGAAAGCTGAAAGCCAGCCATGCGCTGGCTTTTTTTTGCCCGGGATTTGGTCAGGAAAGGATCAAGGGGCAAATGCCCCCGATCCATGGAAGGGATCAAAGCAGGAAGATGGTTGCCAGGCCCAGGAAGATGAAGAAGCCGCCACTGTCGGTCATGGCCGTGATCATCACACTGGCGCCCATCGCCGGGTCTCGTCCAAGGCGCACCAGGGTCATTGGAATCAGAACCCCCATCAACGCTGCCAGCAGCAGGTTAAGCGTCATGGCCGCCGTCATGACCACGCCGAGCGACCAGCTGCCATACAGCAGGTACGCCACGATACCGATGACACCGCCCCACACCAGGCCGTTGATCAGCGCGACCGCAAGCTCCTTGCGCATCAAACGCTTGCCATGCCCGGTCCCCACCTGATCCAGCGCCATGGCGCGGACGATCATGGTGATGGTCTGGTTACCCGAGTTACCGCCAATACCCGCCACAATCGGCATCAGTGCAGCCAGGGCCACGAGCTTCTCGATGGAGCCTTCAAACAGGCCGATCACCCGCGAAGCAATAAACGCGGTAATCAAATTCACCGCCAGCCAGGCCCAGCGGTTACGCAGGGACTTCCAGACCGACGCAAAAATATCCTCTTCTTCCCGCAGACCGGCCATGTTGAGGACTTCGCTTTCGCTCTCCTCACGAATCAGGTCGACCATTTCATCGATGGTCAGACGGCCGATCAGCTTGCCGTTCTTGTCGACCACCGGGGCCGAGATCAAGTCATAACGCTCAAACGCCTGGGCCGCGTCGTAAGCGTCTTCGTCAGGATGGAAACTCACCGGGTCACTGGCCATGACGTCCGCGACTTTCTTGTCCGGATCATTGACCAGCAGGCGCTTGATCGGCAGTACGCCCTTGAGGATCCCTTCGTAGTCGACCACGAACAGCTTGTCGGTGTGGCCTGGCAGCTCTTTCAACCGGCGCAGGTAGCGCAGAACCACTTCCAGGCTGACGTCTTCACGGATGGTGACCATCTCGAAGTCCATCAACGCACCGACCTGCTCCTCGTCGTAGGACAACGCCGAGCGCACACGCTCGCGCTGCTGGCCATCGAGGGTTTCCATCAGCTCATGGACGACGTCACGCGGCAGCTCGGAAGCCAGGTCAGCGAGTTCGTCGGCATCCATGTCCTTGGCGGCCGCCAGGAGCTCGTGATCGTCCATGTCGGCGATCAGCGTTTCACGGACCGAGTCGGATACTTCGAGGAGGATGTCGCCGTCGCGGTCAGCCTTGACCAACTGCCAAAGGGTCAGGCGGTCATTCAGCGGCAAGGCTTCGAGGATGTAGGCAACGTCGGCGGAGTGCAGGTCATCGAGCTTGCGTTGCAACTCGACAAGGTTTTGCCGGTGGACCAGGTTCTCGACCCGGTCGTTGTTCGCGCCTTCCTGGCGATGCGTCAGGTCTTCGACCACGCGCTGGCGCTGCAGCAGCTCGACGACTTGAGCCAGGCGATCCTGCAGGCTTTCTTGTGTTTTCTTTACTTCAACTTCGGTCATAGGCGAACTCCACTCCCAGCAGCGGGGCACGCCGGAAGGATCAATCAGTCAATTCATGATTGGTAAAACGGGGTACTGAGTAACTACTGGGTAAGTCCATGGAGGTGTTCCACAAGCCCCGGCGGGGCTGACGGGCGCAATGATACACCGGGCGGGCGCTTTTAACGTCAAAAAACTGGAAAGAACAAGCGCTTGCGACACAAAGCTGAGCATTGGCCACACATATGAACTGCGACGACGCAGCTTGAAAGGAAAACACATGGGCGGGAGAAAAAGGCGCCCCGGGAAATAAAAACCCCAGACGGCAAAAAGCCCGCACTAGGCGGGCTTTTTGTTGTTTGGTGCACTCGACAGGATTCGAACCTGTGACCGCTCGGTTCGTAGCCGAGTACTCTATCCAGCTGAGCTACGAGTGCAGATTGTGTTTTTAGACCAGATCACAACTGGTTGAAGCCAAGCTACCTGCATTGCTGCAACTAACTCTTAAATGGTGCACTCGACAGGATTCGAACCTGTGACCGCTCGGTTCGTAGCCGAGTACTCTATCCAGCTGAGCTACGAGTGCATTTGTTGCCGCGCATTATAGGCCGTTCAATCTCTATGTAAAGCTATTTTTTCGTTTAGTTTCAACAACTTAGCGAAAAAACCAGATTGCAACGTACTAAGCAAATAATGGCGGAGAACGGGGGATTCGAACCCCCGACACCCTTTTGAGGTGTACTCCCTTAGCAGGGGAGCGCCTTCGGCCACTCGGCCAGCTCTCCGCAACACGGGGCGTATATTAACCAGCTTCATCCCCGTTTGCAAACATAAAAAACGATAAAAATTAATGGCTTGGTTCTTCGTCCTTCTCTTTCTTGATCCGCAGGTAGATTTCCTCGCGGTGGACAGCCACCTCTTTCGGAGCGTTAACCCCGATACGCACTTGATTGCCTTTGACGCCGAGCACGGTCACGGTGATTTCGCCATCACCAATAATCAGGCTTTCTGCGCATCGACGAGTCAGAATCAGCATACCTTTCTCCTCACGCATTTCATTTCGGGAACAACAGTCTGCAAAAAAAAGGCATTCGACCTACAACCAAATGGCCATAGCCCTACACGCCTAAGTATTGTCGAGCGCAGGTAAAAGAACAGGTCTTCACCACGCGCCCGACAAAAAAATGAAAGGCGCGGATAACCGCGCCTTCCTGGCAACGCATCACTCGCCCTGTCGGGCCGGAGCGTCCAGCTCAAAAGCGGTATGCAGTGCGCGTACAGCCAGTTCCAGGTACTTCTCTTCGATCACCACCGACACCTTGATTTCCGATGTGGAGATCATCTGGATGTTGATGCTTTCCTTGGCCAGGGCTTCGAACATGCGGCTGGCAACGCCCGCATGGGAACGCATGCCCACACCCACGATCGACACCTTGGCAATCTTCGTATCGCCGACCACTTCACGGGCGCCGATTTCCTTCGCAGTGTTCTGCAGGATCCGCTCCGCCGCATCGTACTCGTTGCGGTGCACGGTGAAGGTGAAATCGGTGGTGTTATCGTGCGAGACGTTCTGCACGATCATGTCGACTTCGATGTTCGCGCCACTGATAGGGCCCAGGATCTTGAAAGCCACGCCCGGGGTGTCTGGCACGCCACGGATAGTCAGCTTGGCTTCATCACGGTTGAAAGCGATACCGGAAATGATCGGCTGTTCCATGGATTCCTCTTCATCAATAGTAATGAGGGTGCCCGGACCCTCCTTGAAGCTGTGCAGTACGCGCAGCGGAACGTTGTATTTGCCGGCGAACTCAACGGCACGGATCTGCAACACCTTGGAACCGAGGCTGGCCATTTCCAGCATCTCTTCGAAGGTGATCTTGTCCAGGCGCTGAGCCACGGACACGACCCGCGGGTCAGTGGTGTAGACGCCATCCACATCGGTGTAGATCTGGCATTCGTCAGCCTTCAGGGCTGCCGCCAGAGCCACGCCAGTGGTGTCGGAACCGCCACGACCGAGGGTGGTGATGTTGCCGTGCTCGTCGACGCCCTGGAAACCGGCGACAACTACCACACGACCGGCTTTCAGGTCAGCGCGAATCTTCTGGTCATCAATCTGCAGGATGCGGGCTTTAGTGTGCGCGCTATCCGTAAGAATGCGGACCTGGTTGCCAGTGTAGGACACCGCCGGCACACCACGCTTGTTCAGCGCCATGGCCAGCAATGCGATGGTCACCTGCTCACCGGTGGAAATGATCACGTCCAGTTCACGGGGAACCGGTTGCTGATCGCCACTGATTTGCTTGGCCAGATCGATCAGGCGATTGGTCTCGCCGCTCATGGCCGACAGCACCACCACCAGGTCATCGCCGGCATCGCGGAATTTCTTAACCTTGTCGGCGACCTGCTCGATTCTTTCGACAGAGCCGACCGAGGTGCCTCCAAATTTCTGTACGATCAAAGCCATTTCTAAGCCGCCTCAGCCCGTAAAGGGGCGCCTGTTATTCAATCAACCAGCACTGACTGAGCCCGCGACTAGACCACGGGCTCATTAACAGCGTCTTAAATACCTGCCTCGACAAACGGCACGGTCAGGGCCAGGGCCGCGTCCAGGGCGCCGGCGTCAACACCACCGCCTTGCGCCATGTCCGGACGACCACCGCCCTTCCCGCCCACTGCCGCGGCGGCTTGCTTCATCAAATCACCGGCCTTGAGTTGGCCAGTCAGGTCTTTGGTCACACCGGCAACCAGAACGACCTTTTCCTCATGGACACTGCCGAGCAGGATCACTGCGCGGCCGAGCTTGTTCTTCAACTGATCGACCAAGGCCAACAGCGCCTTGCCGTCCTGACCGTCCAGGCGTACGGCCAGCACTTTCACACCCTTGACGTCCAGGGCAGAAGCCGACAGATCGTCGCCCGCCGCACTGGCCGCCTTGGCCTGCAACTGCTCCAGCTGTTTCTCCAGCTGACGGTTGCGCTCCAGTACGCCGGAGAGCTTGTCGATCAGGTTGTCGCGGCTGCCCTTGACCAGGCCGGCCGCTTCCTTGAGTTGTTCTTCTGCCGCATTGAGGTAGGCCAGGGCCGCAGCACCGGTGATCGCTTCAATACGACGTACGCCGGAAGCCACGCCGCCTTCGCTGATGACTTTCAGCAGGCCGATGTCGCCGGTACGGCTGGCGTGAATACCACCACACAGCTCCACCGAGAAGCTGCCGCCCATGCTCAATACGCGCACTTCGTCGCCGTACTTCTCGCCAAACAGCGCCATGGCGCCTTTTTGCTTGGCGGTCTCGATATCGGTTTCTTCGGTTTCCACCGGGGTGTTCTTGCGAATCTCGGCGTTGACGATGTCTTCCAGGGCCTTCAACTGCTCAGGCTTGATCGCCTCGAAATGACTGAAGTCAAAACGCAGGCGCTGGCTATCGACCAACGAACCCTTCTGTTGCACATGCTCACCCAGCACCTGACGCAACGCAGCGTGCAGCAAGTGAGTGGCAGAATGGTTCAAGGCAGTTGCATGCCGTACGTCGGCATCTACCTGAGTGTCCACCGGCGCGCCGACGGTCAGGTTGCCCAGCACCAGCACGCCGTGATGCAGGAACGCACCGCCGGTCTTGGTGGTGTCGCGCACTTCAAAACGACCGGAGGTGGAGCTCAGGAAACCACAGTCGCCAACCTGGCCACCGGATTCAGCGTAGAACGGGGTCTGGTCGAGGACCACAACACCCTCGTCACCTTCGTTCAGCACGTCAACTGACTTGCCGTCCTTATAGATAGCCACGATCTTGGCCGAGCCAACGGTGGCTTCGTAACCAATGAACGAAGTCGCCACATCAACCTTTACCAGGGTGTTGTAGTCCAGGCCAAAGGAGCTGGCGGAACGGGCACGGACGCGCTGGGCTTCCATCTCACGCTCAAACCCGGCCTCGTCGATGGTCAGCTCGCGTTCGCGGGCGATGTCGGCGGTCAGGTCCATCGGGAAACCGTAGGTGTCGTACAGCTTGAACACGACGTCGCCCGGCACCACGGTGCCCTTGAGCTCGACCAGGTCCTGCTCGAGGATCTTCAGGCCGTGCTCCAGGGTCTTGGAGAACTGCTCTTCTTCAGCCTTGAGCACGCGCTCGATGTTGGCTTGCTGCTGCTTGAGTTCCGGGAAGGCATCGCCCATCTCGGCCACCAGCGCGGCAACGATCTTGTAGAAGAAGCTGCCGGTGGCGCCCAGCTTGTTACCGTGACGGCAGGCGCGACGGATGATGCGGCGCAGCACATAGCCACGGCCTTCGTTCGACGGCAGCACGCCATCGGCGATCAGGAAGCCGCAGGAACGGATGTGATCCGACACCACCTTGAGCGACGACTGGTTGTCGTTGGCACAGCCAATGGCCGCCGCCGAAGCGCTCAGCAGGTTGGTGAACAGGTCGATCTCGTAGTTGGAGTGAACGTGCTGCATCACCGCACTGATCCGCTCCAGGCCCATGCCGGTGTCCACCGACGGCGCTGGCAACGGATGCAACACGCCATCGGCGGTGCGGTTGAACTGCATGAACACGTTGTTCCAGATTTCGATGTAGCGGTCGCCGTCTTCTTCCGGCGAGCCCGGTGGGCCACCCCAGATGTCGGCGCCGTGATCGTAGAAAATCTCGGTGCACGGGCCGCACGGGCCGGTATCGCCCATGGTCCAGAAGTTGTCGGACGCGTAAGGCGCGCCCTTGTTGTCGCCGATGCGAATCATGCGCTCGACTGGCACCCCGATTTGCTGGGTCCAGATGTCGTAGGCTTCGTCATCGGTGGCGTAGACGGTCACCCAGAGTTTTTCCTTCGGCAGCTTCAGCACGCCGGTCAGGAAGGTCCAGGCAAAGGTGATCGCGTCTTTCTTGAAATAGTCGCCGAAGCTGAAGTTACCCAGCATCTCGAAGAATGTGTGGTGGCGGGCGGTGTAGCCCACGTTTTCCAGGTCGCTGTTCTTGCCGCCGGCGCGTACGCACTTCTGGCTGCTGGTGGCGCGGGTGTAGGCGCGCTTTTCCTGGCCCAGGAAGCAGTCCTTGAACTGGTTCATCCCCGCGTTGGTGAACAGCAGGGTTGGGTCATTGCCTGGGATCAAGGAGCTGGAGGCGACACGGGTGTGACCTTGCTCTTCGAAGAAGCGAAGGAAGGCTTCACGGATTTCTGCGCTTTTCATTAGGTTCTTCCACGGAGGCTGCGGCCAAAGGCCAGTGCTAAACGTCATCAGACGGAGCGACGGCAAAGGGCCGCATTATATCGGCCCTTTGCCCGTGGTACAGCGTGTTTATGTGATAGAAACAGTCAATTAGACGGTCTGCACTGTCATTTCCGGGAAAACTCGACAAATGTCGCGAGCACTTGCTCGATCTGCGCCCGGCTGACGTCCAGGTGCGTGACCATGCGCAGGCGCGGCGCGGCGCTCAACTTGATCCCGCGCTCGGCAGCAAACGCCTTCAAGGCCTGGGCTCGATCACCGATGTCGACGTAGACCATATTGGTCTGCACCGGCTCCACCGTATAACCCGCCTTGCGCAGTTCATCCCCCAGCCATTGGGCATTGGCGTGGTCTTCGGCCAGGCGCTGCACCTGGTGATCCAGGGCGTACAGCCCCGCCGCCGCCAGCGAACCGGCCTGGCGCATGCCGCCACCGACCATCTTGCGCAAACGACGGGCCTTGGCGATCAACGCGGTGGAGCCGCACAGCACCGAGCCGATCGGCGCGCCCAGGCCCTTGGACAGGCACACCGACACAGAATCGAAGTGCTGGGCAATTTCCCGCGCATCCACACCCAGCTTGACCGCCGCGTTGTAGAGCCGCGCGCCGTCCAGGTGCAAGGCCAGGCCGTGTTCCCGGGTAAAGGCTCGCGCGGCCGCCAGGTATTGCAGCGGCAGGACCTTGCCCTGCATGGTGTTTTCCAGCGCCAACAAGCGGGTACGGGCGAAGTGGAAGTCGTCCGGCTTGATCGCGGCCAGCACGTGCTCCAGGTTCAGGGAACCGTCGGCCTGCACTTCCAGGGGTTGTGGCTGGATCGAGCCGAGAACCGCCGCGCCGCCGCCTTCGTATTTGTAGGTGTGGGCCTGCTGACCGACGATGTATTCCTCACCACGCTCACAGTGCGCCATCAATGCCAGCAGGTTGCTCATGGTGCCGGTGGGCACGAACAACGCGGCGGCAAAACCCAGGCGCTTGGCCAGTTCGGCTTCCAGGCGATTGACGCTCGGGTCCTCGCCGTAGACGTCGTCGCCGCTGGCGGCCGTGGCCATCGCCTCGAGCATGCCAGGGGTCGGTTGGGTCACTGTGTCGCTGCGCAGGTCAATCACGTTCATCAAACTAGCCTCTAGCGGATTGGAGCGTTTCTTGTGTTAACGATTACTGCGGGCAAACCCGCGGAATATCAAGCCCCGTGCTTGCACAATCGAATACCAACCAAACAAACCGATATAGGTTATCGATAAACCAACCGTGCAGTTTCTGAAAAACCATGATAAAAACTCTCCGCCGCCAGGGTTCTGGCGGCAACGTTCTCAGGGCGGGGTGTAATTCCCCACCGGCGGTAATTGCACGCAACGTGCATAGCCCGCGAGCGCTTGGCGCCTCGAACTGCCTCGGCAGGACGGCGACAAGGTCAGCAGACCCGGTGTGATCCCGGGGCCGACGGTCATAGTCCGGATGAAGAGAGAACGGGATTGGCACCTAAGGGCCGCGCTGACGTCATGTTCACATGAGCCCGCTGTGCGTACCCTTAAATCCCATTCGATTCATAACGCCCTGTTTTTTTCTTAAACAGGAGTCAGAACATGCAACCCACCGCAATCGACAGCAAAAGCAAAAACCACCACGGCGAGCGCGTCGCGTTTATCCAGGCCTGCTGGCACAAGGATATTGTCGACCAATCCCGTAAAGGTTTCCTCGCCGAAATGATCGCCCAGGGCTACCAGGAATCGGACATCGATTTCTTCGAAGTCGGCGGCGCCTTTGAAATGCCCCTGCACGCCAAGCTGCTGGCCAAGTCCGGCCGTTATGCCGGTATCGTCGCGGCCGCCCTGGTGGTGGACGGCGGGATCTACCGTCACGAGTTCGTGGCCCAGTCCGTGGTCAGCGGCCTGATGCAGGTCCAGCTGGAAACCGAAGTGCCGGTGTTCTCGGTATCCCTGACCCCGCACCACTTCCACGCGGGCAGCGAGCACCATACGTTCTTCTATGAGCACTTCGTGCACAAGGGCCAGGAAGCGGCACGCACCTGCGCCGACACCCTGCACAAGGTTCGCGCACTGCGTCGCAATGAGCCACGGGCGGTAGCGGTTTAAGCAACACCACCAAGCAAATGTGGGAGCGGGCTTGCTCGCGAAGGCGGAGTGTCAGTCAATACATGTCTGACTGATACACCGCCTTCGCGAGCAAGCCAGCTCCCACATTTGACCGAGTCGGTCTCGGGGTTCAGGCCAGGCCAGCATCCGTGGTCGGCACAATCAATATCCCCGCTCGCAAGCCATTCTTGACCTTCGGGTTCGGGAAGATGATGCGCGCGCCCTCCTCCTCGATCACCCAGCGGGTCTTGGCAATGTCCTCGGCCAGCAGATAACCCTTCTCCAACTCCGAAAAGTTTTCCACGTCCGCCGGCAAATGCAGGACGAAGGTATCGCTGTGCTTGATCACTTCCCGGGAGACGCTGAACAGCTGCAGGCCATCCAGGCTCTCGGTGGCCGGCTCGTTACCCTCGATGATCTGCGTGAGGCGGGTTTCCAGGCGCGATACGTCCACGCCCTGGTTCTGCCCGAACGGCCGGGCCTTGCCCAACTCCAGGGTGAAGGACTCGGCCTCCAGCTGCTCGTAGGTAAACGCCGTGAAGGTGATCGACGTCTTGTTCTGCAACAGCACCGCCTCCAGGCCGGCGGCTCGCAGGCGCGCCAGTTCACGACGTGAATGCTGGCGACCGTCCTTCCACGGGTACAGTGCGAACTGCTCGATCTTCGAGCCACGGATGGCGGTGTGCAGGTCGTAGTGCAAACGGCTACGCCCAGGCACGCTGAAGAAGGTGCGGGCCAACTGTTCAAGCTCGGCGGCGCGCATGGCTTCAGGGCCGATGTTTTGTTCATGACGGCCGTTGAACAGCCGGTTGACGTCCAGTTCGAGGTAACGCTCGCCGCGGCGCATGGCCTCAGGGTTGCCGAACAGGAACAGGATACGGGTGCGGGGCTTGATCTCCCCACGGGCAATGCCCTGCAGCAAGCGGTCGGCCAATTCGATTGGCGCGGTTTCGTTGCCATGGATGCCGGACGACAGCAGCACGTCGCTGCCGTTGTCCCGCGCCTCAGGAGGCCGCACTTCCAGCGCGCCCTCACTAAGCCAGCGCAGTTGCACGCCGTCGACAGTCAGTTGAATTTTTTGCGCCGGTTCGCGACCGGCGAGGGTCAGTTCAAGCAGTTTGCCGAGGGCGAGCATACGCAGCTTCCTTAGTGGTTGCAGCCAGGACCGTGGACGTGATCGTCGTCATCACCTTCAACGTCGGCCGGTTCCATTTCCAGTTGCAGGCTCATCAGGTTGGTGGCCAATGGGCGCATCAGCAGGTTGGCGTATTCCGCGTCGCCTTCTTCCACGTCCACGCCGATCAGCAGTTGGCCACGTCCGTCGTGCTGGATCCAGATCTCCTTGCCCTGCCACACCACGGCGACGCGGGTGCAGGAGGTTTCCAGCTGGGTGCCGTCGGTGTCTTCAAGGATCAGTTTCAGGGTGTCGGTGGTCATAAATAGTTCTCAGCCGTGCGGCGTTAATTGATCTGGAAAGGATAAACCGAGCCCAGTTTAAGGATTTGCGTCAGTTCATCCAGTGCCGTCCGGCACTCAAGCAGCAATTGCGGGTCAGCCAGGTCGGTTTCCCGCAGGCTGTCGCGGTAGTGCTTGTCGACCCATTGGGTCAGCGTGTCGTACAACGGCGCCGTCATGATAACCCCTGGGTTGACCGCCGCCAGTTCGGTTTCATTCAAGGCTACACGCAAGCGCAGGCACGCCGGTCCACCGCCGTTCTGCATGCTTTGCTTGAGGTCGAAGACTTTGACTTCGCGGATCAGCCCGCCGGAGGACGTCAGGCCTTGCAGGTACTGCCAGACACGCTCGTTGGCGCGGCATTCTTCCGGCACGATCAGCAGCATCGAACCGTCGGCGCGGGTCAGCAGCTGGCTGTTAAACAGGTAGGAACGCACCGCGTCTTCAACACCCACCTGGGCCCGTGGCACGCAGATCGACTGGAAATTGCCACCGAGCTTGCCGAGCTTGCCCTGCAATTCACCGAGCATCTGCTCAGTATTGAGGAAGGCATCCTCGTGATAGAACAGCACCTCGCCATTGCCCACCGCGATCACATCGTTGTGGAACACACCGGCATCGATCACCGCCGGGTTCTGCTGGGCGTAGACCACGCCGTCGTCCCGCAGGCCATGCAGGCGCGCGACCGCCTGGGAGGCTTCGAGGGTCTGGCGCGCCGGGTACTTTTGCGGCGCCGGGTAGCGGGTGTCGAACGCGCTGCGGCCGAACACGAAAAACTCTACGCCCGCCTCACCATAGTCCCGGCAGAAACGCGTGTGGTTGGCCGCGCCTTCGTCGCCGAACTGCGCCACCGCCGGCAGCGCGGCGTGGTGGGCGAAGTGTTTGCTATCGGCAAACATCGCCCCCAGCACGCGGCTGGTGGTCGGGTGTTCGATGCTGCGGTGGTATTTGCAGTTGAGGTTGGCGGCGGTGAAATGCACGCGGCCGTCAAAGGTGTCGGCGCTCGGGCTGACGGTGGCGGCATTGGCCACCCACATGCTCGACGCCGAGCAACTGGCAACCAGCAACGGCATGGCTTGCTTGGCGGCCTGCTGGATGACTTGTGCGTCTGTACCGGCAAAACCGAGGTTGCGCAAGGCGGCCACATCCGGACGTTCCTGGGGCGCCAGCACACCTTGCACAAAGCCCATTTCCATCAGGGCCTTCATCTTCGCCAAGCCTTGCAGCGCCGCTTCCTTCGGGTTGGAGGACTGCTGGCTGTTGCTTTGGGACGCGACGTTGCCGTAGGACAAGCCGCCGTAGTTATGGGTCGGCCCCACTAGACCGTCAAAATTGACTTCACAGGATTTCATCGGCGAGGCTCCACGAACATCTGTATTTTTATAGGCATCAAATTACTTGAACACACCACAAATCAAGTGTGGGAGCGGGCTTGCTCGCGAAAGCGGTGGTTCAGTCGCCTGAAATGTTGAATGACACACCGCCTTCGCGAGCAAGCCCGCTCCCACATTTAGATCAGCGTCACACCCGGGGTTAACGTCGCCGGTAGCACCAGGCTCGGGGTCTCAAGGGAGGCCACCGGGTACGCGCAATAGTCCGCCGCGTAATAGGCGCTGGCGCGATGATTGCCCGAAGCCCCTACCCCGCCAAATGGCGCGCTGCTCGCAGCACCCGTCAGCTGTTTGTTCCAGTTGACGATCCCGGCGCGGCTTTCCAGCCAGAACTGCTGGTAACGCGCCTCGGAATCCGACAGCAACCCGGCCGCCAAGCCGTATTGAGTGTTGTTGGCCTCGGCAATCGCCGCCTCGAAATCAGCGTAGCGGATCACTTGCAGCAGTGGGCCGAACAGCTCTTCGTCAGCGCGTTCCGTAACCTCGGTCACATCGATAATCCCCGGCGTCAGCAACGCAGCCTGGGCCTGGGGTTGAGTCATTTCCAACAGCGCCACGGCGCCATTGGCCAACAGCAATTCCTGGGCATCCATCAACGCCTTGGCAGCACCGAGGGAAATCACCGAGCCCATGAACGGCGCAGGCGTTTGGTCAAATGCGCCGACTTCGATGGTCGAGCTCACCGCCACCAGGCGTGCGAGCAACGCATCGCCCCAGGCGCCTTCCGGCACCAGCAGGCGACGGGCACAGGTGCAACGCTGGCCAGCGGAGATAAACGCCGACTGGATAATGGTGTACACGGCCGCATCCACATCGGCCACTTCGTCCACCACCAGCGGGTTGTTGCCGCCCATTTCCAGCGCGAGGATCTTGTCCGGGCGCCCGGCGAATTGCTGGTGCAGATGGTTGCCGGTGCGGCTGGAGCCGGTGAAGAACAGACCGTCGATGCCCGGATTCGCCGCCAGGGCGATCCCGGTTTCCCGCGCGCCTTGCAGCAGGTTCAACACGCCCGCCGGCAGGCCGGCGTCGATCCAGCATTGCACGGTCAGCTCGGCGACTTTCGGGGTCAGCTCACTCGGTTTGAACAGCACGGTGTTACCCGCCAGCAAGGCCGGTACGATATGCCCGTTAGGCAAGTGACCCGGGAAGTTGTAAGGGCCAAACACCGCCACTACACCGTGGGGCTTGTGGCGCAACACGGCAGTGGCGTCGCCCAACGGGCCGCTCTTTTCGCCGGTACGTTCGCGGTAGCTTTGCACCGAGATCGCGACCTTGTTGACCATGCTGGTGACTTCAGTCGCCGATTCCCACAAAGGCTTGCCGGTTTCCTCACCGATGCAGCGGGCGAGTTCGTCAGCACGACTCTTCAGGTTGGCGGCGAAGGCTTCCAGCACGCTCAGGCGCTCTTCCAACGAACGCTTGGCCCAGGCCGGAAACGCCTGGCGTGCGGCCTGGACGGCGGACTCGACCTGCTCGGCGGTGGCGCCATTACCCGACCACACCACCTGCTGGGTCACCGGGTTCAGCGACTCAAACACTTCACCCTGGCCAGCCAGCCATTCACCTGCGATGTATAGCGAATTCATTATTTCGACTCCCGGGCAGCGGACAACGGTACGGCACGCACTTGATCACCGGCGATCAGTTGCAGGCGCTTGGCGGTCTGTTGATCGACCACCAGGGTGCCCGCAGCCAACCGCGCCGGCGCGGCGGTGATGCGGCAATCTTCACGTTTGCGGTTATGGATCAGGAACGGCGTGGCGTCGTCGCCCGGCGTACCAATCGCCAGCACCAGCGCTTCGCTGTCGCGCACGGCGCGGATCTTGGTGGTTTCACACTCCACCGCCGGGCCCGCGTCGAAGATGTCGACGTAGCCCTGGTAGCTGAAACCTTCGCTCTTGAGCATGCTCAGGGCCGGCTCGGTGTCGGTGTGGACCTTGCCGATCACGTTGCACGCGTCTTCAGACAGGAAGCAGGTGTACAGCGGAAACTTCGGCATCAGCTCGGCGATAAACGCCTTGTTGCCCACGCCGGTGAGGTAGTCGGCCTGGCTGAATTCCATCTTGAAGAAGTGCCGGCCCAGGCTTTCCCAGAACGGCGAGCGCCCGGCTTCGTCGGACATGCCGCGCATCTCGGCGATGATCTTGTTGCCGAACAGCTGCGGGAATTCCGCGATAAACAGCATGCGCGCCTTGGCCAGCATGCGGCCGTTAAGGCCGTTGCGGTAATCGGCGTGCAGGAACAACGAGCACAACTCGGAGTTGCCGGTCAGGTCGTTGGCCAGAAACAGCGTCGGGATTTCACGGTAGATGTTCAGCTCCTGGGAGGCGCTGACCGTCAGGCCGACCCGGAAGTTGTACCAGGGTTCGCGCAGGCCGACTGCACCGGCGATGGCGGAAATCCCCACCACGCGACCTTCGTCGTTTTCCAGCACGAACAGGTAGTCCGCATCACCGCGCCCGGCTTCGCCGCGAAAGGTCTTTTCAGCCCAGCCGACCCGATGGGTCAGGCGCTCTTCGTTGGCCGGCAAGGTGGTGAGGCCGGTGCCGGTGCTGCGCGCCAGATCAATCAGGGCCGGTAAATCGCTGCTGCGTACGGGACGAACGATCATGCTATCTCCTCAAACGGGCCGCCTTGCAAGCCACCCGCGAAACTCATTCTTAAACCGCTACCAGTCGAACGCTGGCACCTTCGCCGACGCCCAGGGCTTCGGCGGTTTCCAGGTCCAGGGTCACTGGCTTGCCCGGCGCGTAGTCCAGCTCCAGCATCACCGCGCGGTAATCCTGCAACTGGCCGTTGCTCACCAGGTACTGGCGGCCGACACCCTTGACCATCTCACCGATCTTCACCGGCACCACACGGCTCTGGGCGATCGAGCGAATGCCCGAGACGCGCGCATGCAGGGTTGGGCCGCCGTCGAAGATGTCGATGTAATGGTCGGTCTCGAAGCCTTCGCGCATCAGGATGTCGAAGGTGATCTGCGCCCGCGGGTGCACCTGGCCCATGGCTTCCTGGGCTTCGTCGGGCAACAGCGGCACGTAGATCGGATAGTGCGGCATCAGCTCGGCGAGGAAGGTCCGGCTCTTCAACCCGCACAGGCGCTCGGCAGCGGCGTAGTTGAGGTCGAAGAAGTTGCGGCCGATGGCGTCCCAGAACGGCGAATCACCGTTCTCGTCGCTGTAGCCCACAATCTCGGTGACCACCGAATCGGCGAAGCGCTCCGGGTGGCCGGCCACGAACAGCAGGCGGCCACGGGAGTTGAGCTCCGACCACGGCGAACCCACCAGCTCCGGCACCACGTAGAAGCTGGTCAGCAGGCTGTTGCCGGTGAGGTCATGGCACTGCGAGAGCACGTGGATCTTGTTGTGGATCTTCAGCTCGCGGGAAGCGTGCACGAAGGTCTCGTTACGGAAGCTGTAGAACGGTTCCGAGTAGCCGGCCGAGGCAACGATGGCCGAACAGCCCACCAGCTTGCCGGCGTCGGTGTCTTCCAGGACGAAGAAATAGCTTTCTTCACCGTTGAAGCTGACCTCGGCGGCGAAGGACGCTTCGCTCGCAGCGATCTTGTCGCTCAGGCGTTCGACATCATCCGGCAAGGAGGTGACACCAATCGGGCTGTCCGCAGCCAGACGCTGTACCTCGCCCAGATCAGCCATTTGCGCGGGGCGCATCACCAGCATGGTGTCACTCCTTAACTCGAAAAACTCACAGGAAAAAATGCCGGACACGATCTTGAAATCAGTGAGGTCAAGTGTGGGAGCGGGCTTGCTCGCGAAAGCGGTGTGTCATTCAACATTTCAGGTGACTGAGCCACTGCATTCGCGAGCAAGCCCGCTCCCACATTTGATCTTCACAGCTTCAACTAAAGAG
The DNA here is from genome assembly GCF_013385805.1 of Pseudomonas sp. C6002. Taxonomy (NCBI): domain Bacteria; kingdom Pseudomonadati; phylum Pseudomonadota; class Gammaproteobacteria; order Pseudomonadales; family Pseudomonadaceae; genus Pseudomonas; species Pseudomonas sp. C6002. The sequence goes on along the minus strand of NZ_JACAPH010000032.1, from coordinate 14,723 downwards.
TCCGGCATACAAAATTTGTGTTGGGCGCCCGACTCGCCGGGCACCCAACGGTCCATCAGGCTTGCGTCAGCCTTTTCACCGCACGTTCGAAGCGGTCCAGGCCTTCCTGGATATCGGCATCTTCCACCACCAGGCTCGGGGCGAAACGCACCACATCCGGGCCGGCTTGCAGGATCATCAAGCCTTCGCGCTCGGCGGCGTTGAAGATGTCCTTGGCCTTGCCTTTCCAGGCATCGCTCAGCACGCAACCGAGCAGCAGGCCCAGGCCACGCACTTCGGTGAAGATGCCGTATTGCTGGCCAATCTTCTCCAGACGGGAAACGAACAGGTCGTGCTTGGCGTTAACGCCGGCCAGCACTTCTGGCGTGTTGATCACGTCGATCACCGCTTCCGCCACCGCGCACGCCAGCGGGTTGCCGCCGTAGGTGGTGCCGTGGGTGCCGACCACCAGGTGCTTGGCCAGGTCTTCGCGAGTCAGCATGGCGGCGATCGGGAAACCGCCGCCCAGGCTCTTGGCGCTGGTGAGGATGTCCGGCACGACGCCGTAATGCTGATAGGCGAACAACTCGCCGCTGCGGCCCATGCCGGTTTGCACTTCGTCGAACACCAGCAGCGCGTTGTTCGCGTCGCACAGGTCGCGGGCACCTTGCAGGTACGACAGTTCTGCCGGCAGCACGCCGCCTTCGCCCTGGATCGGCTCCAGCACCACGGCGCAGGTCTTGTCCGAGACGGCGGCTTTCAGCGCCTCCAGATCGTTGTAAGGCACGTGGGTGATGCCGACGATCTTCGGACCGAAGCCGTCGGAGTACTTCGACTGGCCACCCACGTTCACGGTGAACAGGGTACGGCCGTGGAAGCTGTTCAGCGCGGCGATGATTTCGTATTTCTCGGTGCCGAAGCGGTCGAACGCGACACGACGGGCCAACTTGAAGGCGGCCTCGTTGGCTTCGGCGCCGGAGTTGCAGAAGAACACACGCTCGGCAAACGTGGCGTCGATCAGCTTATGGGCCAGGCGCAGGGCCGGCTCATTGGTGAAGACGTTGGACACGTGCCACAGCTTGTTGGCCTGTTCGGTCAGTGCACCGACCAGCGCCGGGTGGGCGTGGCCCAATACGTTGACCGCGATGCCGCCGGCAAAGTCGATCAGCTCGCGGCCCGCCTGGTCCCATACGCGCGAACCTGCGCCACGCACGGGGATGAAAGCGGCAGGTGCGTAGTTGGGAACCATGACCTGGTCGAAATCGGCACGTTGCACCGGGGCTTGCTCAACGGACATCGGAGTCTCCTGAAGAGGAACGCCTGCCTGAAACTGGCGGGCGATGCAGGGATTGTAAGGACAGTTTTCAGCGCGGCCTTGCCGCCAAGCGACAACTTCTTATAGCGCCAACCCGCGATTTTCGCGGGTTTACGCCAATGCGACAAATAGCATCGCAATGGCGCAGTTTAAACCGCCCGGGCCGGTTTTGGGCGGTCGGTGAGGCACAACTATCCAATGCCGTCGCCGATGGCCGTTTTGGTCTGCTGCTGATCTCATCCGCGCACAGGAACAGCGCCATCGCCTGGAGATGCCGGCCGAGCATTGATGCCTAGCCGCGCTCGGACGGCACCGACGACAATTCGAACGGGCTGCTGCTGCGGCGCTGGTTGCGGTCTTCACGAGGGGTGGCGCCGAAGAAGTTGCGGTAGGCGCTGGAGAAGTGCGGCCCCGAGGAGAAGCCGCAGGACAGGCCGATCTGGATGATCGACTTGCTGGTTTGCATGAGCATCTGGCGGGCCTTGTTCAGGCGCAGTTCCAGGTAGTACTGGCTGGGGACGCGATTGAGGTATTGCTTGAAGATCCGCTCGAGCTGTCGTCGGGACACGCACACATGCTGGGCGATTTCGTCGGTGGTCAGCGGCTCTTCGATGTTGGCCTCCATCAGCAACACGGCCTGGGTCAGCTTTGGATGGCTGGAACCCAGACGGTTTTGCAGTGGGATGCGCTGGCGCTCGCCGCCCTCACGGATGCGCTCTACCACCAGCTCTTCCGAGACTGCCCCGGCCAGTTCGGCGCCGTGGTCACGGGCCAGCACTGCCAGCAGCAGGTCGAGTACCGACATGCCACCGCAGGCGGTCAGGCGGTCACGGTCCCAGTCGAACAGATGGCTGGTGGCGATGACCTTGGGGAAGCGCTCGGCGAAATCGTCCTGCCAGCGCCAGTGCACAGCGGCGCGATAGCCGTCGAGCAGACCGAGTTGGGCCAGCGGATACACACCGGCCGACAGGCCGCCGATCACACACCCGGCACGCACCAGTTGCTTGAGGGCGGTGCTGAGCTGGGAGGCGATGACGGTCGGTGGCTCATCGGCCAGCAGGAACAGCTTTTGGAAACCTTCCAGCTTGCCAGCCCAGGGCTCACCCGGCAGTTGCCAGGCGCCGTCGATTGGCGGTTCGGCCTGCAAAAACGAGAGTTCGTACACCACGTCCGGATGCACCCGCTGAGCAACGCGCAAGGCCTCCTCAGCCAGCGCAAGCGTCAGTGCTTTAGTGCTGGGCCAAATCAGGAAACCAATTCGATGGGCAGTCATGGAGTGCTATCCGAAGCGAGTAACAGTAATGAAGACAAAGGCCAATGCTAGCCGGTAAACCAACACAAATCTCTAAAGCTGGTGAAGATCCAAATGTGGGAGCGG
>NZ_JACAPH010000032.1:0-11984 GCF_013385805.1 Pseudomonas sp. C6002 | reverse complement strand
CGGGGTCAGCCTTAAAGCTGTGAAGCTTGCACTAATTCAGTGCATAAAAGCAGTTCTGTTTACTTCAAGCTGCCGGAAAGAAACTGCTGCAAACGCTCGGACTGTGGGTTGACCAGCACTTCGCGCGGGTTGCCACGCTCTTCGACGATGCCTTTGTGCAGGAACACCAGTTGGTTGGAGACTTCACGGGCAAAGCCCATCTCGTGGGTCACCACCACCATGGTCCGGCCTTCCTGGGCCAGGTCCTGCATCACCTTGAGCACTTCGCCCACCAGCTCCGGGTCAAGGGCCGAGGTGGGTTCGTCGAACAGCATCACCTCAGGCTCCATCGCCAGGGCACGGGCAATCGCCACGCGTTGCTGTTCACCGCCGGACATGTGGCCAGGGAACGCATCCTTGCGATGGCCCACGCCGACTTTGGCCAGGTAGTGCTCGGCCTTTTCCCGGGCGTCTTTTTTCGACATACCCAAGACGTGCACCGGTGCTTCCATGACGTTTTCCAGCGCGGTCATATGGGACCACAGGTTGAAGTGCTGGAACACCATCGACAGTCGCGAACGCATGCGTTGCAGCTGTTTCGGGTCTGCAGCCTTCATGGCGCCGTCTTTGTTGGCCACCAGTTTGAGCTCTTCGTTATTGAGCAGAATCTTGCCGGCGTGGGGCTGCTCCAGCAGGTTGATGCAGCGCAAAAAGGTACTTTTGCCCGAGCCACTGGACCCGATGATGCTGATCACATCACCGGCCGCGGCGGCCAGGGAAACACCTTTGAGCACTTCATGACTGCCATAGCGTTTATGCAGGTCTTGGACTTCAAGTTTGTACATGCGGTCGGTTCTCACAAAAACAGTTGGTCAGTCGTTGAGCAAGCGCCCGTGCCGCAGCGCTTCGCGCCCCGCCACCTTGGCCAGCCAGAAACCCGCTTGGGCATAACGTAGCCGTTCAACGGCAAACAGCACCCCAGGCGTGCCCGCGCAAACAATGCTCACGCGGTCGGACAAGGGATCGATCACTTCAAATATCGGGTCGCCGGCTTCGACTACGTCACCGGCTTTACGCAGGTAGCTGATCACGCCGGCGTGGGGCGCGAACAACAACTCGGTGCCTTCGAAGGGCAGGCCTTCGCAGGGCTCGTGCTGCGGCGCGGGCCATTCACCACGGATCAGGCCTTGCTCGGCGAGGAACGCCAGGATGCCTTCAGCGTGGAAAATCGCTTCGTCACGGCCAGTATCGGCCTGGCCACCCAGCTCCAGAGTCGTCGCCAGGCACGCCAGGGGAATCTGCGCCTCGGGGAACGCCCGGGACAGCCGCAGCCACGGTAGCGAGCAGGCTTCGTCAAACGAACTGCCGCCGGAATCTTCCGCCAGCAGGCCGACCTTCACATTCAGGTGCGCCGACAGCGAACGCCACTGCGGCCAGTGTTGCGGCAGCGCGTACATGTGCAACGCGGCTTCGGCGTCGCAATGCAGGTCGAGGACCACGTCGGCGGTGCAGGCATGGCTCAGCAACACTCGCTGCATGCCTTGCAACTGGCTGCTCGGCTCCGGCAAGGCGTTCAGCGCGTCGCTCATGGCCTGGCGGATCAAGCGCACATTGGCGTGAGGATCATCCCCCAGCTTGCCGTTGAGCAACTCGGTAACCGGCTCGCTCAACTCAACGAAATCACGGTTGAAATTCTTGCCGCTGCCGACCTCGAAGCGGCCCTGGTGGCTGCCTTGCAGCAACTGTCCCAGGCCCATCGGGTTAGCGACGGGGACCAGCTCGATCACGCCGTTGAGGGTGCCTTGCTGCTCCAGTTCCGTCAGGCGCTTTTTCAGCTCCCAGGCGGCGCGCATGCCGGGCAATTCATCGGCGTGCAGGCTGGCCTGGATATAGGCCTTGCGCTCGCCGCTGCCGAAACGGAACACCGTCAGCTGGCGTTCGCAGCCCAGGTGACCCCAGGGCAACAGGTGATCGATACGTTCCATATCAATGCTTCCGTGGAGCCAGGTAGCTCAGCCAGCGGCCTTCGGCCAACTTGAACAGGCGCACCAGGATGAAGGTCAGGCACAGGTAGAACGCACCCGCAGTGATATAGGCTTCGAACGGCAAGTAGTACTGGGCGTTCACCGTGCGTGCGGCACCGGTGATGTCGATCAGGGTGACGATGGACGCAAGGCTGGTGGTCTGGAGCATCATGATCACTTCGTTGCTGTATTGCGGCAGCGCCCGGCGCAGGGCCGATGGCAGCAGGATCCGGCGGTACAGCTTGTAGCGCGACATGCCCATGGCCTTGGCTGCCTCGATCTCGCCGTGGGGCGTGGCCTTGAGGCTGCCGGCGATGATCTCGGCGGTATAGGCGCTGGTGTTCACGGCAAACGCCAGGCACGCGCAGAAGGTCGCGCTGGACAGCAGTGGCCACATGAAGCTTTCGCGCACCGCTTCGAACTGGGCCAGGCCGTAGTAGATCAAGAACAGCTGCACCAGCATCGGCGTGCCGCGAATCACATAGGTGTAGAGCCAGGCAACACCGTTGACGATCGGCTGCTTGGACACGCGCATCAGGCCCAGGGGCAAGGCCGCGAGCAAACCGAAGAACAGCGAAATGGCCAGCAGTTTCAGGGTGGTCAGCAAGCCGCCGAGGTACAGCGGCATGGCCTCCCAGATGACGTTGTAGTCGAAGATCATAGATCAGCCGCCTTTACGCCTACCGAGTAGCGCTTCTCAAGATGACGCAGGGCCAGCAACGACACGCTGGTGATCACCAGGTACATCGCCGCCACTGCGAGGAAGAAGGTAAAAGGTTCGCGGGTGGCGTCTGCCGCCTGCTTGGCCTTGAACATCATGTCTTGCAGGCCCACCACCGAAATCAATGCGGTGGCCTTGGTCAGTACCAGCCAGTTGTTGGTAAACCCGGGGATCGCCAGCCGAATCATCTGCGGCACCATCACCCGGAAAAACACCTGGAACGGGCTCATGCCATACGCCAGGCCGGCTTCGGCCTGGCCCTTGGGAATGGCCATGAAGGCGCCACGGAAGGTTTCCGAAAGGTAGGCGCCAAAGATGAAACCCAGGGTGCCGATACCGGCGGCCAAGGGGTTCAAGTCAATGTAGTCGTTGTAGCCGAGCAACGGCGCAACGCGGTTAAGCAGGTCCTGACCGCCGTAGAAAATCAGCAGGATCAGCACCAGGTCGGGGATCCCGCGGATCACCGTGGAGTACAGGTCGCCCAGCCAGGCCAACCAGCGCACCGGCGAGAGGCGCAACGCGACCCCGATCAGACCCAGAACAATGGCCAGGGCCATGGACGACAAGGCGAGCTGAAGCGTCAACCAAGCGCCATCGAGGATGACAGCCCCGTAGCCTTTCAACATGATTCAGGTCCTCGAAAAGGGGGATGAAAAAATGGCGCAAACTTCAGAGATCCTGGTGCTTGCGCCATTCTGGACAGACAGCTGCGACGGTTTACTTGGCTTCTGGGCCGTAAATGTCGAAGTTGAAGTACTTGTCCTGGATTGCCTTGTACTTGCCGTTGGCACGGATCGCAGCGATTGCAGCGTTGATGCGGTCCAGGTTTTCCTTGTCGCCTTTACGTACCGCGATGCCGATACCGTCGCCGAAGTACTTGGCGTCGGTGAAGGCCGGGCCGGTGAACGCGTAGCCTTTACCGGCTGGCGTGTCGAGGAAGCCTTCCTGCAACAGGGTGGCGTCGGCCACGGTGCCATCAAGGCGACCGGCTTCTACGTCCAGGTAGATTTCGTTCTGCGAGCTGTAAGGAACAATGGTGGCGCCTTTGGGAGCCAGCACTTCCTTGGCGAAACGGTCGTGGATCGAACCGCGCTGCACGCCGATTTTCTTGCCTTTCAATTCATCCAGGCTGTCGCTGACGGCAGTGCCTTCCTTCAATACCAGGCGAGCTGGGGTCAGGTAGTAGCGGTTGGTGAAGTCCACGGACTTCTTGCGATCGTCGGTGATGGACATCGAGGACAGGATGGCGTCGATCTTGCGCACTTTCAGCGCCGGGATCAGGCCGTCGAATTCCTGCTCGACCCAGGTGCACTTGACCTGCATCTGCTCACACAGGGCGTTGCCGATGTCGTAGTCAAAACCGACGATGCTGCCGTCCGGTGCCTTGGAGGCAAACGGAGGGTAAGCCGCTTCAATACCAATCTTCAGTGGCTTGCCTTCGGCGAAAGCCTGCATGGACAGCACGGACAGCGCCAGGGCGCCCAACAGCACGAGTTTCTTCATCTTGGGACTCCATCGGTATAGGGCAAAACAGCAGTATGAGCCAGGGCCCACGATGCGAATGAGTGAAACCGAATAGCGGTGCTGCGTCCTGCGCCAGTTCAGCATCGGCGACGACGAGCGAGTGATCGGCATTCTAACGACAGGCCGGAAGCCGATATTTCCTCAATGCGACAACAATTTACAGAAGCACCGAGAAAGCGGTTCCAGCACATTGACAGCCTCTTGATTTTATGCAGAGGCAAAAGATATTAAACCTGTTAACGCTGCAAGTTGCGGGCCTATTATTCGCAAACCCTTCTAGCACGGCAAGTGTAGCGTTGGATCTAATTTTTCAGGGCGTCTAAGACGCGGGTTTTCGGGGCATGGGCGTAGCACTTTGCCTCATGTTTGGGCGTGGGGTTACACATTTGCCGGGGTCGGTAACATTCAGAAACTTCCTACAACACAATCCGATATTTATTGGCCTTGTGTAAGTCGCCCCACCGGATGACCAGCCTTGGAATGCAATCTAAATGTGGGAGCGGGCTTGCTCGCGAAGACGGTGTGTCAGTGGGTGATGTGCTGGCTGACACGCCGCCTTCACGAGCAAGCCCGCTCCCACAGGGGTTATAGGTCGCCTGTCCGATCGCACAAAAAAGCCCCACCCGGCCTACGCCGAATGGGGCTTCGTCCCACAAACCCGCCTTACGCGACGTTCATGGTCTTGTGCGTCTCGATCAAATGCGCCACCACACTCGGATCCGCCAGGGTGGAGATATCCCCCAACCCGTCGTATTCAGCGGTGGCAATCTTGCGCAGGATCCGGCGCATGATTTTCCCCGAACGGGTCTTCGGCAAGCCCGGTGCCCACTGGATCACATCCGGCGAAGCAATCGGCCCGATCTCTTTACGCACCCAGTTTTTCAGCTCCAGGCGCAGCGCTTCATTCGGCTCTTCGCCGTTTTTCAGCGTGACATACACATAGATGCCCTGGCCCTTGATGTCATGAGGCACCCCCACCACCGCCGCTTCCGCGACTTTCGGGTGGGCAACCATGGCGCTTTCAATCTCGGCGGTGCCCATGCGATGGCCGGACACGTTCAGCACGTCATCCACCCGCCCGGTGATCCAATAGTAGCCATCCTCGTCACGACGCGCACCGTCACCGGTGAAGTACATGCCACGGAAGGTCTTGAAGTAGGTGTCCACAAACCGGTCATGGTCGCCATACAGCGTACGTGCCTGGCCCGGCCACGAATCCAGGATCACCAGGTTACCCTCGGCCACGCCTTCAATCAGGTTGCCGAGGTTGTCCACCAGCGCCGGTACCACGCCAAAGAATGGGCGCGCCGCCGAACCCGGCTTGAGGGCATGGGCGCCCGGCAGCGGGCTCATCATGTTGCCGCCGGTCTCGGTCTGCCACCAGGTATCGACGATCGGGCAACGGGATTGGCCGACGTTCTTGTAGTACCAGTCCCACGCTTCCGGGTTAATCGGCTCACCCACCGAACCCAGCAGGCGCAAGCTGCTGCCATCGGCGCCTTCGCAGGCGGCGGTGCCGGAGGCCATCATGGCGCGGATCGCGGTCGGTGCGGTGTAGAGGATGTTCACTTTGTGCTTGTCGACGATCTTCGCCACCCGGGTGATGTCCGGATAGTTCGGCACGCCTTCGAACATCAGCGTGGTCGCGCCGTTGGCCAGTGGGCCATAGACGATATAGGTGTGGCCGGTGACCCAGCCGACGTCGGCGGTGCACCAGTAGATTTCGCCCGGGCGGTAGTCAAACACGCGCTCGTGGGTCAGGGCTGCGTACAACAGGTAGCCGCCGGTGGTGTGCTGCACGCCCTTCGGCTTGCCGGTGGAGCCCGAGGTGTAAAGGATGAACAGCGCTTCTTCGGCGCCCATCTCTTTCGGCGCACACACGGTGCCCGCCACTTTCATCAGGTCTTCGTACCAGATGTCGCGATGCTGGTTCCACTTGATGTTGCCGCCGGTGCGCTTGCACACGATGACTTTCTGGATGCTGCTGGTTTCCGGGTTGGTCAGGGCGTCGTCGACGTTGGCCTTCAGGGAAATCTTCTTGCCGGCACGAATGCCTTCGTCGGCGGTGATCACCACCTTGGATTTGCAGTCGATGATCCGACCGGCCAGGGCCTCTGGCGAGAACCCGCCAAACACCACCGAGTGAATCGCACCGATCCGGGCACAGGCCAGCATGGCGACCGCAGCTTCGGGAATCATCGGCATATAGATAGTCACCACGTCGCCGCGGTGCACATCCTGGCCGCGCAGGGCGTTGGCGAACTTGCAGACTTCTTCATGCAGCTCGCGGTAGGTGATGGTGCGGCTTTCGGCAGGGTCGTCGCCCTCCCAGATGATTGCTGGCTGGTCGCCACGCTCGGCTAGGTGGCGGTCCAGGCAGTTGTAGGAAACGTTGAGGGTGCCGTCGGCAAACCATTTGATGTCGACATGGTGATCGTCGAAGGAGGTCTGCTTCACCGTGGTGAAAGGCTTGATCCAGTCAAGGCGCTTGGCTTGCTCGCGCCAGAAACCGTCGGGGTTGACCACCGACTGCTGGTACATGGCCTTGTAGGTCGCCTCATCGGTCAGCGTATTGGCTGCTACTTCGGGGCGAACGGGGTACAGAGAAGCCGCACTCATCTTTCTTACCTCGGTGACATAGTTGTTGTTGTATGGCCCTGTTGTAGCCGGGCCGGACCTATAGAACCATTCGACGATGGTAGTAACAAGCCCCTACAAATTGCCCACCTATCCCCTGGCAGCGCTCTGGCCCGCGGCCCGTGGCGCTTTGCAGGTTTCTGAAAAAACCTTCATTTCGCGATTGTTACAAAAACCACCAATAGTGTTTATCAAAAGCACGGGTATATGAATATAACTCGGACGCCTAAAATCAACCTCGCCATCAAGGCACTGTGATTAACAACGTAACAGCCCCCACGAAGGCAACGTTAATCCGAACTTCCCAATCAAGTTACACACGTGGCCTCACAAGGGCCCCGTGACCCCTTTCGACCGCCAAAAGGTAAATAGTCAAATGAAAGCGTTATTAGTTATGGCCCTTAGCAGCTTGTGCGCCACCGCCGCCCTGGCCGACGAAGCCCCGACTGACGTAGCCAGCCAGAGCACCCCGATTGTTGAGGATTACACTTACAGCACCCATCTGGACGTCGCCAAAGTAGTGTCCATGAGTGAAGTCCCGGATGTATGCCAAGTAGTACCGGTAAAGATGGAATATGAAGACTCACAAGGTCAGCGTCATATTCTTCAATATCAGGTCATGGGTAACGGTTGCTCTAACGGATAATAACTTCGTTAGTTTGAACTGAACCTGATCTTATTCGCCGCAAGAAATCGTTCTTGCGGCAAAGAGCCGGCTTATCCCCTACCGCTTGAATCGAATGCTACGATTGTGGCGCCGCCACCTCACCTGCAAGGCAGGATGCATTCATGCGAGCCAGTTTCGAAAAAATCCCCACCGAGGCGAACACCTCTTGGACCCTGCTGAACAGGCGTCTACCGGAAGCGATTCCGTTTGAATGGCATCACCATCCCGAATACGAACTGACCCTGACCCTCAACAGCCGCGGGCACCGCTATATCAGCAACGATGTGGCGCTGTACGATGACGGCGACCTGGTGCTGGTGGGCCCGAACGTGCCCCATAGCTGGTCTTCCGCCGAGCTGATCGACCCCGCCAAACCGCACATTGCCCTGGTCATCTGGTTTTCCGAGGCCTGGGCGGACTCGCTGGTGCAACTGTTTCCGGAGATGGGGTCGACGCGCGCGCTATTGGCTGCTGCGCGACAGGCGTTGAGTTTCAGTGATGCTACGTCCCGGGCGCTGCGCCCGGTGATCGAAGCCATGGTCGAGCAAGACGCTTCCCAGCGACTGATCTCGTTGCTTACCGTGCTCAACACATTGTCCCGGGATATCGCCGCGCAGCGCATCGCGACGGAAAACGCCGCCCCTCACATCGTTGAAGACGCGCGCATCCGCCGCGTCCTGGACTACCTGCACGGCCACTATGCGCAACCTGTCGGCATTCCCGAGCTGGCGCAAATGGCCTGCGTCAGCGTTTCAGCCTTCCATCGCATGTTCCGCAAACACACACGCTGCACGGCGCTGGACTACATCGTCCGGCTACGCATCGGACATGCCTGCGCTTTATTGATGCAGGGCAACCTGGCGGTCAGCGCGATTTCCGAACAGGTCGGCTATGCCTCCCAGGCGTTGTTCAATCGGCAGTTCAAGGCGCACAAGGGCATGACGCCGTCACAGTTTCGGCTTCAACACGGGCATCACTTTCAATAAGCCGATTCTTCTATACGCCTTACAACAAACGCCACAATCGTACTGCTCAACGCGCCAAATCAGGCTGCCGCTCAGGCGGGCCGGGGTGATTCCATACCTGTATGCACACAACAACAAGACAGGTCACCCCATGAGCAACTACCACGCCTTCGAATGCGCCGAGCTGCCGGACGACTACAAGCGCAGCATCGTCGCCATGAAAAAGGCCCTGCGCGCGCAGATCGGCGACGTGCCTGCGCTGTTCGCCGAGGTCAGCGAGTTCATCAGGGCTGAAATCGCCTCGATCAAGGCCCAGCAGTCTGCCTGGCCCGAACTCGACTTTGAAACCATCGCCACCGGCCAGGTCACCGAAGCACAACGAGCCCTCATCAAACGCCGGGGCTGCCTGGTGATCCGCAACCACTTCCCCAGGGAACAGGTGCTGGCGTGGGACAAGAGCCTGCTGGACTACCTCGACCACAACCTTTTCGACGAGGTGTATCGCGGCCCGGCTGACAACTTCTTCGGCAACCTCGAAGCCTCACGCCCGGAGATATTCCCCATCTATTGGTCCGACGCCCAGATGCAAGTGCGCCAACACGAACGCATGGGCGCTGCACAGTCGTTCCTGAATCGCCTGTGGACCATCAATTCCCAAGGCCGGCAATGGTTCGACCCAGACATCAATGCGTTGTACCCCGACCGCGTCCGCCGCCGCCCACCCGGCACCACCTCCAAAGGGCTTGGCCCGCACACCGACTCGGGCGCCCTGGAACGCTGGCTGCACCCCGCCTACCTAAAGGTGTTCGACAAGATCTACCGCAACGATTTCAAGTCCTACGACCCCTGGGACGCTGCAAATCGCACAGAAGTCGATGAATACGCCTACAAGGACACGGTGAAATGCTCGGCCTTCCGTACCTTCCAGGGCTGGACCGCACTGTGCGACATGCAGGCCGACCAGGGCGTGCTGCATACCTTGCCGATCCCCAAGGCGATGGCCTACATGCTGCTGCGCCCGCTGCTGGACGATGTCCCCGAAGATGAGCTGTGCGGCGTTGCGCCGGGCAAGGTGCTGCCAGTTTCAGAGAAATGGCACCCGCTGCTGGTCCAGGGCATGACCCCGATTCCGGACGTGCAGGCCGGCGATTCGGTGTGGTGGCACTGCGACGTGATCCACAGCGTCGCCCCCGTCGAAAATCAACAGGGCTGGGGCAACGTGATGTACGTGCCCGCCGCGCCCATGTGCCCGAAAAACCTGCGGTACGCCAAGGATGTGCTCAGGGCGTTCGAGCAAGGGGCCTCACCGGATGATTTCGCCCGGGAGGACTACGAGAAAGAGTGGAAAGACCGCTTCATGACGCCGCAACTGAACACCCTCGGCCGCAAAGGGCTGGGGCTGGAATAAGCACCGCTCCCCAAAACAACAAAAAGGGTTATCCCACATGAAAATCCCCCATCGCCTTGCCGTTGCCATCTCCCTCGCCAGCCTTTGCACGTTCGCCGCTCACGCAGCCGACAGCAAAGGCACTGTTGAAGTCGTCCACTACTGGACCTCGGGCGGGGAAGCCAAGTCTGTACAGGTGCTGCAACAACTGATCGAGAAAGACGGCTTCATCTGGCAAAACAGTGCCGTGGCCGGCGGCGGTGGCGCTGCTGCCATGACCGTCCTCAAGAGCCGCGCCGTCTCCGGCAACCCGCCCTCTGCCGCGCAGATCAAAGCTCCGGACATTCAGGAGTGGGGCAAGCTGGGCCTGCTGACCAGCGTCGACAACGTCGCCAAGGCCAATCACTGGGACAGCCTGCTGCCCGAAAGCATTGCGCAACTGATGAAGTTCGACGACCACTACGTCGCCGTACCGCTCAACATCCACCGCATCAACTGGTTATGGATCAACCCCGAGGTGCTCAAGAAAGCCGGCGTGTCCAAAGCCCCGGCCACCCTGGAAGAACTCTACGCCGCCGGCGACAAACTCAAGGCCGCCGGCTTCATCGCCATCGCCCACGGCGGCCAACCCTGGCAGGACACCACCGTATTTGAAGGCCTGGTGCTCAGCATCCTGGGCGCCGATGGCTTCCAGAAAGCCTTTATCGACAACGACGAAGCCACCTTCACCGGCCCCAAAATGACCGAAGTCTTCGTCGCGCTGCGCAAGCTGAAGACCTACATGGACCCCAACGGCGCAGGCCAGGACTGGAACATGGAAACCGCCAAAGTCATCAATGGCCAGGCCGGCATGCAAATCATGGGGGACTGGGCCAAGAGTGAGTGGACCGCGGCGGGTAAAAAAGCCGGGGCCGATTATGAATGCGTGCCCTTCCCCGGCTCACAAGGCATTTATAGCTACACCATCGACTCACTGGCCATGTTCAAACCGTCCAGTAAAAATGATACGCCGGGCAACAACGCGGCTCGCGACGACCTGGCCAAGATCGCCCTGGAGCCGCAATTCCAGAGCGTGTTCAACCAGAACAAAGGCTCCATCCCGGTGATCAAGGGCCTGGACATGAGCCAGTTCGACAGCTGTGCCCAGGCTTCCGCCAAGGACTTCGCCGAAGCCGAGAACGCCGGCACGCTGGAGCCGAGCATGGCCTTCAACATGTCCACGTCCCAGGCGGTGCAAGGGGCGGTGTTTGATGTGGTCAGCAACTTCATGAGCAATAAAGACGCGGACCCCGCCAAGGCTGGCAAGCAGATGTTTGCCAGCATCAAAGCCGCAGCCCAGTAACCCCCCGCGACCCGTTCTTGCGCCAAACGGCGCAAGAACTTCCAGACCGAATCTGCCCCAGTTCGGCGCGCTGAAACAAACGCCTACCGCCCGTCAAAAAAATCCAAGCCAGGCAAAGCCTTGTAAACCCGGACCTTGGCTGCAAACACCACCATTTTGGCCGCTCACCGAGACCATCCGCCGCAACACAAAGTCGAATTTTTCCCTATAATGCGCGGGTAAATCGGGCCTGCAATATCCCTTTACACTGGGACGAAGAGCCAGACCTGAGGCCCCCGCTGGAGCCAGTAAGCATTGCTCCGCCCCTCAAGCCTCAAGCAGAACACCCGTAACCCTGATTCCGTTTAATGCGTGCGTTAGCTGCAACAAACGATTCCTTAAGATCCACCGCGGCCTTTGGGCCGTGTGAACACCCAACCATCCGGTTTCACACGGGCACCTAAGAGCCCTCACGCAGGAGACGACACGTCATGCTGAGCTGGGACGAGTTCGACAAAGAAGAAGACGGCGAAGTAGTTGCCAAAGGCGCCAACGCCGGCCACGCCACCGAAGCCAACATGGACCGCCTCGACGGCGCCGGCGCTGCTGCCGCCATCGAAGCCCGCGCCGTCACCGCCGCTGACTCCGCCGCCATCGTGCGCGCCAAGGCCGCCCTCGACAAACTCGACGTCGCCGAAGGCCTCGCCGAACTCGAAGGCTCCGCCGCCCGCGTGGCCGTTGACGAAAAGCGCATGATCA
>NZ_JACAPH010000031.1:25537-25690 GCF_013385805.1 Pseudomonas sp. C6002 | reverse complement strand
CCCACAGAAAAGCAGATCTGCGTCCGCTTTGGATCGTGCCTCTGCTTTTAACACTCAAGCCGGCCGGGAGGCCGCTGTGCTTTTGCTTTTGATCTGACTGCCCCAATAAGCCCGAGGCCGAACGCAGGTATTGCGGAGCGGGTAAACCGGCAG
>NZ_JACAPH010000031.1:0-25430 GCF_013385805.1 Pseudomonas sp. C6002 | reverse complement strand
GACTCGCTGTAAGAGCGAAACCCTAGGTGGCCGTTACCGAAGAAACGGATATGTACACAATCAATCACCCCACCATCTCCCGCACCCGATACCACAACATCCCCAACGCCAGCAGCGGCGAACGCAACACCTTCCCCCCGGGAAACGTCATATGCGGCACCTGGCTGAAAACATCCAACCCCCGACTCTGCCCAGCCTGAATCCCCTCGGCCAATAACCGCGCACACCAGTGAGTCACGTTCAACCCATGCCCCGAATACCCCTGGGCATAGAACACATTCGGATGCTGCTTCAGGCGCCCCACCTGGGGAAAGCGATTGGCGGTGATGCCGATCTTCCCCCCCCACTGAAACTCAATCGCGGTATTCGCCAACTGCGGAAAAACCTTGAGCATCTTCGGCCGCATATACCCCGCGATATCCACCGGATCACGCCCCGAATAATGACAAGCCCCCCCAAACAACAAGCGCCGATCCGCCGAAAGCCGGTAATAATCCAACCCCACTTTCTGATCACACAACGCCAGGTTCTGCGGAATCAACTGATCAGCCACCCCAACCGACAGCGGCTCGGTCGCAATGATGTAGCTCCCCGCTGGCAACACCTTGCCGCTCAACTTCGGCTCCAATTCCTCCAGATGCGCATTGCACGCCAGCACCAGGCTACCGGCGCGCACGCTGCCAAACTCGCAACGCACCTGCACCGTGTCGCCATGGATCAACTCCAGCACCGGGCTGTCTTCAAAGATCCGCACCCCAAGGGATTCGGCCACACCAGCCTCCCCCAGCACCAGGTTCAACGGGTGCAGATGCCCGGAGCCCATGTCCACCAGGCCACCGGCATACAAGCCTGAGCCAACCACCTGCGCCATATCCTGCGATGCCACCAACCGCGTTTCAGGCGCATACCCCAAGGCAGCCAGGCTCTCCAGCTCCCCCTGAAACGCCGCAAACTGCGCCGGCGTATTCGCCAACTCGCAAAACCCCCAGCGCAAATCACAGTCAATCCCGTGCTCGCGAATCCGCTCCCCCACCAGCGCCACCGAATCGATCCCGGCCTGCTGCAGGTAACGCACGCCCTCCTCCCCCACGTACCTGGCAAAGCCCGATACGTCATGCCCAATCCCGCGTATCAACTGCCCGCCATTGCGCCCGCTGGCGCCCCAGCCAATCCGCCGGGCCTCCAGCAAAATCACCGACAGCCCACGCTGGGCCAGTTCGATGGCGGTGTTGACCCCGGTGAACCCACCGCCGATCACACACACATCGGCGGTCAGGTCAGCCCCCAGCGCTGGGCGCCGGGGCATGGCGTTGGCCGAAGCCAGGTAATAGGAACGAGCGTGGTCGGAGGAGGAACGGTTCATTTGTTGGTCTTCACTTTGCTCCAGGACCGCGTCATCAAGCGCATGACGGCGGGCGTCGGGGTGGTGGAAATGTAGAGTTTGTCGAGCACTTCCTGGGACGGGTAGATCTCGGGGTTGTTCACCAGCTCGGGGGCCATGAAGGCCTTGGCCGCCGGGTTCGGGTTGGCGTAGCCGACGCTGGCGCTGACCTTGGCGATCACTTCAGGGTCCAGCAAGTAGTTGATGAAGGCGTGGGCGGCTTTCGGGTTGGCGGCGTCCGCCGGGATGGCCAGCAGGTCGAACCACAGGTTGCTGCCTTCCTTGGGGATCGAGTAGGCGATGTTCACGCCGTTCTTGGCTTCCTTGGCGCGGTTGGCCGCCTGGAACACGTCGCCGGAATAACCGAAGGCGACGCAGATATCACCGTTGGCCAGGTCCGAGATGTACTTGGAGGAATGGAAATAAGTGATGTACGGCCGCAGGGTCAGCAGCTTGGCCTCGGCCTGTTTGTAGTCTTCGGGATTCTCGCTGCGCGGGTCCTTGCCCATGTAGTTGAGGATCGCCGGGAACAGTTCATCCGCCGAGTCGAGGAACGCGACGCCGCACTCGTGGAGCTTCTTGATGTTCTCCGGTTCAAACAGCACGGCCCACGAGTCGATATGGTCGATGCCCAACACCTGCTTGACCTTGTCCACGTTGTAGCCGATGCCGTTGGTGCCCCACAGGTACGGCACCGAATGCTCGTTGCCCGGGTCGTTTTTCTCCAGCAGCTTGAGCAGCTTGGGGTCGAGGTTCTTGAAGTTGGGCAGCTGCGAACGGTCCAGCTTGAGGAACGCGCCGGCCTTTACCTGGCGCGCCAGGAAGTGGTTGGACGGCACCACCACATCGTAGCCGGTACGGCCGGCGAGCAGTTTGCCTTCCAGGGTTTCGTTGGAGTCGAACACGTCGTAGATCACCTTGATCCCGGTCTTGGCCTGGAAGTCGGCCAAGGTGGTCTCACCGATGTAGTCGGTCCAGTTGTACACACTGACCGTCTGCGCGGCATGACCCGCGCTACTGAACAATGCCGCCAAGGCCAGCGGGAGAAGCTTTTTCACCAGACGCATATCGACACCCCTTTGCTTGATTGATTTTTATGTATTCATCCAGCCATTCTGCCCGTAGCAGCTGTCGAGCCTTGGCGAGGCTGCGTAGCGTTGTATCAGACACAATTGCGGTGGGCCCGACGCAGCCTCGCTAAGCTACGGACGAGTCGTCAGACGCTCAGCAGCAGGAATTCACGTTCCCAGGAGCTGATCACCCGCTTGAAGTTCTCGTGTTCGGCGCGCTTGACCGCGACGTAGCCGCGCACAAACTTGTCCCCCAGGTACTGCTTGACGGTGTCGCACTCTTCCATGCGCGCCAGGGCGTCTTCGATGGTGATCGGCAGCCTCAGGTTGCGGCGTTCGTAGGCACGGCCTTCCACCGGGGCGCTGGGCTCGACCTTTTCGATCATGCCGAGGTAGCCGCACAGCAGGCTGGCGGCGATGGCCAGGTACGGGTTGGCGTCGGCACCCGGCAGGCGGTTTTCCACGCGCATGGCGTCGGGGCTGGAGCTCGGTACACGCAGGCCGACGGTGCGGTTTTCTTCGCCCCACTCGACGTTGACCGGTGCCGAGGTGTCCGGCAGGAAGCGGCGGAACGAGTTGACGTTAGGCGCAAACATCGGCAGCAGCTTGGGGATGTACTTCTGCAGGCCGCCGATGTGGTTGAGGAACAGTTGGCTCTTGTTGCCGTGCTCATCGACAAACACCTGCTTGCCGGTGGCGATCTCCACCACGCTCTGGTGCAGGTGCATGGCGCTGCCGGGCTCGTCGGCCACCGGTTTGGCCATGAAGGTGGCCGCCACGTTGTGCTTGAGTGCAGCCTCGCGCAGGGTGCGTTTGAACACGGTGATCTGGTCGGCCAGGTCCAGGGCGTCGCCGTGGCGGAAGTTGATTTCCATCTGCGCCGGGCCGTCTTCATGGATCAGCGTGTCGAGGTCCAGGCCCTGGGCTTCGCACCAGTCGTAGACGTCTTCGAACAGCGGGTCGAACTCGTTGGCAGCGTCGATGGAGAACGACTGGCGGCCACTTTCGGCGCGACCGGAACGGCCCAGCGGGGTCTTCAGCGGCAGGTCCGGGTCTTCGCAGCGCTGGGTCAGGTAGAACTCCATCTCCGGCGCGACAATCGGCTGCCAGCCCTGGTCGGTATAGAGTTGCAGGACCTTTTTCAGCACGTTGCGCGGCGACAGTTCGATGGGGTTGCCCTGCTTGTCGAAGGTGTCGTGGATCACGATGGCCGTCGGCTCGATGGCCCATGGCACCACGTAGGTGGCGTTGGACACCGGGCGGCAGATCATGTCGATGTCGGCCGGGTCCAGCAGGTCGTAGTAGATATCGTCGTCGACAAAGTCCCCGGTTACCGTTTGCAGCAACACACTTTCCGGCAGGCGCATGCCTCGCTCATGCAGGAACTTGTTGGTGGGCGAAATCTTGCCGCGTGCGATGCCAGTCAAATCACTGATCACGCATTCGACTTCGGTAATCTTGTGTTCTTTCAGCCAGGCGGACAGCTGATCGAAGGGGGCGTTCATAAGGACCTCGTCATGGGTTGGATGCTGCGCCGCGGGCTTCCCTCGCGGCGCATTGAGGTCTATCTTGGGCCAGCCGTCCAACGGCATCTATCCACTTTGCGCCAACCACAACGCACCAATAGAGTGCGCCCAGGTTACCCATGACACAGGCAACAGCTTTGCGCGTACAGGCCTTCACCACCGGTGATGTGACCGCTCAATGCAGTGCGACACCCGGTTGGGTGCAGCAGTACCAGCAGATGTCCCCGGGGCATTTTGCCGGGCAGATCCGCTATCTCGACCTGCAAGGTGTCGAGGTGTACGAAGAGCGGATGAACACCCGGGTGGAGCAGAACTTCAACGCGCCGCCGGGTTCCCTGGCGTTCTGTTTCGATGGCAGCGACAACGCGCTGTACGTGCTCAATGGCGAAAGCCGCAACACCTGGATCACCCCGGAAAACTACCGCGAAGTGGCAGTGGTGTTCGGGCCGCAGTTTGTCCAGCGCCATGGTCTGGATGTGGCGAAGCTGGAGGGGTTGTTCATGGCCCCGCTCAACTCCCTGCAAAACCCGTTGTTCAGCCGCTGGCTCAGCGGCACGCTGACACGGCTGTCGGCGACGCTGGACCTGCCGAGTCGTGATGCGCTGACTCAGCAGTTACTGGACGACTGCCTGTTCATCCTCGACAACGCCTGCGTGTGCCTCGACAAGGGCTCATTGCAGCGACGCACCGAGGAGCGAATCATCATGGCGCGCATTGGCGAATGGGCGGCGGATGTGCCGGATGAAACCGTCAACCTGCTGCAGCTGGCGCGCATTGCCGGGGTGCCGTTGCGCCAGTTGCAGCACGGGTTCAAGACGTATACCGGGATGAGCCCGGCGCAGTGGTTGCGGTTGCGCCGGTTGAACAGTGCACGGCGGGAGTTGTTGAACCCGCCGTCAGTGGACACCACCGTTGCGGAGGTGGCGATGAATTGGTCGTTCTGGCATTTGGGGCGGTTTTCCAACAGTTATCGGGCGTTGTTTCAGGAGTTGCCCAGCGAAACCCTGAAGCGCCAGAGGTAAGTGTGGGAGCTGGCTTGTGTGGGAGCGGGCTTGCTCGCGAATGCGGTGGGTCAGTCAATAAATCTGGCACTGATACACCGCCTTCGCGAGCAAGCCCGCTCCCACATTTGAAGATCGTTCCCACGCGGAGCGTGGGAACGATCAGGTCCGAAGAAACGCCAGCATCAACTGATTCACCCGCTCCGCCGCCTCCAACTGCACCATATGCCCCTGCCCCGGCAGTATCTCCACCTGAGCCTCCAACCCCTGGGCATGGCTCGCCGGAATGATTGCGTCCTCACTGCCCCAGATCACCAGGCTCGGCTGCTGCCCGACAACGTTGCGTAGATCCACCAACTGCCGACCACCGCTGAACAACGCTCCGGTGATCTGCCGCAACGCCTGCTCCACACCCTCCAGGCGCTTGAACTTGAGCATGTCTTCCAGCATCTGCCGAGTCACCAGCGCCGGATCGCTGAACAGTTGCACCAGTTGCGGCTTGAGTGCATTGCGATTGCTCGCGTCGATAAAACCTTGCAGGTAATCACTGTTGATCTGCGTACCCAATCCAGCGCTGGCGATCAGGGTCAACGACGCCACACGCTGCGGTGCCACCCGCGCGAGGTTCAGGGAAACCAGCCCGCCCATGGAATGCCCGGCGAGGTGTACCCGGTCAACCTTCAGATAATCCAGCAGTGCCAATACCGCCTGGCTCAGCTCCTCAAGCTCGCCCGTTTGCAGGTACTTGCCCGACTCGCCATGCCCCGGCAAATCCAGGGCGATCACCCGCCGCTCAGCCGCGAGCACCGGGTGATTGAACAGCCAGTTATTCAGGTCGCCACCAAAGCCGTGCACCAGCACCAGCGGTGTGCCGCCCTCCCCGAGGTCCAGATAGCGCAGCAGGCGCCCGCCCACCTCGACCTTCTGTGCCGATGGCCCGCTGGCTTCAGCCTCGGCGGCACTGGAAACGAACCCCGCCTGGAACGCCTCGATCACCCCATCAATCTCGGCCTCGCTGGCCTCGCCTTCCACCACGATTGCCAGCAATGCCCCCACGGGCAATGTCTCATCGCTCTGGGCCAACACCCGCCGCAGCACCCCGCTGAAGGGTGCCTCGACACTGCTGGAAATCTTGTCGGTCTCGACATCCAGCACCTCTTCACCCTTCTCCACCCGGTCGCCCGGCTGCTTGAGCCAGACATCAACCCGGCCCTCGGTCATCGACAGCCCCCACTTGGGCATGGTCAGTGTATGGATCATGCGGCATTCCTCTTGTCGGCGATCTTCAGCACCGCAGCTTCGATCTTCGCCGCGTTGGGGATGTACAGGTCCTCCAGGGCATCGGAGAACGGCACCGGCGTGTGAGGCGCGGTGACCATTTCGATCGGCGCGCGCAGGAAGCTGAACGCGCGTTGCGCCACCAATGCACTGATGTCCGTGGCAATCGAGCAACGTGGGTTGGACTCGTCGATCACCACCAGGCGCCCGGTTTTCTCCACGCTTTCAAGGATGCTGTCTTCGTCCAGCGGGCTGGTGGTGCGCAGGTCCAACACTTCGCAGTCGATACCCTGGCGCGCCAGATTAGCTGCGGCTTCCAGGGCGATGTGCACCATGCGCCCGTAGGTCACCAGGGTTACATCGTTGCCTTCACGCACGTAGTTGGCTTCGCCGAACGGCACGGTGTACAGCTCTTCCGGCACTTCGCCCTGGAGGCTGTAGAGCATTTTGTGTTCGAGGAAAATCACCGGGTCGTTGTCGCGGATCGCCTGGATCAGCATGCCCTTGGCGTCATAGGGCGTGGCCGGGCACACCACCTTGAGCCCGGGAATATGCGTCCACATCGAGGTGAGCATCTGCGAATGCTGGGCCGCCGCACGCAGGCCGGCGCCGTACATGGCGCGCACCACCAGCGGCGTGGTGGTCTTGCCACCGAACATATAGCGAAACTTCGCCGCCTGGTTGAGCAACTGGTCGAGGCAGCAGCCGATAAAGTCGACGAACATCAACTCGCACACCGGGCGCATGCCACGGGTGGCTGCACCGACGGCCATGCCCACATAACCGACCTCGGAAAGTGGCGCGTCGAGCACGCGGTCGGGGAACTCTGGATACAGCCCCTTGGTGACGCCGAGCACGCCGCCCCAGGCGTCCTGTTCACCGGGCGAACCGGTGCCGCCGGACACGTCCTGGCCGATGATGAACACGCTCTGGTCGCGGCGCATTTCCTGGGCCAGGGCTTCGTTGATTGCCTGCTGATAGCTGATTTTTCTAGCCATGATGACTTCTCCACGGATTGTTTTTGTAGTGGGTGGCGGTTAGCGGTAGGCGACGTAGACATCGCTCAGCAGGTCGGCGGCCTGGGGTTTGGGATCGGACTTGGCCAGGCGCACGGCGTCTTCGATCAGCTGCGCGACTTCGGTGTCGATGCGTTCGAACTGAGCCGCGTCGAGCCAGCCTTCGGCGGTGCAGCGCTGGCGAAACAGGCTCAGGCAGTCGCCGGTTTCCCGCAGGTTTTTCACTTCGTCCGGGCCGCGATAGGTTTGCGCATCGCCTTCGAAGTGGCCGTAGAAACGGCTCAGTTTGACCTCCACCAGCGTCGGCCCTTTACCGCTGCGGGCACGCTCTACCGCAACGCCGAGGGCGGCGTGCACGGCAAAAAAGTCGTTGCCGTCGACAATCACCCCCGGCATGCCAAAACCCACGGCGCGCTCGGCAATGTCCTTGCAGGCCACCGACCAGCCGGACCCGGTGGCTTCGGCATAACCGTTGTTCTCGGCCACGAACAGGCACGGCAGGTTCATGATCGAGGCCAGGTTCATCGCTTCGAACACCGCGCCCTCGTTGGAGCCGCCGTCGCCGAAAAACGCGACCGCCACACCCGCGCTGCCCTTGAGCTTGGCCGCCAGCGCCGCACCGGCTGCCAGCGGCGCCCCGGCACCCACAATGCCGTTGGCGCCGAGCATGCCCTTCTCCTGGTCGGCGATGTGCATGGAGCCGCCCTTGCCGCCGCAGACGCCGGTCTTCTTGCCGTAGATCTCGGCCATCATGCCGAACACATCCACGCCCTTGGCGATGCAATGGCCGTGGCCACGGTGGTTGGAGGCGATGCAATCTTCATCGTTGAGGTGGGCCATGACCCCGGCGGCGCTGGCTTCCTGGCCGGCATACAAATGCACGAAACCGGGGATCTCGCCGGTGGCGAATTCCACATGCAGGCGTTCTTCGAAATCACGGATGGTGCGCATCACGGTGTAGGCATGGAGCAATTGATCGGTGGACAGGTGAGTGGACATCTTGTTGTTCTCCAGGTTGTCTCGACACACAAAAGGCTGGATCAGGCCAGCTGCAAGACACTCAGCACGGCCTGTGCCAATCCGTTGGAAAACCCGGAAAAGCCTTGACCCAGAGCAGTTGTCTGGAAGCGTGGACGTGCCACTGTGGGCCGTTCAATGAGACGCGCCGTTGCAACCTGCCCGCAGCGTCTGCGGCGCAATGAGACGCTGCGTCTCACCTCGGGCAGTTGGTCAGGCCGGCCTTGTTCCTCCCGGCCCATGGGCGCTTAATGGCGGGCATAACAACAAGGATCGAGAACCGGAGGCTTCCATGCTCGCCGTGAACTCCAAGGACCATGTCGACTGTGTCAGCCGCGTGGTACGCAACGCCGACCGCCTGCCCCAGGCTCCGGTGCCGTCGCTGATTTTTGATTCCTGGCGCCGCTCCATGGAGCAGCACCACCTCGACCCCGGCTCCCTGCAAGGGCCGCGCATCCTCACCAGCACCCTGCTCAAGGAATGCCGCGAACGCGCCGAACTGTTCATGCGCATCGCCAGCGAGGAAGTCGGGCAGATTCACAACCGGGTGCGCCACGCCGATTACTGCGTGATGCTTACCGACGCCCAGGGCCAGACCATCGACCATCGTGTGGACGCCGGCATTCGTAACGACTGCCGCAAGGCCGGCCTGTACCTGGGCACCTGCTGGTCGGAAGCCGAGGAAGGCACCTGCGGCGTGGCCACGGTGCTGACCAGCAAGGCCGCGGTCACCGTGCACAAGCGCGACCACTTTCGTGCGGCGTTTATCGGCCTGACCTGCTCTGCCGCACCCATCTTTGATCCCCAGGGCAACCTGCTGGGCGTGATGGACGCCTCCGCCCTGAAATCGCCGGATGACCGGCGCAGCCAACACCTGGTGCGGCAGATGGTGGCGCAAAGCGCGCGGGCCATCGAGAACGCGTTTTTCATGCACAGCGCCCGGCAACATTGGGTGTTGCAGGCCCACAGCACGCCCGGTTACGTCGACAGCCAGCCGGACATGCTGCTGGCGTGGGATCAGGATGGGCGGCTGCAAGCCTTGAACAGCAAGGCGCGGCAGGCCCTGAGATTGCGCTTCGGGCAGTTGCCGGAGCATATCGGCGAAGTGTTTGACCTGGACGCGTTGCGCGCCGTGACCGATCAATCGACGCAGCAGTTGCATTGGCTCGGCGAGCCGGGGGCGTTGCAGGTACGGGTCAGCGCGCCGCGGCGTAAGGCTGCACGTGCGACGGTGTCTTCGAGTCATCAGGTAGACCCGCGAGTAGAAGAACATCTGCGCCTGGCCGTGCGGGTCAAGGACCGCAACCTGCCGGTGCTGGTCCAGGGCGAAACCGGCGCCGGCAAGGAAGTGTTTGCCCGCCAGTTGCATGAACGCAGCGCCCGTCGCGACGGCCCCTTTGTGGCGGTGAACTGCGCGGCGATCCCGGAAAACCTGATCGAGAGCGAACTGTTCGGCTACGTGGCCGGGGCATTTACCGGCGCCTCCAGCAAGGGCATGACCGGGCTGCTGTTGCAGGCCGATGGCGGCACGTTGTTTCTCGACGAGATCGGCGACATGCCGCTGGCGTTGCAGACGCGACTGCTGCGGGTAATGGCCGAAGGTGAAGTGGCGCCGCTGGGCGGGGCAAAAACCCGGGCGGTGGATATCCAGGTGATCTGCGCCAGCCATCGGGACTTGGCGGCGCTGGTGAGTGCTGGAAGCTTTCGCGAGGATTTGTATTTCCGGTTGGGCTGTGCGCGGTTCTGTGTGCCGCCATTGCGCGAGCGCATGGACAAACTGGCATTGATCAATCGGCTTCTGGAGCATGAGGCGCGGCACAGCGGTGTTGCGGTCGGGATCGCGGCAGCGGCGCTGGAGTCGCTGCTGGGTTATGCCTGGCCGGGGAATGTGCGGCAACTGCGGCATGTATTGGCATACGCCTGTGCGGTGTGCGACGGCGGGACAATTCAACTGGCGGATTTGCCGGTGGAAGTTCGTGGTGACGCGGTTGCGGTGGAAACATCGGAAAGCGTCAGCCCGGAACGGCAGTTGGTGCTGGATGCGTTGATTCGGCATCGATGGAAGCCGCTGGCGGCGGCGCAGGCGTTGGGGATTTCCAGGGCGACCTTGTATCGGCGGGTTAACCAGCTGGGTATCGACATGCCCGGCAAGCACTGACCCAACACGGTCAAAAATGTGGGAGCGGGCTTGCTCGCGAAGGCGGTGTACCAGTCAACATTTCCGGTGGCTGACACTCCGCCTTCGCGAGCAAGCCCGCTCCCACATTTTTTGACCGAGTGATTCTGCCAGCTCAGCGGTACAGAATCCCGCCATCAATCAACGGCGATTGCCCGGTCATGTAATCCGAATCCGGCCCCGCCAGGTACGACACCAGCCCCGCCACATCCTCCGGCGTTTCCGCCCGGCCCAACGCAATCCCGTCCACATACTTCTTGTACGTCGCCCCCACCTCGGCGCCGGTAATCTCGGCCATGCGCTTGTCGATCTCGACCCACATGTCGGTGCCCACCACACCCGGGCAGTAGGCGTTGACGGTAATCCCGTCACTGGCCAGTTCCCTCGCCGCGGCCTGGGTCAGCGCGCGCACGGCAAACTTGGTGGCCGAATACACCCCCAGCAACGCAAAGCCTTCATGGCCGGCAATCGAGCAGGCGTTGATGATCTTGCCCCTCTGCTTCAGCGCCTTGAATTTCTTGCCTGCGGCCTGGATGCCCCAAAGCGTGCCCTGCACGTTGATACGCAACGTGCGGTCGACCTGTTCCGGGGTTACGTCCAGCAGTGCGTCAATCTGTGCGACACCGGCGTTGTTGATGATGATGTCGAAGCCGCCCAGGGTCTGGTGGGCATGGTCCACCGCCGCGACCACTTGCTCCAGCTTCGAGACATCGGCGACATACACCGAGGCCTTGCGCCCCAGTGCAACGACTTCGGCCGCCACCGCTTCAATCTTCGCGCTGTTGATGTCCACCAACGCAATGTCGGCGCCGTCCCGCGCCAGGCGCAGGGCGATGGCCCGGCCGATGCCTTGCCCGGCGCCGGTCACCAGTGCAACTTTTCCAGCGATACTCATGACGATCTCCTTCAACGGTGAGAGAAGCCTTGTCTATCGCAGTTGCCAGGGGCCGCTGTCGAGCAGCAGCAGGATTGATCTGCGGGCTGAGACGGGACGTCTCAAAGCGAACCATTCTCGAAAACTTGTAAAACGCCGCCGTTATGCCTAGCTTATGCGCCCTCCGCTCTGCGCTCTCAGGCCTTCCCCCATGGTTTTGCGTCTTCGCCCCGCTGCCCCTTCACGTTTTGCCCTCGGCCTGTTGCTCAGCGCAGGTATTGGAAGCAGCCAGGCGGCTGATATCGAGCTGCCGGAGGTGAAGGTCCAGGGCCAGGATGAATCCGGCTATAACACCGACACCGCGTCGGTGGGCGCTTTCAATGAGGCGCCGTTGCTCGACACGCCGGCCTCGATCGCGGTGTTCAACGAGTCGTTGATCAAGGACCAGCAGGCGCGCTTGCTCAGCGAAGTGCTGCGCAATGACGCCTCGGTGGGCGACAGCTATGCGCCCATCGGCTACTACGAAAACTTCGTGGTGCGCGGTTTCTCGCTGAATGCCGCCAGCAGTTACAAGATCAATGGCCGCACCATCACCGGCGAGCAGAACGTTGCCCTGGAGAACAAGCAGCGCGTGGAGCTGCTCAAGGGATTGTCGGGTATGCAAAGCGGGATTTCCGAGCCCAGCGGCGTGATCAATTACGTGACCAAGCGCCCGGAGGATGTGCGCTCGGTGACGGTGTCCACCGATGATCGCGGCAGTGGTTACCTGGCCACCGACGTGGGCGGCTGGTTTGGCAGCGAGCAGCAGTTCGGCCTGCGCGCCAACGTGGCCCATGAAGACCTGCATTCCTATGTCGAACATGCCAATGGCCACCGGGATTTCCTGTCCCTGGCGTTCGACTGGAACATCAGCCCCGACGCGGTATTGCAGCTGGATGCCGAGTATCAGAACAAGCAACAGCGCTCGGTGCCGGGTTATCAGCTGCTGGGCGGGACCGAGGTGCCGCACGACGCGTCGCCGAAAAAACTGCTGGGGCATCAGAGCGGTGCGAATCAGGTAGGGATTGATTCGCTGAACCTCAACGGCAAGTTTGAATATCGCTTCAGTGACCAGTGGAAAGGCAGCGTCAGCGCGGCGCGCAGCAAGGTGGTGATTGATGATTACAGTTCGTTTGCGTGGGGCTGCTACGGGTCCGCGAGCTGTGCCGGGGCCAAGGTACCGAACTACTTCAGCCCGGAAGGCAACTACGATATCTATGACTTCCGCAGCCCTGATGACACCCGGCGCGATGATGAAATCCAGGCCGCGATGACCGGGTTGTTCAATACCGGTGGCCTGGGGCATGAGTTGACGTTTGGCAGCAGTGCGTTTCGGCGAGTGGTGGACAAGCGCGAATCGGTCAACGAGATGATTGGCTCCGGCAATATCAATCAGGACCCGGAAAACTTCGCGCCCACCGATAAGCCCCTGAACGATAGTCATCGCAACCTCGACAGCCGCCAATACGGCCTGTTCGTCACCGACCGCATCAGCTTCAACGAGCAATGGCAGACCATCGTGGGCGGCCGCGAAGTGCGCCTGGACGAAAAGGCTTTCGATGATCAGGGCAACGAGTCGCGCCACACCCGGCAGTATGTGTTCCTGCCCCAGGCGGCGCTGATCTACAAACCGATTGAAAACCTGTCGCTCTACACCAGCTACAGCAAAGGCCTGTCCCTGGGCGGTACCGCGCCGTGGTTTGCCCTGAATAAAGATGAAACCCTCGCCCCGACAGTTTCCCGCCAGATCGAAGCCGGGGTGAAATACGACTGGCGCCGCATCAGCTTTGCCGCCGCGATCTTCCAGACTCGCCAGGCCTATCAGTACGCCAAGCCGGACGCCGCCGGCGACTACACCTACGTGCAACAGGGCGAGCAGAAAAACACCGGCCTGGAATTGTCCGCCAACGGCTGGGCCACCCAGCGCTTGCAGATCGCCGCCAGCGTCGCGGCCATCCGTGCACGGGTGACGGGCAGCGGCACGCCGGAATACGAAGGCCATCAGGCGATCAACGTGCCGAAACTGCGGGCCAGTCTGTACGCCGACTACGCCCTGCCCTGGGTCGACGGCCTGGCGCTGCTCGGCGGCGTGCAATACAGCGCCAACAAGTACGCCAATCGCACCGGTGATGTGGAAGTGGGCGACTACGCCATCGTCAACGTCGGCAGCCGCTACACCACCAAACTCGATGGCTATGAAACGGTGTTTCGCCTGAGCGTCGACAACCTGTTCGACAAGCGTTACTGGCGCGATGCTGGCGAATACATGGGCGATGACTACCTGTTCCAGGGTGCGCCGTTGACGGCGCGCTTGAGTGCCACGGTCAATTTCTGACGGTACGCGGGATCGCCAGGCATAGCGCCGCCAAGGCGCACACCAACAGGGTCCAGCCCAACTGCTGGACCCAGGCTGCCAGGGTCAACCCCACCCCGATCACCAGGTAATACAGCAAACCGAACAAAGCACCGGCGGTGCCAAGGCGGTCGCGATAAGCCGTGAGTGCCGCCCCCAGGACATTGGGAATCGCCATGCCGAAGGCCATGACCACCAACAGCATCGGCAACACGAACAGCCAACGGTCCTGTAACAGCACCACCAGCACGCTGCCCACTAACATCACGCCACCGGCTGCCAGCACCAGCTGTTCGCTGCCGGCCCCGCGCTTGAGCAACCCCTTGTTGAGCCAGGCCCCAAGCCCCGAGCCCAACGCCAGCAGGACGCCGCTGTAGCCGAACTGCTCGGCAGACAACCCCAGGCGCTGGAACACAAACGGCCCCAGGCTGTAATAGCTGAACAGCGCGATATTGAAGACCGCGACCAGCCCCACCGAACGCCACAGCGCCGCATCCTTGAGCATCAGGCCCAGGGTGCCGCGCAACGACGCTGTGGGCAGCGAGGCCGGGCGGGTTTCCGGCAAGGCCCACAGGCACCAGGCCAATAACGTCAGCGCCAGCAGCAACAAGCCTGTGAGCACCCCGCGATAGCCAAAGTGCTGCACCAGGCCCGCGCCAGTGAACAGGCCAATGGCGGGGCTGGCCGCCAGGGCAATGCCCACGACTGAAAACACCTGCGCCAGCCCGGCACCGCTGAAGCGGTCGCGCAGCACGGTTTGCGTCACCACCGACCCCACCGCCGCACCAAACGCCGCCACCGCCTGGGCCAGCAACAGGCCGTTGAACGAACGCACGCCCAAGGCCAGCGCTGTGGCCGCGCCATAAAGGGCCAACCCGGCCAGCATCACCGGGCGCCGGCCGAAGCGGTCACACAAGCGTCCCCACACCACGACCCCGAACGCGAAGGCCAGAAAGTACACCGACAAGGTCTGCCCCGCCGCCTCGGGCCCTACCGCAAACGCCTGGCCGATATCCGCCAGCGCAGGGCTATACAGGGTTTGTGCGATTTGCGGGAACATCAGCAGCGCCACCGCCAGCACCAGCAAGTTTTTCAACATCATCCAGACGCTCTTCACGAGTAAACAGGCCAGGGAGTCTAAACAGCGGCAGCTGGCGTATTATCCAGACTTCGACACCTTATCAATGAAATCGGACATCCCATGGCATGGCTGGCGGCGCAGACACCTTTCGATCCCGACCGCTTCGACGCGCCCGTGGTGGGCATCGCCGCCCTGCTGGGTGATCACGACTCCGGTGTACATCAGCATCAGCGCGGGCAATTGCTGTTCACCCAACAGGGCTGCACGCGCATTACCCTGGCCAACCAACTGTGCCTGTTGCCGCCCACTCGGGCAGCGTGGATTCCCGGCGGTGTGCCGCACCGGGCAGTGATGCAACAGACCGTGGATTACCGTTCGGTGTATGTCAGCCCGGCATTGGCCGGGCAGTTGCCGGCACAAGTGCGGGTGATTGAGGTGAGTGCGCTGCTGCGGGCGGTGCTGGAGCCCATGGCAATGGCGGCGTTCGACACCGATTGGCAACAGGGCAAATACGCGCATTTGCTGGCGCTGTGCCTGAGTGAAATCCGCGAGGCAGTCGAGCAACCGCTGCTGCTGCCCCTGCCCACGGACAAACGCCTGGCGCCGTTATTGCAGAACCTCGACGCGCTGCCACCGGAGCTGCAAGCCTTGCAACGCCAGGTGGCCGCCAGCGGCAAAACCATCGGCCGGATCTTCCAGCGGGAAACCGGCATGGGCTATCAGCAATGGCGCCAGCAGTGGCGCCTGATGCGCGCCATCGAGTTGCTCGCCACCGGGCGCAGTCTCGGGTACTGCGCCTTTGAGTTGGGCTTTGCCAGTGACAGTGCGCTGATCGCCTTCTTCAAGGCCATGACCGGCGCCACGCCACGGGGTTACTTCAAGTGAATGCCGACTGGCTGTAACCCGGTGGTAGATCGGCTTCATTGATCGTTCCCTCGCTCTGCGTGGGAATGCATCCCGTGACGCTCCGCGTCACCCGTACACAAGACTTGAGCCTTGCATCGCCCGCTGGACGCAGAGCGTCCGGGGCGGCATTCCCACGCAGAGCGCGGGAACGATCAGTCATCCCGGCGTCTTGTCGGGTTATTTAGGCATCTTGCGAAAACCCACCGCCAGACGGTTCCAGCTGTTGATGGTGGCGATCGCCACGCTCAGGTCGACTTGCTCTTGCGGGCTGAAGTGGGCGGCCAGTTCGGTGAAGTCTGCATCCGGTGCGTGGGTCTGGCTCAGCAGGGTCAGGCTTTCGGCCCAGGCCAGCGCGGCGCGTTCACGGGGGGTGAAGAACGGCGTTTCACGCCAGGCCGACACGGTGTACAGGCGGCGCTCGGTCTCGCCCCCCTTGCGGGCGTCGGCGGTGTGCATGTCGAGGCAGAAGGCGCAGCCGTTGATCTGTGACACACGCAGGCGCACCAGCTCCAGCAGCGGCAGTTCGATGGACAGTTTGCCGACGGCAGCCTCCAGGGCCAGCATGGCTTTCATGGCATCCGGGGAAGCGGTGTAGAAGTCGGTACGAGCTTGCATGGTGATACTCCAGAACAGTGGGGATTGGTGTCTAGAGTAGTGACGAGGGGGCATTGGACAAATAGCCAATCCGGGGAAAGATCAGGTAGCCAATGGGGCCAATCCTGACGATCACCCCGGCCCTGCGCCTTCACCGCGAAACGCACTGGGGCTCAGCCCGGTCCAGCGCTTGAACGCCCGCCGAAAACTGCGCACATCGCTGTAGCCAACTTCCTCGGTGATCCGTTCGATGGACAACCCCGGGTTGCTCAGCAAGCCCATGGTCCTTGCCCTGCGCACCTGTTCCAGCAAGCCCTCGAACGTCAGCCCATGCTCGGTCAGGCGCCGGCGCAAGGTACGCCCGCTCATGTTCAAGTCACTGGCGACCTTTTCCAGATGGCCGCCCTGCAAATCCCGGGAAATCGCGCGCTCCACCGCCTGGATCAAATCCATTTTCTGATGCAGTTGCGCGCTTTCCAGTTCCAGCAGTTCCAGGGCCTGGCGCAAGGCCAGGGCATGGTGATTGGGCAGCCGCACGTCCAGCCAGTGGCTGGCCAGGACCATGCGGTTATGCAGGCAGCCAAAACGCACATCCGTACCTAACAGCTGGTGATAGTCAGCGACATAGGTGGGCGCGGCGTGGATAAATTCGACCCGCAGCGGCATGAAGCCCTCGCCCACCAGGGCGCGGCCATACACCATCAGGCTGGCGAAAAACTCCTCGGCGGCAAACACCTGCACCTCGGCGTAGGGCAGCAGGCATTCGATATCGACGAAAACTTCCTGGGGGCCTTCATGGGTGCGCGAGGTGGCGATACCACCGGAGGTGTGCTGATGACGTTCCCCGATGGCAAACGCATCGCGCAACGTCTTGCACAGTGAAATCACATGGCCGAGCAGGCCCAGGGTGCCGAGTACGTTCTGATGGCCTACCCACAGGCCCAGCCCCTGGTCGGGCAACACCTTGAGTGCACGCTGGATCATCGCTACCGCCTGGCGATAGGAAATGCGCTGGGCCGGGTCGTCCAGGTCGGCCAGGGTGAATCCCAGGCCACGGCACAGGTGCTCGGCGCTCACGCCTTTTTGCGCGACCACTTGGCCGAGGGTTTGCAACAGAAATGGCGAGACCAGGGCCAGGTCATAGTGCGGATCAACGGCTTTCCTTTGCATGGATCTTCGATTCCCGACTGAGTGCTTCAGTTCTTGTTTTGGAAACATCCTGACAATCATAGGCTCTTGCAAGAACTGCTGCACTCTGGATGAAAGCTGTCCGCCAAAGTCCCCCTATGTGGCCGCCAATACCCTGCCCCGCCGGGCGCCGAGGGCTTATTTCTATAGGCAGCGTCGTCCTGATAATAATAATGAGCCCAGACATGAACACGACCCGTGCGTTTTACCCCGTGCAACTCGCCCTGTTGACCCTCATCAGCCTGCCGGCCCTTGCCACCGAAGGCGGCGTCGACAACATCGGCCCCGGCACCGATGGCTTCTACATCCTGCCGCTGGACGTCAACAACCTGCCCGACCACATGTTCGCCTTCAACATCTATTACAACCACTACGAAGCCAGGAAGCTCGATATCAGCTCGTTGGGTGGCAAGGTGCCGGACGTGAAGATCAAGTCCGACGCGATCATCCCGCGCCTGGATTACCTCAGCCCGTTGCGGGTATTCGGCGGGCGCCTGGGCGGCTACATCGCCCAGCCGTACCTGAAGCAACAGGTGTCGCTGTTCGGCATGTCCGACACCCGGGAAAGCATGGGCGACACCACCGTGGCGCCGATCATCCTCTGGGACCTGGGCAGGAACCTGACAGTGGGCACCGCCCTGGAAATCACCCTGCCCACCGGCGAATACGACGCCACGCGCCTGGCCAATACCAGCAACAATTTCTACACCTACAAACCGTTGGTGTCGGCGACCTGGATGCCCAACGAGCGCACTGAGCTGTCGATCAAGACCACCTACAGCTTCAACAAGGAAAACCCCGACACCCATTACCGGTCGGGGCAGATTTTTCACTTCGACTACTCGGCCAGCTACAAGGTGACGGATAACCTCAGCCTTGGGCTCAACGGCTACTACCTCAAGCAGACCACCGACGATAAGCAATACGGGCATACCGTGGTGAACATCTATGGCGAAGATGTGGATGACGGGGTCAAGGGCCAGGTGTTTGCGATCGGTCCGGCGGTGTATTTCACCTTCCTCAAGTATGCGAGTGCCGAGGTGCGCTGGGCCAAGGAGTTTGATGTGCAGAACCGCCCGGAAGGCGACATGTTGTGGGCGAAGCTGACGATTCCGTTTGCCCTGTAAACCCGACAAAAACTGTAGGAGCGAGCTTGCTCGCGAAAAACGTCAACGATAACGCGGGCTGCCTGGAAGACCGCGTCGTCCTTGGGTTTTTCGCGAGCAAGCTCGCTCCTACAGTGGGACGGCGTTGTCAGGTGTAGACCGGCCAAGCGTCGACAATTTTACCGCCCCGTACTGCCAGCAAATCGCCGAACTGCAGCAGCACAAACTCACTCTGGGTCGGGCGCAGAAACACCTGGTCTTCCACGTTCAGCCCCACCTTGGGCGAACCATTGACCATCTCCTGATTGGAGCTGCGCCCATACAGGTCATTGCTCTGCAACCCCCTGGGCGATTCAAACTCCGCCATCCAGTTGCCCCCATAAATAAAGAACGTGGCGCGCTGATTCGCATCCCACCACGAGAACAACCGCGACTTGCCGTCCAGCGCCGGAATGTCCACCGGCCCGGTGCTTTTCAACACGGGCGTTGCGATATAGGCCGCCGGCACATGCTCGCTCAGCGACGGCAAGTCATAGTGCGTCGGCTTGAGCAACGCCGTGCCCACCGACACCTCGCTGCTGAGCTTCTCCTGCTCGTGAATGCGATAGCTCGGGCTGCCTGCCGTATTCAACGTCAGCCCGTCGCGCCACAGCGGCGCAAAGTGCTGGCGGGTGTAATCCACATAGCCGTTGTAGCGCTGCATGACTTTGTCGAACAGGTCCTGGGGCGAGCCGAGAATCCCCGGCACGCCCATGCCCACGAACGGGTCGTAGCCCATGAACCCGCTGAATTCCAGCTGCTGCGGATGCGCGCTGATCATCGTCAGCATCTGCCCCAGCACCGCGTTGTCGCTGATGCCGCCGCGATGCAGGCCCACATCCAGCTCGATATTGACCCGCAGTTTGGTGCCCAACCCCTGGGCCAGCGCCAGGTATTGTTGCAAGCGCTCGGGCGTGTCCAGCAGCCATTGCAGCTGGCGGGACGGGTCGAACGGGCCCTTGTGGGTTTGGTAAAACAGCTCGGCAGAACGCACCGGCAACGGCTTGCCCAGCAGGATGTCGGCGTCGGGAAACACCTGGGCGTCGTGATTCAGAAATGGCTGATGAAACGACATCAAGCGCTGGGTGCCGGCTCGCTTGGCGATGTACGCCAGCAGCCCCGGCGACGGCAGGGATTTCTCCACCAGCCGCAGATGTTTGCCGCCGCGCTGCACTGACTGCATCACCACGTCGATGTTGTGGTCCAGGCGATCGAGGTCGATCAGCATCACCGGGCGCATCGGCCCATGGGCCTTGAGTTCCTGGTTGAGGCTGCGGAAATACTCGGTGTAAGGGCTGCCCCGGTCGCCCGGCCTCAGCAAGATGGCACCACCCACCAGCAACACGCCGGTGCCGAGCATGAAATGTCTGCGGTTCATCAGGCCACTCCCAGAATAGACGACAGGTGCGCATTGAGGAATTTGCCGCTGGGGTCCAGCTCGCGGCGCACTCGGGTAAATTCCTCCCAGCGCGGATACAGCGGCTGCAAGGTGCGCGCATTGAGGGTGTGCAACTTGCCCCAGTGCGGGCGACCGGCGTATTTCCAGAAGATCGGTTCTACGGCGGCGAAGAAGTTGTGGTGGTCCATGGTGTAGTGCTGGTGCACGGAGATCGAACAGCTGTCGCGGCCCTCGAACATGCTCAGCGGAATGTCATCGGCCTTGACGTAGCGGTACTCGATGGGAAACCAGGTGCGCAGGTCCTTGTCGTTGATCAGCTTGAGGATTTCCCGCAGGCATGCCGGTCCGTGCTCGGCGGGCACCGAATATTCCATCTCGTTGAAACGCACGTTGCGCACGTTGGCGTACACCTGGAACGACTCGGCCACGCGGTCATCGAAGCTGGCAAAAAAGCGCAGGCTGTTGAGCAAGGTACGCCGGGCCTCGGGGAAATCGCTGCCGTATTTGTCGAGTTTCTCGATGATCGATACAAACTCGTTGCCGCCCGCCTCCGCCGGGTCGATGGGCGGGGTTTCGGGGTCGGTGGTTTCGTTCAGGGCGATGGACAGGGCGTAGTCGGAATGGGTCACCACGAGCATTTCCCAGTGCTGGTTTTCCCGGGTGTTCTTTGCCACGTCCTCCAGCAGTTCTTCAGTCTTGGCGATCCACTGGCGCTCCCGCAGGCGGTACGGTGCGCGGTTTTGCAGGCGGACCTGGGTGGCCACGCCGAGGGCGCCGAGGGACACCCGGGCGGCACTGAACACCTCGGGGTGGCGCTTGGCGTCGCACTCCAGCACCTCACCCTGGGCGGTCACCAGTTGCAGGCCGGTGACGCAACCGGAATATGAGGTGAAGCCCACACCGGTGCCGTGGGTGGAAGTGGAGATCGCCCCGGCCAGGGTCTGGTAGTCGATATCCGCCATGTTCGGCAGCGCCTGCCCGACGTCTTTCAAGGCCTGGCCCATGCGCGACATCGGCGTGCCGGCGGCGAAGGTGGCCTGCACGGTTTGCGGGTCGTGATCCAGCAGGCCATTGAAGTAACTCAGGGACAGCAGCGTGCCGTCGGTGGGCACCAGGGCACTGAACGAATGGCCCGAGCCCACCGGCCGCACCTTGCCCGGTGCCTGGCCGATGACCCGCACCAGTTCATCAAGGTTCTTCGGCGCCAGCCGCGCCAGGGGCAGACAGGTTTGCGCCCCCGACCAATTGCGCCAGGGAATCAGCCGCGGTGCCCGGGCCAGCTGGGCCAGTACCGGGTTACTGGTCAATGCCATGAACGCGCCGGCTACCGCGCCGCGCTGCAATAATTCTCGCCGTGAAAGCCCCATCGCCTACCCCGTTATTCTTATTGGATGTGTTGACCCGACATAAAGCTGATCAGCCCCAGGAATTGCTCTTCGGAGCACTGCACGCACAGGCCCATCGGGGGCATGCCGTTGTAGCCGTTGATGGTGTGGTCCAGCAGGATGTCCGGGCCCTGGGCAAGGCGCGGGCTCCAGGCCGGGCCGTCACCGGTCAGCGGCGCACCGGAGGCCGGGTTGGCGTGGCACAGCTTGCAACTGGTGTCGTAGACCTGGGCCAGGGCTGCGTCGCCGGGCATGGCATTGGCCGCCGTGGCGCGTTCGGGGGGATGTTTCGGTTTGTCGTCACAGGCTGTCAGCAGGCAGGTCACGGCCAGCAGCAGACTGATGCGACGGGGGTTGATTGCCCGCATAGCCACCTTCTCTCTTATTGTGTGAAAGCGTGATCCACACTAAGGCAGCCAGGGCGCGGCGTTGAGGGTATTGGGGGACAGAAAGGGGGGCTTGGGCGGACAGTTGATTGAGCCGCAACGCCGATCAAATGTGGGAGCGGGCTTACTCGCGAATGCGGTGTGTCAGTCACAAAATTTTTAACTGATACACCGCATTCGCGAGCAAGCCCGCTCCCACCGTTAGAATCGAGGTGGGCTTAGAAGGCTATACCGACCTTGAACCCGTACTCGTCACGCTTGAGCTTGGTGTTGTCGGCCACGTACGAATCGTCATCGAGCTTGTACTCGGTGCGGGTGTAGTACAGGCCCGCCATCACTGGCAGATCGCCTTTCTGGTTCATCAGCAGGCTGACTTCGGCGTACGGGTTGGTGCGGTCCTTGAGGTCCACGGTGTCGCTGCCGATGCCGTCGACCTTGAGCTTGGCGCGGCCGTCGATGGTATGGCGGGCGCCCAGTTCAACACGCATGGTCATGTCATCGAACTGGTGGTTGTAGCCCAGGGCCGCCTTGGCGAACGGCGATTTGTTGGTGAGTTTCATGTCGTAGTCGCCCGAGTCCGGCTCGTAGCGGGTCCAGCTGTAGCCGCCACCCACCAGCACGTCGACGAAGTTGCGCGCATCCAGCGCGGCACGCCAGCCGAGGTCGAGGTCGGCCTGGCCTTCCTTGAGCTTGTTGTCGCTCTTCTCGCCGTACTTGGCTTCGATACCGGCCTGGTAGATAAAGCCGGATTCAGCCGTCAGCTTGTTGCCGAAGTTATAGAACAGGCCGGCTTCAGGCATGTGGTCCTTGTCGCTTTGGCTACCGCCTTCGAGTTTGAAGTCGTTGTAGCTGCCGAGGATCCCGAAGGTGGAAATCGGGTCGGTCGGCGCTGCGGCGAACACCACACCAGGTGCCGCGATCAAGGCCAGGACCGAGGAATTCTTGAGGATCTTTCCGAATAGTTTGGACATCGTTTTACGTCTCCATTGCAGGTGGCAAATTATTCAGGAAACGCTTCGAACCCTCGTTTTGGCGAAAGGTTCGAATTAATTTGCACCTTTTTCGAGGTAAAACGGTTCAGCGAAGGCTCTATATCAAGCGTCTTGGACGGGAGCCAGCAAACGGCCGAGAATTGACCGCAACTGCGGATGCGCCGGCAGGCGAATGCCAAAGCTGGCCTGCAACAGGTTCAGCAACTCTTCGACGTCCTCGATTGCACGCTTTTCGCTGGCCCGGTCCAGGTAGTGAATCGCGTACTGCCCGTTGTTCAGCGTGCGGCGAAATCCCGGGCCAATCAGTGCGACTTTCAGCTGGCCGAGGAACGGCGAATCCGGGTGGGTGGAGACGTACCAGTTACCGATCTCGTAGTCGAAGTGTGACTGCACCTGCAGGTCGAACACATATAAGCCGCGCCACTCACCGGCGACCTGCGCCCACAAGGTGTAGCTGCCCTCGTTCAGGCTCAGGCGATAGGGTTCATGGGCGGTGGCCTGGGTGGCATCGGTGTCCAGTTGCAAGGGACTGGTGGGCACCATGCCACCAAAGCCGACATCACTGATGTAACGCACGCCGTCCAGGGTCACCAGGCTCAGCCGATGGGTGCGCGCCGTCAGTGCATCGGGTGGCCCCCCCATCACCACACGGCCGGTAATGCCCCGCGCCTCGAAGCCCAACTCCTGCAACAAGGCCAGGAACAGCTGGTTCAGCTCGTAGCAATAACCACCACGGCCGTCGAACAGGACTTTTTGTTCGACGCTCGGCAAATCGATCGGCACCGGTGCGTGCAGCAGGGTCGACAGGCTTTCAAACGCGAAGGTGCTGACATGGCGCAACTGCAGATCCTGCAGGGTTTGCAGGGTGGGCGGAGGCGGCGTGTCGTAGCCCAGACGTTGCAGGTAGAGGCGGCTGTGGGTCAGCTCTGGCATGACGCAATCCTGGAGTCGGTGGCGAAAGCACCACTAATACCCTGACGGCGGTTATTTGCCAATTGTGGGTTGAATCAAATGCAAGCCCTCAGATGCACAAACTTTCTGAACCTTTCTGAACTGATTTATATCCATTCACTACAAGACAGGGAGGCATCATGAGTACCGCAATGATCTACACCATCCACTACTTGCTACACGGCGAACCAAAAACCTTTGTGGTGCGTGCCGAGGTCATGAACAACGCCGAAGCGTGGCATTGGGCGGCCGTTGACGCCGACATTGCCCACGTGGGGCGGATAGGCCGGCCGGGCCACGAGCGGGTGAAAAAGACCACTCGTCCCTGGGCGGAGAAGTTCGGCATCACCGAGGTGACATGGACAGCCCCGAAACGGCTTGGTTGAGGAATAAAAAGCCCCGCACGACGGCGGGGCTTGTTTCACTTTTTCAGATCACCGAGGGGATCATAGGCCGGCTTCTTGCCGGTTTTTTCTGGCTTGTCCAACGGGGCAATGGCGGGACCTACCGGGTCGACCTGTGGGTCTGCGACGTCCGGGGAATCGGGGTCGAAACCCAATTCGTCCTTGCCGCTGGAATGCTCGGATGAATGCGGGCCGCTTGTACGATTAGTCATAACTACCTCCTTGGCGCGCCGGGTCTACAGCGGGCGGGCCTTGTCGTGCAGGTTTTCCAGGTCTTCCTCGACCTGCTCTTCTTCGTCTTGCCGTTCGGCCGGGTCGTTGGGGCGCAGGGCGTCGTTGTCACGCTCCTCTTCGCCGGGCGTGCGGTCGGGGTTGGGTGTGCCGGGCGGCTGTTGCTGGTACCGGGTCATGGTTCACCTCACTTGGGGGTCGGTTGCCTACAGGGGTTAGAGAAATTGCGCTGATCCATCGTTCAACCTGATTACCGTCACTCCGACGGGTGAAGCATGAGAAGATGCTGGCCGGCGTTATAACCCTACTTGTGCCATGGAGACTGACCCTGGATGTTTGAGCTCAAACCGTGCGACCCGATTGTTTTTCGCCAGCAGACGCGACGCAGTACGTTGATAGTCGCGGGGTTGTTTGTGGTGTTGGCGATGGTGCTTTCCAGCCTGGCGGTGATGCTGTTTGGTGAGCCTGGGGGGGATAATTTTCGCTTTAATGTGGGCGGGGTGTTTGCCGGGGTGTTGATTACCGTAGGGCTGGTGCGGGGGCCGTTCTGGAACCAGGCCTGGTTCGCGCCGGCGGTGTATGGGTGGCAGCTCAAGCGCAGCCTGATGAGTGTGACGAATGTGATGCACAAGGTGACTGACGGGGTGAAGGCGAATGATCCGGTGGCGATCAAGTTGCTGCGGTTTTATCACCTTGGGTTGATGCAGATGCACGAACTGGACGCCAATTCGAGTTCTCAGGCGCAGTTGGTGCGCGAGGTTGATGAGCATCTGGAGAAGATGCGGGGGTTGGGGATTGAGCCTGACCAGACGCGGCTGGATCCGGATTGGGTTGAGGCTGTGAAGGCTCGCTGATTGGGGGGCATATCCGTTATTTGGGTGATGGCTGATATGGGTTCCGCTCTTACAGCGGCTCACTTTTGAACAGCGCAAAAGTAAGCAAAACGCTCTTGCCCCACCACTCGGCACCTCGCTTAGGCTCGGTGTGCCCTCACTCCGGCTTTGGACCGTGGGCCGCCGTCATGGGCCATCCTTGGC
>NZ_JACAPH010000030.1:563283-771893 GCF_013385805.1 Pseudomonas sp. C6002 | reverse complement strand
GTTTCTCCGCTTTCGACCGAGAAGATCGAAACGTTAACAAGGCCAAACAACACTGCCTTACTAACTCCTTCTGGGCTTCGATGACCTGAAGCAACTCGCTATCGAAACCTACATAACTCTTTGTTTACCAAGGAGTTTTCCGTTTCGACTGCGCCGGAAGTGGGGCGAATTATAGACAGATATAAAACGCCGTCAACAGTTAATTTCAGGTTTATTCGGATTTAAGCGTAATACGCGCAAATGCCTTCTTGCCGGCCTGGCAAACGTGGGTCGCGCCCAGCTCGTATATAAAGGTGCGATCGACAACCTCACCATCTATACGCACACCGCCAGACCCCAGAAGGTCGCGCGCCACCGCCGAGTTCTTCACCAGGCCCGCCTTATTAAGGACGGCAGCGATCGGCATTGCCTCGCCAGCAGTCAATTCAATCTCAGGCAGATCATCCGGCAGCTCGCCATCCTTCATACGGTTACCCGCAGCACGGTGAGCACTGGCCGCAGCCTCTTCACCATGGAAGCGCGCAACAATCTCTTCAGCCAGCTTGATCTTCACATCCCGCGGGTTAGCCCCAGCTTCCACTTCAGCACGCAGTGCATTGATCTCATCCATCGAGCGGAAACTCAACAGTTCGAAGTAACGCCACATCAGCGCATCCGGAATCGAAACCAGCTTGCCGTACATCACACCCGGCGCTTCCTGGATACCGACATAGTTACCCAGGGACTTGGACATCTTCTTGACGCCATCCAGCCCTTCCAGCAACGGCATCGTCAGAATGCACTGAGCCTCTTGCCCATACGCACGCTGCAGCTCACGCCCCATCAGCAGGTTGAACTTCTGATCAGTACCGCCCAGCTCGACATCGGCACGCAACGCCACCGAGTCATACCCTTGAACCAATGGGTACAGGAACTCATGGATAGCGATCGGCTGATTGGTGGAGTAGCGCTTATCGAAGTCATCGCGCTCGAGCATGCGAGCAACGGTGTACTGGGACGTAAGACGAATGAAATCCGCCGGCCCCATCTGATCCATCCAGGTGGAGTTGAAGGCCACCTCGGTCTTGGCCGGATCAAGAATCTTGAAGACCTGGGTCTTGTAGGTCTCGGCGTTATCGAGAACCTGCTCACGGGTCAACGGCGGACGCGTAGCGCTCTTGCCGCTCGGATCGCCGATCATCCCGGTGAAGTCACCTATAAGGAAGATCACCTGATGCCCCAGTTCCTGGAACTGGCGCAGCTTATTAATAAGCACCGTATGCCCAAGGTGCAGATCCGGCGCCGTCGGATCAAAGCCGGCCTTAATACGCAGGGGCTGGCCACGCTTGAGCTTTTCGATCAGCTCAGCTTCGACCAACAGTTCTTCCGCACCACGTTTGATCAGCGCTAGCTGCTCTTCAACCGACTTCATAACAGACCCGCAAGGCTCAGATTCAAAAGGGAACCAACCATACAAGATCAGGGACTAATTACAAGTTTTGCCCTGCGCACGGACACCGTTCAGCAAGCCCAGCGTTCGCAAGCTTGCACCACAGATGATTTGGTTATATTTTATACAGTTATTTCATCTTCATCATGTCATTCATCTTTTCCAATTCATCTTTTCAAAGTCAAAATTACTTATGACCACAGAACCGTCTAAAGCGCCGCCGCTTTACCCGAAGACCCACCTGCTCGCCGCAAGTGGGATCGCCGCCCTTCTGAGCCTGGCACTCCTGGTATTTCCTTCCAGCGACGTAGAAGCCAAACGAACGACCCTAAGCCTTGACCTTGAAAGTCCGGTTGAGCAACTGACACAAGATCAAGACGCTTCCGACGCACTTCAAGCCACAAATGGCGCAACCGAATCGCCGTTTGCCCAGATCGAAAGCAGCGCCGAAGACACCAAGGAAACCGCGCAGGCCGAACCTGCGGTAGTAGAGGCACCCAAGAACCCGCTGCACCGGGAAGTCATTGTTGCCAAGGGCGACACCCTTTCGACCCTGTTCGAAAAGGTCGGCCTCCCCGCCGCGACGGTCAACGATGTACTGGCAAGCGACAAGCAGGCCAAGCAATTCACCCAACTCAAGCATGGCCAGAAGCTTGAATTCGAACTGGCGCCCGACGGCCAGTTGACCAACCTGCACAGCAACGTCAGCGACCTCGAAAGCATCACCCTGACCAAAGGCGCCAAGGGCTTTGCGTTCAACCGCATCACCACCAAGCCGGTCATGCGCTCCGCCTATGTACACGGCGTGATCAACAGCTCGTTGTCGCAGTCCGCCGCCCGCGCCGGCCTGTCCCACAGCATGACCATGGACATGGCCAGCGTGTTTGGCTACGACATCGACTTCGCCCAGGACATTCGCCAGGGTGACGAATTCGACGTGATCTACGAACAGAAGGTCGCCAACGGCAAGGTCGTCGGCACCGGCAACATCCTTTCTGCGCGGTTTACCAACCGTGGCAAGACCTACACCGCCGTGCGCTACACCAACAAACAAGGCAACAGCAGCTACTACACCGCCGACGGCAACAGCATGCGCAAGGCGTTCATCCGTACCCCGGTTGACTTCGCCCGTATTAGCTCGCGTTTCTCGATGGGTCGCAAGCATCCAATTCTGAACAAAATTCGCGCTCACAAAGGCGTCGACTACGCCGCCCCTCGTGGCACGCCGATCAAGGCTGCCGGTGACGGCAAGGTCTTGCTGGCCGGTCGCCGTGGCGGCTACGGCAACACCGTGATCATCCAGCACGGGGCCACCTACCGTACGCTGTATGGCCATATGCAAGGTTTCGCCAAGGGCATCCAGACCGGCGGCAACGTCAAGC
Organism: Pseudomonas sp. C6002; assembly: GCF_013385805.1. NCBI lineage: Bacteria > Pseudomonadati > Pseudomonadota > Gammaproteobacteria > Pseudomonadales > Pseudomonadaceae > Pseudomonas > Pseudomonas sp. C6002. The sequence continues at coordinate 769,082 of NZ_JACAPH010000030.1, read as the reverse complement.
AGGGCCAGGTGATCGGTTACATCGGCACTACCGGGCTGTCCACCGGCCCGCACTTGCACTACGAGTTCCAGGTCAACGGCGTGCACGTCGACCCACTGGGCCAGAAGCTGCCAATGGCCGACCCGATCGCCAAGGCCGAGCGCGCTCGCTTCCTGCAGCAGAGCCAGCCATTGATGGCCCGCATGGACCAGGAGCGCTCGACTCTCCTGGCTTCGGCGAAGCGCTAAGCCATGTCGCTCTATATAGGTGTGATGTCCGGGACCAGCCTTGATGGCTTGGACATTGCGCTGATCAAGCAAGGCCCGGCGATCAAGCTGATCGCCACCCACTACATCCCCATGCCTGAATCCCTGCGTTCCGAGCTGCTTGGCCTGTGCGCCAGCGGCCCGGACGAGATTGCCCGTTCGGCGCTCGCGCAGCAGAACTGGGTGACGCTTGCCGCCCAAGGTATTCACGCCCTACTCGATCAGCAGAACCTCAAGCCCCAGGACATTCGAGCGATTGGCAGCCACGGCCAAACCATTCGTCACGAACCTGCACGGGGTTTTACCGTGCAGATCGGCAACCCGGCACTGCTCACCGAATTGACGGAAATCACCGTCGTCAGTGATTTCCGCAGCCGCGATGTCGCCGCCGGAGGCCAAGGCGCCCCGCTGGTGCCTGCATTTCATGAGGCACTGTTTGGCGAGCGTACGGGCAACCGCGCCGTACTGAATGTGGGCGGCTTCAGCAACCTCAGCCTGATCGAGACCGGCAAACCGGTCGCGGGCTTCGACTGCGGCCCGGGGAATGTCCTGCTGGATGCCTGGATTCACCAGCAACGCGGCGAGAACTTCGACCGCGATGGCCAGTGGGCTGCCAGCGGGAAGGTTGAACCCCAGCTACTCAAGGCATTGCTCAGCGATCCGTTCTTTGTGACCAAGGGGCCAAAAAGCACCGGTCGCGAAGTCTTCAACCTGGGATGGCTTGAGCATCACCTGGGACGATTGCCGCCATTCGCAGCCCAGGACGTGCAAGCCACATTGCTCGAGCTGACTGCCCTGACCATCGTCGAATCCCTGCAAACCGCCCAACCACAGACCGAAACCCTGCTGGTCTGCGGCGGCGGCGCCCACAACGCAACCTTGATGAGCCGCCTGAGCGCCCTGCTGCCGGCGACCCAGGTCAGCAGCACCGCCACCTGCGGCGTAGACCCTGACTGGGTCGAAGCCATGGCGTTCGCCTGGCTGGCCCATTGCTGCCTGGAAGGCATCGCCGCCAACCGCCCCAGCGTCACCGGCGCCCGCGGCCTTCGTGTACTCGGCGCGATCTACCCCGCCTGAATCCCACACAGCAAAACGCCGCTTGGCCCTATCAAGGCCAAGCGGCGTTTTTATATCCGCTGTCGATCAGATCGAGAACGAAGACCCGCAACCACAAGTGGTGGTGGCATTCGGGTTCTTGATCACGAAGCGCGAACCTTCCAGACCTTCCTGATAGTCCACCTCGGCTCCTGCCAGGTACTGGAAGCTCATCGGATCGACAACCAGGCTGACGCCCTCGCGCTCAACGATGGTGTCGTCATCGGCCACGTCTTCATCGAAGGTAAAACCGTACTGAAACCCTGAACAACCGCCGCCCGTAACAAATACGCGCAGCTTCAAGCGATCATTACCCTCTTCATCGACCAGGCTCTTCACCTTGTGCGCAGCACCGTGGGTGAATTGCAAAGCCGTGGGGGTGAAGGATTCAACGCTCATGCTGATAATCTCCCGGCGTAGCGCCGCCATATGCGTGATGGCGGGCATTATCCGCTTCTCCTAGAAAAGCGGTCAACTATTGTTACGGTATATCAATCTGCGCAGCGGCCATTAAAAACACGAAAGGCCCGATCAACGGGCCTTTGCGCAACAGCAGAAAATTTACGGCAGCATGCCCGCGTGGGACAGGCCCAGCTTCTCATCCAGGCCAAACAGGATGTTCATGTTCTGCACAGCCTGGCCCGAAGCGCCCTTGACCAGGTTGTCGATAACCGACAATACCACCACCAGGTCACCATCCTGTGGACGATGCACTGCGATACGGCACACGTTGGCACCGCGCACGCTGCGGGTCTCCGGGTGGCTGCCCGCCGGCATCACATCGACGAACGGCTCATTGGCATAGCGCTTTTCAAACAGCGCCTGCAGGTCTACCGAGCGATCAACGACCGTCGCATACAGTGTGGAGTGGATCCCGCGGATCATCGGTGTCAGGTGCGGCACAAACGTCAGGCCGACATCCTTGCCCGCAGCACGACGCAGCCCCTGGCGAATTTCCGGCAAGTGACGATGGCCTTTGACTGCATAGGCTTTCATGCTTTCCGACGTCTCGGAGTAAAGCGAACCTACAGCGGCCCCACGACCAGCACCACTGACGCCCGACTTGCAGTCAGCAATCAGCCGCGATGCATCCGCCAGCCCGGCTTCCAGCAATGGCAGGAAACCCAACTGCGTAGCGGTCGGATAGCAACCCGGCACAGCGATCAGGCGTGCTTGCTTGATCTGCTCACGATTGACTTCCGGCAGGCCGTACACCGCCTCTTCCAGCAACTGCGGTGCACCGTGAGGCTGGCCGTACCACTTGGCCCACTCATCGGCGTCCTGCAGGCGGAAGTCTGCCGACAAGTCGATCACCTTGGTGCCGGCGGCCAGCAACTCGCCCGCCAGGGCATGGGCCACACCGTGAGGCGTGGCAAAGAACACCACATCACACGCGCCCAGGGTCTTGATATCCGGAACGCTGAACGCCAGGCCGTCATAGTGGCCTCGCAGGTTCGGGTACATATCGGCCACAGCCAGGCCGGCCTCGGATCGTGAAGTGATCACCACCACCTCAGCTTGCGGATGCTGAGCCAACAGACGCAGCAATTCGACACCGGTGTAACCCGTGCCGCCGACGATACCGACCTTGACCATAAACCTGCCCTCAACGAACCCACTGGAAAGCCGTCGATAATAGGGTTCGTATCGTCCTGCGACAACCTTCAACATGACGTGTAGACGCTAGAGCCACTACTATCTTCAGCTACCGTGAACCTGGGAATAACTAAAAATGCTTTATCTATGGGTCAAAGCCTTTCATATCGTCAGCATCGTCTGCTGGTTTGCCGCGCTGTTCTACCTTCCGCGCCTGTTCGTCTACCACGCCCAAAGCGAGGACACCATCAGCAAGGAACGCTTCAGCGTGATGGAGCGCAAGCTGTACCGCGGCATCATGGGCCCGGCGATGATCGCCAGCCTGGTGTTCGGCGGCTGGCTGATCTACCTCAACCCGGCCATCTTTCAATCCGGCGGGTGGATCCACGCCAAGTTGACCCTGGTAGTACTGCTCATCGGCTACCACCATATGTGCGGCGCGCAGGTAAAACGTTTCGCCCGTGGCGAAAACACCCGCAGCCATGTCTTTTATCGCTGGTTCAATGAAGTGCCAGTTCTGATATTGCTGGCTATCGTAATTTTGGTCGTGGTCAAACCGTTCTAATCTCTATTACTCGGGGTACTTCCAATGTCGCTGCCCGCTTCGCTCGAACACAGTCTGCGCCTGCCCGTCGTGGCTGCGCCGATGTTTCTGATCTCCAACCCGCAACTGGTGCTGGCCTGCTGCCGCAACGGGATCGTCGGCAGCTTCCCTGCCCTCAACCAGCGGGAAAGCAGCGGCTTCAAGGCGTGGCTGGAAGAAATCGAAGCGGGCCTGGCGCTGCTGGATAACCCGGCGCCCTATGCGGTCAACCTGATCGTGCACAACAGTAACCCGCGGGTGGAAGCTGACCTGGCGATCTGCGTCGAGCACAAGGTGCCGATCGTCATCACCAGCCTGGGCGCGGTGAAAGAATTGGTAGACGCGGTGCATAGCTACGGCGGCCTGGTATTCCACGATGTCACCACCCGGCGCCACGCCGAAAAAGCCGCTGAAGCCGGCGTCGATGGCCTGATCGCCGTTGCGGCGGGCGCCGGCGGCCACGCCGGCACCTGGAGCCCGTTCTCGCTGATCGCAGAAATCCGTCAGTTCTTCGACAAAACCCTGCTGCTCGCCGGTTGCCTGAACCACGGCCACGAAATCCTCGCCGCGCAACTGCTCGGCGCCGACCTGGCCTATTTCGGCACGCGTTTTATCGGCACCACCGAAAGCCATGCCCCGGATGCCTATAAAGAGATGCTGCTCACATCGCGCGCCGCCGACATCGTGCACACTCCAGCGGTCTCCGGTGTTCCCGCAAGCTTCATGCGCCGGAGCCTGGAAAATGCCGGTTTCGACCTCGCCGCGCTGCAAGGCAAGGGTGAAGTCAATTTTGGCTCCAAGCTCAAGCCCCTCAACGACGAAGCCAAAGCCTGGAAGACCGTGTGGTCCGCCGGCCAGGGCGTCGGAGAGATTGATGATTTGCCCAGCGTCGATGAACTCGTGGCCCGCCTGGATGCCGAATACCGCAAGGCGCTCGAGCATGCGGCACAATTGCCTGAACGCTGGCCACGCTGATCCGCGATCCAAAGCCTGCTGATCAAGGCAGGCCTCCCCTATTCAAGTGACAAGGATGCCCGCATGAGCGACAACCGTTTCAAGATTGTGTTTGATGGCGCATTGCTCCCGGGTGTCGAAAGCACCACCGCCAAGCTGAACCTCGCCGAGTTGTTCAAAAGCGATGTCGACGCGATCGAAAAGCTTTTCACCGGCCGCCCGGTCGCGCTGAAACGCGACCTTTCCCGCGCCGATGCCGAGACCTATCTGCAAGCGCTGAAAAACGCCGGGGTGGATGCGCGGATAGAAGAAGAGCAGCCGGTCGCCTTCAGCCTTGCCGAAACCCATGAAACGGACTCCGGCAGCGCGACTGACTACACCCGCCCCGCCGCATCGCCTTACGCCCCGCCCCGGGCCGCGGTTGGCGAGAACCTGCCGGAGTTTTCCACCCTTAAGGTATTCACCGTCAACGGCCGGATCGGACGCCTGCGCTTCCTGGCGTGGACGCTGGTGCTGAGCGTGGTGATCCTCCTCGTCTCCAGCGTGTTCTTCACCGTCGGACTTGGTATCGCTGCGGTCTCTCCGACGATTGCCATGGTCATTGGCTTCCTGGTGGGGATTGCCATACTCGTGGCCGCTGTGTGGGTCAGCGTACAGATCACCGTGCAGCGCCTGCATGACCTGGGCTGGTCCGGCTGGCTGTGGTTCCTGCACCTGGTGCCCTTCGTTGGCAGCATCTTCCCGATCCTGCTGATGGTCCTCCCCGGTAACACGGGCGCAAACCAGTACGGCGCGCCACCACCGCGTAACTCCACTGCGGTGAAAATCCTCTCCGCATTGTGGCTCGCATTCATTCCGCTGGTATTTGCCGGCGCGGTGTTGGTTGGCATGAGCGGCTACCTGGATCAACTGGAAAGCGATGTAGGTGGCAGCTACGAAAGCAGCTCCATCAACTCCGATGACGACAGCGACCAGGCCACCACCGTCGATGAAGTCGATGTGCAAAGTGCTGACGACACAGCCGAACCTGTAGACTCTACGCAACAGTGAAAAACGCCCGACGCCTGTGACGCCTCTGTCACAGGCCCGGTAGCGTTGCGATGGAGAAACGCATGACCCGTTACGCTCTGATCACCGGTGCCTCCAGCGGCATCGGCCTGGCCTTGGCCGAAGCACTGGCCCGTCGCGGCCGCAGCTTGATTCTGGTGGCCCGCCAGCGTGATCAGTTGGAAAGCATTGCAATCGAATTGAGTCAGCGCTTCGGCGTCGAGGTGCTGTTCCGTGCCTGTGACCTGGGCGAGCCCCTGCGGCTCTCCGGGTTCCTGCTGGAACTGGAAGAAGGCGAGCGGCAGATCGACCTGCTGGTCAACTGCGCCGGCATCGGTACCAGCGGCCCGTTCCTGGCGCAGGACTGGATGACCGAGCAGGACCTGATGGAGGTCAACATCCTCGCCCTGACCCGCATGTGCCACGCACTCGGCAACGCCATGGCCCTGCACGGCGGCGGGCAGATTCTCAACGTCGCGTCGGTTGCCGCGTTCCAACCCGGCCCATGGATGAGCACTTACTACGCCAGCAAGGCCTACGTGCTGCACTTTTCCGAAGGCTTGCGCGAGGAACTGAAGACCTGCGGCATCAAGGTTTCCGTTCTTTGCCCCGGCCCGACCCGCACCGCATTCTTCGGCACCGCCCAAATGGACACCGCCAAGCTGGATCGCAGCCAACAGTTGATGAGCCCGGAAGAAGTCGCGCTCTACACCGTGCGTGCGCTGGCCAAGAACAAAGCCATCATCATTCCCGGCCGGCGTAATCGCTGGCTGGCGTTCAGCCCGCGCCTGAGCCCGCGCTGGCTGACCCGCAAGATCGCCGGCGCGATCAACAAGGCCTATTGCCCGCGCTGATCGCCTGAGTACACTCACCCTGCACTTTCACAATGGAGAAACAGCTGTGGATACTCTGTTCACCAAGATCATCAACAGAGAAATACCCGCGAAGATCATCTACGAGGATGACCAGGTCCTGGCCTTCCACGACATCGCGCCAATGGCACCCGTGCATTTCCTGGTGATTCCGAAAAAGCCGATCCGCACCCTCAACGACCTCACCGAGGAAGACAAGGCGCTGGCCGGGCATATCCTGTTCACCGCCCAGCGCCTGGCGGTTGAGCAAGGCTGTGAAAAGGGCTTCCGTGTGGTGATGAACTGCAACGAAGATGGCGGACAGACCGTTTATCACATCCACATGCATGTTCTGGGTCAACGCCAGATGAACTGGCCGCCGGGCTGAGCACTACCTGTGGCGAGGCAGCTTGCTGTGGCGAGGGAGCTTGCTGTGGCGAGGGAGCTTGCTCCCGCTGGGCTGCGTAGCAGCCCCAAAAACGAGAGCGCTGCGCACTCCAGCGCGAGCAAGCTCCCTCGCCACACAAGCAATTTGACCCAGCGCAAACGCTTCCCCCTCTCTTGCGGTAAACTGGCCGCCGAGATTCTTCCCGGAGGTCAGCATGACTACCCAACGTCACTACTCGCCGATTGATCGTCTGTTGCTGCAAGCCGATACGGCCATGCGCACGCTGCTGCCATTCAGCGGCCAACCGCACCGCCCGTCGCCCGCCATCGTGCGGCCCGAAGCGCAGATGAGCGAGACCGACACCCGCCACGTCGCCGGCCTGATGCGTATCAACCATACCGGTGAGGTCTGTGCCCAGGCGCTGTACCAGGGCCAGGCCCTGACCGCCAAGCTGCCGCAAGTGCGCGCTGCGATGGAACATGCGGCCGAAGAAGAAATCGATCACCTGGCCTGGTGCGAACAACGCATTCGCCAGTTGAACAGCCATCCGAGCGTGCTGAACCCGCTGTTCTACGGCTTATCGTTTGGCATTGGTGCGGTGGCCGGGCTGATCAGCGACAAAGTCAGCCTGGGTTTTGTGGCCGCCACCGAGCATCAGGTGTGCAAACACCTCAATGAACACCTCGAGCAACTGCCGGCTGAAGACGAAAAGTCCCGGGCGATTCTTGAGCAGATGCGCATTGATGAAGAACATCACGCCGAAAGCGCGCTGGACGCGGGCGGCTTCCGCTTCCCGGCACCGGTGAAATTTGGCATGAGCCTGCTGGCCAAGGTCATGACCAAAAGCACGTACCGCATCTAGTTTCAGCAGAAAACAAAAAAGGGCGCTATCAAGCGCCCTTTCTTTTTGCCTGCCGATTGAAGAATCAGCCCAACTCAATGATCTCGTAATCATGAGTGATGGCAACGCCCGCAGCGCCCAGCATGATCGAGGCCGAGCAGTACTTCTCTGCCGACAACTCGATGGCCCGCTTAACCTGGGCTTCTTTCAACGCCCGGCCCTTGACGACAAAGTGCATGTGGATCCTGGTAAACACCTTCGGGTCTTCGGTGGCACGCTCGGCTTCCAGGAATGCTTCGCAGCTTTCCACCGCCTGGCGGGACTTCTTCAGGATGCTCACCACATCGAAATTGCTGCAACCGCCTACACCGAGCAGGAGCATTTCCATCGGGCGTACGCCCAGGTTGCGGCCACCGGCTTCCGGCGGGCCGTCCATGACCACCACGTGGCCACTGCCCGACTCACCGAGGAACATGGCTTCGCCCGCCCATTGGATGCGTGCCTTCATCGCCCAGACTCCACTGCTAAAAAAGGGTCGCCAGCTTAGCACAGCACTTTGGGCCGGCAGCGTTTCCCATGAAAGCGATCAACAGCAGGGTTTTCTGGGTAAATTCCCTAATGAAGTCAGAATGCGTCTGTTAAGCTGGCGCCAAATCAATGGCGCATTGCCATCCATTGGATGATGTAGCTTAGCCGTTGATCGCGCTGGATAAAAAAACAAGCTCACCAACACCGTGCAGTCTTTTCGGGATACAACCATGGTTGCTATTACTCCCACACCCAAAATCAAGAACCTCGACAAACTGCTCATGCATTGTCAGCGCCGGCGTCATCCAGCCAAGCACAACATCATCTGCGCGGGCGAGCGCTCGGAATCCCTGTTCTTCATTATCAAAGGCTCGGTCACCATCCTGATCGAGGATGACGATGGTCGCGAAATGATCATCGCCTACCTCAATACCGGTGATTTCTTCGGTGAACTCGGGCTTTTCGAACAAGCCGGCAAGGAACAGCAACGCAGTGCCTGGGTGCGGGCCAAGGTCGAATGCGAAGTCGCCGAGATCAGCTATACGAAATTTCGCGAACTGGCCCAGCAGGATCCCGACATTCTGTACGCCCTGAGCGGCCAGATCGCACAGCGCCTGAGAGACACCACGCGCAAAGTCGGCGACCTGGCGTTCTTCGACGTCACCGGCCGGGTTGCCCGCTGCCTGCTGGAGTTGTGCAAGCAACCGGACGCAATGACCCATCCCGACGGGATGCAGATCAAGATCACCCGCCAGGAAATCGGGCGGATCGTCGGTTGCTCAAGGGAAATGGTTGGCCGTGTGCTCAAGGACCTGGAGGAACGCAACCTGGTGCATGTCAAAGGCAAGACCATGGTGGTCTTCGGTACGCGTTAAACCGGCAGGAAACTCGCAAGCATCTGACGGTACAACGTATCAAGCCGGGCAATCGCATCTGGCGCCGCAAAGGCTTCGTGCAGGGCGATGTGGCTTTCGGCGCGCACCCGTTGTTCCAGGCCGCATGCTTCATTGAAGCGATTGACCGCGGCGATCAATTCGACGCGATCGTCATCCAGCAGCAACGCACCATGCACCAACCCCACCGGGCGCCCGCCACTCTGGCGCCAGCGCTGGGCGGTACCGACCATTTTGCGACCATCAAGGTTGACGTTGTAGCGACCGTCGCAAAACGCACCGTCGATCTCGCCCACCGACGCGTTGCCACCCAACTCGGTCAGCAGGTCGCAAATCGGCTGGCACAGACGCTGGTAGCCGATTTCGATACGGCCCTGGTCGCCTTCACTGCGTGGTGGCGCGTAGACCAACGCGATATTGACCGTGGCTGCCGATTGCGGGACAGGCTCACCGCCCGTTTCCCGCAGCAGCACCGGCCAACCGGCGTCTGCCGACACCTGGCTGGCGGTCTCGAATGCCGGAAGGCGGCTCAAACGACGAGGCATCACCAACGCTTGATCGCTGGGCTGCCAGAACAGCAGGCCGAACGGTTGCTCGCCGGCACAGACCGCGGCGAGCAAATCCTGCTCGGCCTTAAGGCCTGCCTCGACCGTCATCGCCACCGGCTGGGTCATCATCAATCCAGGGTGGAGCCACTGACGGCAACGCCACGCTCCGGGAAGAACAGGCGCTGCAATTCAGCCCCCGGGTTCTCGGCACGCATGAAGGTTTCGCCGACGAGGAACGAGTACACGCCGCTGATTTCCATCAGTTCCACATCGGCGCGATTGACGATGCCGCTTTCGGTGATCACCAACCGGTCGCGCGGGATGCGCGGCAACAGGTCGAGGGTGTTTTCCAGGCTGACTTCGAAGGTGTGCAGGTTGCGGTTGTTGACGCCCACCAACGGTGTGTCGAGGGTTTTCAACGCGCGTTCCAGTTCATCACCGTCGTGCACTTCCACCAGCACATCGAGGCCAACACTTTTGGCCACGGCTGCCAGTTCGGCCATCTTCACGTCATCCAGTGCGGAGACGATCAACAGCACGCAATCGGCGCCCAAGGCACGGGCTTCGACGATCTGGTACGGGTCGACCATGAAATCCTTGCGGATCACCGGCAGCGAACACGCCGCACGTGCTTGCTGCAGGTACAGGTCGGAACCCTGGAAATAGTCGATATCGGTCAACACCGAGAGGCACGTCGCGCCGCCCTTCTCGTAGCTTTTGGCGATGTCTTCAGGGATGAAGATCTCGCGAATCACGCCCTTGCTCGGCGAAGCCTTCTTGATTTCAGCGATAACGGCCGGCTGTTTTTCCTTGGCCTGCTTGATCAGCGCATTGGCGAACCCACGCGGTGCATCGGCGGTTTTCGCCAGGCCTTCCAGCTCAGCCAGGCTGACCCGGGCACGGCGCTCGGCGACTTCTTCTGCCTTGCGGGCCAGGATTTTTTCCAGAACGGTCGGAACACTCATCCTTCATTCTCCACTTTGAACACCGCAGTAAACGCACCCAGTTCTTCGAGCTTTTCGCGCGCCAGCCCGGTATGCAATGCATCATGAGCGAGGGCAACACCCTCTTTAAGACTGTAGGCGTGATCCGCGGCGTACAGCGCCGCACCGGCGTTGAGCACAATCATTTCTGCGGCCTTCTGTCCGTTTTCGGTCTTGCGGCGTCCCAGGGCATCGCGAATCAGTTCAAGGGAGGCGGCCGGGCTTTCTACCGCCAGGCCGTGCAGGCTCTGGCTTTTCATGCCGAGGTCTTCTGGCTCGACCCAATACTCGGTGACCTGGTCGTTCTTCAGCTCCGCCACGAAGGTCGGTGCTGCCAGGCTGAACTCGTCGAGGCCATCCTTGGAATGCACCACCAGCACGTGCTTGCTGCCCAGGCGCTGCAGGACTTCAGCCAATGGCCGGCACAGCGCCTGGCTGAACACGCCCACTACCTGATGCTTCACACCGGCCGGATTCGTAAGCGGGCCGAGCATGTTGAACAGGGTACGCAAGCCCAAGTCCTTGCGCGGGCCGGCGGCGTGTTTCATCGCGCCGTGATGGGACTGGGCAAACATGAAGCCGATGCCGACATGATCGATGCAGCGCGCCACTTGTACCGGGGTCAGGTTCAGGTAGATGCCTGCTGCTTCCAGCAAATCGGCGCTGCCGCTTTTACCCGACACCGCGCGGTTACCGTGCTTGGCCACGGTGCAGCCGGCAGCGGCCACCACAAAGGAAGAAGCCGTCGACACGTTGAAAATGTTCGCACCGTCGCCGCCGGTGCCGACCACGTCGACCACGCCGTCGAGGGTCTTGAGTTCAACCTTGTCGGCCAGCTCACGCATGACCGACACAGCGCCGACGATTTCGTCGATGCTCTCGCTCTTCATGCGCATGGCCATCATGAACGCGCCGATCTGCGCGTCGGTGCATTGACCGGTCATGATCTCGCGCATCACATCGCTCATTTCAGCGGTGCTCAGGTCCAGATGGCCGACGATACGGCTCAGGGCAGTCTTGATATCCATGAAAAGTCCTTAGCGCGTGCCGCCGCTCTGCTTGAGAAAGTTAGCGAACAGCTCGAAGCCCTGCTCGGTCAAAATCGATTCCGGGTGAAATTGCACCCCTTCGACGTTCAGTGTCTTGTGACGCAGGCCCATGATCTCGTCGACCGAGCCATCTTCCAGCTGGGTCCAGGCCGTCAGCTCAAGGCACTCGGGCAGGGTTTCACGCTTGACCACCAGCGAGTGGTAGCGGGTTACCGTTACCGGCAGGTTCAAACCCTGGAATACGCCCTGGTCCTTGTGAAATACCGGGCTGGTCTTGCCGTGCATTACCTGGCGAGCGCGGACGACGTCGCCACCGAAGGCCTGGCCGATGGACTGATGGCCCAGGCACACGCCCAGGATCGGCAGCTTGCCGGCAAAGTATTGGATGGCTTCGAGGGAGATGCCCGCTTCGGTCGGCGTACACGGGCCTGGGGAGACGACGATGCGTTCAGGGTTCAACGCGGCGATCTGGGCCACGGTCAATTCGTCGTTGCGCACCACCTTGACCTCGGCGCCGAGCTCGCCCAGGTACTGCACAACGTTGTAGGTAAAGGAGTCGTAGTTATCAATCATCAGCAACATGTGGGTTAAAACCTCTTGAATTCACTGACTTCTAATGACGGCCTTCCAAGGGAGTGACCCGCTGCCAGACGCACTTTCCGGTTGCCGGGGTTGGCCGGCAAGGGGCGTTTAACAGAGGGTGAAGAAGGCAAATCGGTACAGGTCCGGCGGGGCCGGTAGAGAAAAGTTAGGCGCGCCAACGCCAACGGGCGTGTGCCTTGACTACTCGCATCAAGAGTTTGCTGATGATCAACACGGGGAGGGTCTCATTCATACATTCAGGCACAGTAACGTAGCCTCGCCAACGGTGCAATATCGAGCCGCAAATACGAGGGAAACTGCCCGACTGATAATTGGCGTCAAACTTTTCAGAACCCTTCCAAGGGCGCTACAGTCACAGTGCTGACAAAAAAACAAAATCATGGACGGACTCATGACCAAGATGCCCTATTTCACCCCCATCGTCGGCTGCCTCTTGGCGCTGGCATGCTCGCAAGCCTTCGCCGCGCCCTCGCCTTATTCGACGATGGTCGTTTTCGGTGACAGCCTGGCCGACGCCGGTACATTTGCCGACCCTGGCGCACCGGGCTCAACCTATCGCTTCACCAACCGCACCGGCCCGCAATACTTCGACGGCAGCGGCGAAAGCACATCGCTGATCTCCTCGACGTTATTGGGCGGCAAGCTGGGGGTTGCCCCAGGCGACCTGAATGCCTCGACCTCGCCGGAGCGCGCCGCGCTGGGCCAGCCAGACGGCAATAACTGGGCCGTCGGCGGCTACACCACCCAACAGATCTACGATGCCATCACCGGTAACTCCACCGTCACCGACAGCGACACCGGGCAGGTATTGCGTACACGTCCCGGATACCTGGCATCAACGGGGGGCCGAGCCGACCCCAACGCCTTGTACTTTCTCTCCGGCGGCGGCAATGACTTCCTCGACGGCCTGGTCCTCAACCCCGACCAGGCCTCGGCCGCAGCCGGGCGCCTGGCCGACAGCGCCCAGGCGCTGCAACAGGCTGGCGCCCGTTATGTAATGGTATGGATGCTGCCGGACCTGGGCCTGACACCTGCCGTCAATGGCACCCCGCTCCAAGGGGCCGTCAGCACCCTGGCCGGCGCGTTCAACCAGACCCTGGTACAGCGCCTGTCGCAAATCGATGCGCAGATCATCCCGCTGAACATTCCGTTGCTGCTCAAGGAAACCTTTGCCGATCCCGGGCGTTTTGGTTTTGCCACCGACCAGAACCTCAACCAGACGTGCTTCAGCGGCACCACCTGCAGGAATCCGGTGTATGGCGTCGGCGGCACCAATCCGGACCCGACCAAGCTGATTTACAACGACACCGTGCACCCGACCGAGGCCGGCCAGGTACTGATCGCCGACTACGCGTATTCGCTGCTGGCAGCCCCCTGGGAAATCACCCTGCTTCCGGAAATGGCCCAAGGCACCTTGCGCGCCCATCAGGATTCATTGCGCAACCAATGGCAAGCCGACTCCCGTAGCTGGCAGGCCGTGGGCCAATGGCGGGCAATCGTCGACGCTGGCGGCCAGCACCTGGACTTCGATGATCAGAACAGCTCGGCCAGCGGTGACGGCAGCGGCTATAACCTGGACATCGGTGGCAGCTACAGGCTCAATGACGAGTGGCGCGTAGGTGTGGCAGCAGGCTTCTATCGCCAGAGTCTTGAGGCCGGCGCCAGCGATTCGGACTACAAGCTCAACAGCTACCTGGGCACCGCGTTCGCCCAGTATCAAGAGGACCACTGGTGGGCCGACGCCGCATTGACCGGCGGCAAACTGGACTTTGACAACCTCAAGCGCAAGTTCGCCCTGGGCATCAGCGAAGGCACCGAGAAAGGCGACACCGACGGCTGGCTATGGGCATTGAGCGCACGGGTTGGGTATGACATCGCCGAGCCGAACAGCGAGTGGCACTTCTCACCCTTTGTCAGCGCTGACTATTCGCGGGTCGAGGTGAATGGTTATTCGGAGAAAGATGCCCGTTCCACCGCGCTGACGTTTGATGACCAACAGCGCGACTCCAAGCGTTTGGGAATCGGATTACAAGCCAACTACCGCTTCACCCCGCAAACCCTGGTGTTTGGCGAAGTGGCCCACGAGCACGAGTTTGAAAACGATACGCAGCGAGTGGGCATGTCCCTCAACAGCGTGCCGGGGATTGATTTCAAACTGGACGGCTACACGCCACGCAGCAATTCGGATCGCTTGAACCTGGGAATTACCCACAAGGTGACCAAGGACCTGGCGTTGAACGCGGCCTATAACGTGAGAAAGGATGACAACTTTACCCAGCAAGGGCTGAGTGTCGGGGTGAGTCTGGATTTCTGACTCGGACTTGAAACTGACAAATACCAAATGTGGGAGCGGGCTTGCTCGCGAAAGCGGCGCGACAGTCACCTTATATATCGACTGATACACCGCCTTCGCGAGCAAGCCCGCTCCCACATTTTTGATCTACGTCTGACTTCAGCCCTGCGGGGTCTGCTCAGCCAATGCCACCGCGCGGAACATCGCCCGGCGCTTGTTCAGCGTCTCTTCCCATTCCAGGGCCGGTACCGAGTCGGCCACAATCCCGCCGCCCGCCTGCACGTGCAGTTCGCCGTCCTTGATCACCGCCGTACGGATCGCGATCGCAGTGTCCATATTGCCGTTCCAGGCGAAATACCCCACCGCGCCGCCATACACACCCCGCTTCACCGGCTCCAGCTCGTCGATGATTTCCATCGCGCGAATCTTCGGTGCGCCCGACAAGGTGCCCGCAGGCAGGATCGCCCGCAGTGCATCCATCGCCGTCAACCCGGCCTTCAACTCGCCGGTGACGTTGGACACGATGTGCATCACGTTGGAGTAACGCTCGATCACCATCTTCTCGGTGAGTTTCACCGAACCGATTTCCGAGACACGCCCGGTGTCGTTGCGGCCCAGGTCGATCAGCATCAAGTGCTCGGCGATTTCCTTGTCGTCGCTCAACAGGTCCTGTTCCAGCGCCAGGTCCGCCTCTTCGGTCGCACCGCGAGGGCGGGTGCCGGCAATCGGGCGTACGGTGATCAGGTTGTCTTCCACACGCACCAGCACTTCCGGCGAACTGCCCACGACGTGGAAGTCGCCAAAGTTGAAGAAGTACATGTACGGCGTCGGGTTGAAACAGCGCAGCGCCCGGTACAAATCAATCGGCGCGGCCTTGAAGTCGATGGACATGCGTTGCGACGGCACCACCTGCATGCAGTCACCGGCAAGGATATATTCCTTGATGGTATCGACCGCACGCTCGTAGTCATCCTGGGTAAAGCTGGAGCGGAACACCGGGTCAGCCGCCGGTGGACGGCTGAGGTCCAGGCCGCGACGCGGGGTGATCGGCTGGCGCAGTTTTTCCAGCAGCGCTTCCAGGCTAGCCTGGCCTTGCTCGAACGCATCGGCCTGGGAAGGATCCGCCAACACGATAGCGTGCATCTTGCCCGCGAGGTTGTCGAACACCACCACCGCGTCGGAAACCATCAGCAGAATGTCCGGCACACCCAACGGATCGGGGTTCGGGGATTTGCCCAGGCGTTTTTCCACGTAGCGCACGCAGTCGTAGCCGAAGTAACCCACCAGGCCGCCGTTGAAGCGCGGCAGGCCGGCGATGGTCGGCACGTTGTAGCGCGCCTTGAATTCCTCGACGAAGGCCAGCGGGTCTTCCACATCGTGGCTTTCGATCTCGACGCCGTCCAGGGTGATGCTCACATGGTGATCATGTACCCGCAGCACCGTGCGGCACGGCAGGCCGATGATCGAATAACGGCCCCATTTCTCGCCGCCCTGCACCGACTCCAGCAGATAGGAGTTGGGCTCGTCGGCCAGTTTCAGGTAGATCGACAGCGGGGTGTCGAAGTCGGCCAGGGTTTCGCAGGCCATGGGGATACGGTTGTAGCCGGCAGCGGCCAAACGCAGGAATTCTTCGCGGATCATGAGGTGCCTCGTGGCTTGAGGGTCTAACGGTCAGGTGTGCAAACGTGCCGCAGCGCGGCGAGGATCAGTCAGGCGCGCCAACGCCAGCGGGCCAGGGCCTTGATGACTTTCATCCAGAGTTTGCGAGTGACCACCACGATGGGATTTCCAGAAGGGGATGGAACAGCGTCGGGCAACGTTATCTCAGCGCCCGTTCCCAAGCAACCGGGGATTAACAGGCGCAGGTCATCAATCACCAGCGCCGGGGATTCTTCGGCAATCGGCCGGCCATGGTTGTAGCCGTAACTCAAGGCCACGCACTTGACCCCCGCCGCTTTCGCCGCCAGCACATCACTGCGCGAATCGCCGACAAACAGCGATTGGGACGCCGGGATATTGGCCATTTTCATCACGAAGAACAGCGCGGCCGGGTCGGGCTTCTTCTGCGGCAAGGTATCGCCGCCGATGATCCAGCGGAAATACCGGCCGATCTTCATCTGGTCCAACAGCGGTGCGACGAAACGCTCCGGCTTGTTGGTGATCAGGGCCATTTCCACGCCCTGCTTGTGCAGCCATTTCAGGGTGTCGCGCACGCCGGGATAAACCACGGTCAGTTCGTGGCCGTTTTCGTAGGCCACGTTGAACAGCTCAAGCGCATGCTCGGCTTCCACCTCATCGACACCCTCGGCCTCGATGTTGTTGGCCAAGGCCCGACGCACCAGCATCTGCGCGCCATTGCCGACCCACTCGCGCACCGACTCGATACCCGCCGGCTTGCGCCCCAGCTTGAGCAGCATCTGGTCCACCGCCGCGGCCAGGTCCGGCACTGAATCGATCAACGTACCGTCCAGATCGAACATCACCAGCCGTGGCAGTTTGCCGGGGAACAGTTGCTCAAAGCCACTCATGGACGCGCCAGCGCCAGTTCTGCACGCATCTTGGCGATCACTTCCTGATAGTCCGGGGCATTGAAGATTGCCGAACCGGCCACAAAGGTGTCAGCACCGGCCGCGGCGATTTCGCGGATGTTGTTGACGTTGACGCCACCGTCGATCTCCAGGCGGATATCACGGCCCGATGCATCGATCAGCGCCCGCGCTTCACGCAGTTTGTTGAGGGTGCCGGGGATGAACTTCTGCCCGCCGAAGCCCGGGTTGACGCTCATCAGCAACACCATGTCGACTTTGTCCATCACGTACTCAAGCACGCTCAGCGGAGTGGCCGGGTTGAACACCAGGCCCGCCTTGCAACCGCCCTCGCGGATCAGTTGCAGGGTGCGGTCCACGTGCAACGTGGCTTCCGGGTGGAAGGTGATGTAGGTCGCGCCGGCTTCGATGAAGTCACCGACGATGCGGTCCACCGGGCTGACCATCAAGTGCGCATCGATAGGCGCGGTCACGCCGTATTTACGCAGGGCGGCGCAGACCATCGGACCAATGGTCAGGTTCGGCACATAGTGGTTGTCCATGACATCGAAGTGAACGAAGTCGGCACCGGCGGCCAACACCTTGTCCACTTCCTCGCCCAGGCGGGCGAAGTCGGCGGAGAGAATCGATGGAGCAATGACGAAGGGCTGCATGACGCACCTTTTTGAGCTAAATCACGATGGCGCGCATTGTATACCTCATGCTTTGCCGCGCGCACCGTGACCTCGCTCAATGGTTAATAAGCTGCCCGGTAGATTTTCTCGATATCCGCGGCGCTGAGCTTGCGCGGATTGTTGCGCATCAGCCGCTCGATCCCCGCCGCTTCTACCGCCATGGCCGGGATCGCATCTTCAGGCACACCGAAGCTGCGCAGGCCGGACGGAATCTCGACTGCGGCACACAGTCGCGTCATCGCATCGACGGCCTGGTCGGCGGCATCCACCGCACTCAACCCCGTGATATTCACGCCCATGGCCTCGGCAATCTCCTGCATGCGCTCCACACACGCCAGCTTGTTCCAGTGCATCACGTAGGGCAGCAGCAAGGCATTGCTTACGCCGTGGGCGATGTTGAAACGCCCGCCCAACGGGTAGGCCAACGCATGCACTGCGCCCACGCCGGCATTCCCGAACGCCATCCCGGCCATCAGGCTGGCGGTGGCCATGTCGTCCCGGGCCTCAAGGTTGGCGGGGTTGGCGTAGGCCTTGGGCAACGCCTTGGCAATCAGTTTGATCGCCCCGATGGCCAGTGCATCGGTGATCGGCGAGGCATTCAGCGACAGGTAGGATTCGATGGCGTGCACCAATGCGTCCACCCCACTGGCGGCGGTGACGCTGCGCGGGCAAGTCAGGGTCATCTGCGGGCTGATCAGGGCCACGTCCGGCAGCAGGTAATCACTGACGATGCCTTTTTTCAGTTGCGCGACCTTGTCCGACAGAATCGCCACGTTGGTCACCTCCGAACCGGTGCCGGCGGTGGTGGGAATCGCGATCAGCGGCGGGCCTTTGCGCGGCACCTGGTCCACGCCGAACAGGTCGGCCAGGGCGCCGTGGTAACCGGCGTAGGCCGCCACGCTCTTGGCGATGTCGATGGCACTGCCGCCGCCGACGCCGATCAGGCCGTCATGCCCGCCTTCGCGGTAGACGCGCATGCAGTCCTCGACGATGGCGATTTCCGGGTCGGGCAGCACGCGGTCGAAAATCTCGTAGGTCCGTTCGCCCAGGTGTTCCAGCGCCAGCGCCACGGTGCCGGACTTGACCAGTGCCGCATCGGTGACAATCAGCGGGTTGTCGACATCCAGCCGCGTCAGCTCGGCGGCCAGTTGCTCGATGGCGCCTGTGCCGGTGAGCAGTTTGTGGGCGATCTTGAATGAGGAAGTACTCATGTGCGCGGCCTCTTATCAGTTATGGGCTGGCACAAGATTAGCTGACTTGGGCTGGTTGTCTTGCATTCAGCTACTGAATAGACACAAACCCAATGTGGGAGCGGGCTTGCTCGCGAAGGCGGTAGGCCAGTCGATATCTCTGTTGACTGACACACCGCCTTCGCGAGCAAGCCCGCTCCCACATTTTGATCTCTGTTTGGCTTTAGACCTGGGCCGTACGCAGTTTCTCGCTGCGCCCGCGCAGCCATTCCAGGGTCAGCAACAGCACCACCGAGAAGGCAATCAGCAAGGTCGCCGCGGCGGCAATGGTAGGGCTGAGGTTTTCACGGATGCCGCTGAACATCTGCCGTGGCAAGGTTGCCTGCTCGGGCCCGGCGAGGAACAGCGTCACTACCACTTCATCGAACGAGGTGGCAAAGGCGAACAGCGCCCCGGAGATCACCCCCGGGGCAATCAATGGCAAGGTCACCCGACGAAACGCCGTCAGCGGTGACGCGCCCAGGCTGGCCGCCGCCCGCACCAGGTTATGGTTGAACCCCTGCAAGGTCGCCGACACGGTGATGATCACAAACGGCACGCCCAGCACCGCGTGCACCACGATCAGCGAGAAGAAGCTGTTGCCCAGGCCCAGCGGCGCGAAGAACAGGTAACTGGCCACACCGATAATCACCACGGGCACTACCATCGGCGAAATCACCAGGGCCATCACCAGCGCCTTGCCGGGAAAGTGCCCCCGGGTCAGGCCAATCGCCGCCAGCGTGCCGAACACCATCGCCAGCACTGTAGCCGCCGGAGCCACGATGATGCTGTTCTTCAGGGCGCGCATCCATTCCGCCGAACCGAAGAAATCCTGGTACCAGTGCAGCGAGAAACCTTGCAGCGGGTAGACCAGGAAACTTCCACTGTTGAACGACAGCGGGATGATCACCAGCACCGGCAAGATCAGGAACAACAGGATCAGGCCGCAGAGGATCCGCAAGCTGTAGAACCAGACCCGTTCCACGGGCGACATATAAGGGCTCAGCATCGCAACGGTCTCCTTAGCTCAGGCGCAGGCGGCTGGCGCCCACCAGCCAGTTGTAGATCAGGTACAGCACCACGGTGGCCAGCAGCAACAAGCCGCCCAAGGCCGTGGCCATGCCCCAGTTGATGCTGGTGTTGGTGTAGAAGGCCACGAAGTAGCTGACCATCTGGTCGTTCGGGCTGCCCAGCAAGGCCGGGGTGATGTAGTAGCCAATCGCCAAAATGAACACCAACAAGCAGCCGGCACCAACGCCTGCGTAGGTCTGCGGGAAGTACACGCGCCAGAAGCTGGCGAATGGGTGGCAGCCCAGGGAGATTGCCGCCCGCATGTAGGTGGGCGAGATGCCTTTCATCACGCTGTAGATCGGCAAAATCATGAAGGGCAGCAGAATGTGCACCATGGAGATGTAGACCCCCAGCCGGTTGAACACCAACTCGACGGGTTTATCGATCAGCCCCATGCCCATCAGCGCGCTGTTGATCAAGCCGCCGGACTGCAGCAACACGATCCAGGCCGCCACGCGCACCAGCACCGAGGTCCAGAACGGCAGCAGCACCAGGATCATCAGCAAATTGCTTTGCCGCGCCGGCAAGTTGGCCAGCAGGTAAGCCAACGGATAGGCCAGCAGCAGGCAGCACACGGTGATGACCAGGCCCATCCAGAACGTACGGGCGAAGATATCGAGGTAGATCGCCTGGTCCGGGGTGGCCGGGGCGATTTCGCCGAGGTCGTCGATGCGGTGATCGACGGCGGCCAGCAAGTAGTATGGCGTGAGGCTGCTGGTGTTGCGCCGGATCGCCTGCCAGTACGCCGGGTCGCCCCAGCGTTCGTCGAGGTTTTCCAGCGCTTCTTTATAGGAGGCAGGCGCTTCGGTGAACGGCAGCGCCCGCGCGGTTTTCGTCAGCAGGCTGCGATAGCCCGCCAGCTCCATGTTCAAGCGTTTGGAGAGGTCGCCCAGGGTCGAGTTTTTCCGGGCTTCGCCCAGGTCCTCGCTGATGGCTTGATACACCGGCTCGCCCGGCAAGCCACGACCGTCCCAGGCCGTCACCGCCACCACCGTGCGCGGCAGGCCGCCCACCACTTCCGGGTTGCCGACGCTTTTGTAGAGCAGCGCCACAATCGGTACCAGGAACACCAGCAGCAAAAACACCACCAATGGCGCGATCAGGGCCTGGGCCTTCCAGCGGTTGAGCCGCTCGGCACGCGCCAGGCGCTGTTTCAGGGTGGGGCTGGGAATGGCGAGGGCCATGGCGAACTCCGGATCGTAAAAAAGAATGCAGACCTGTGAAGGCCCACACCTGTGGCGAGGGGGCTTGTCCCCCGTTGGGCTGCGCAGCAGCCCCAGTAAAGCCACTGTGGTTTATTAGACTGACCGCGGTGGCTGGTTTTGGGGCCGCTTCGCAGCCCAACGGGGGACAAGCCCCCTCGCCACAAAAAGCCCATCCACCCTGGGTGCGGTGGTTACTTGGCAGCCCAGGAATTGAAGCGCTGCTCCAGTTGCTCACCGTTATCCGCCCAGAAGCTCACGTCGATCTGCACCTGGTTGGCGATGTTTTCCGGGGTAGTCGGCATATCCTTCAGGATGTCCTTCGCCAGCAACGGTACCGCCTGGGTATTGGCCGGGCCGTAGGCGATGTTTTCCGAATAGGTCTTCTGCTGCTGCGGCTGCACCGAGAAGGCGATGAACTTCTTCGCCGCGTCAGCACGGTCCTTGGCCAGGCCTTTTGGAATGGCCCAGGCGTCGAAATCGTAGATCCCGCCGTTCCACACCACTTTCAAATTGCTTTCTTTCTGCACGGCAGCGATCCGGCCGTTGTAGGCAGAACTCATCACCACATCGCCAGAAGCGAGGTACTGCGGCGGTTGGGCGCCCGCTTCCCACCACTGGATATACGGCTTGAGCTCATCGAGCTTCTTGAACGCACGGTCCTGGCCATCTTTGCCGGCCAGCACCTTGTACACATCCTTCGGCGCCACACCGTCAGCCATCAAGGCGAATTCCAGGGTGTACTTGGCGCCCTTGCGCAGGCCGCGTTTGCCCGGGAATTTCTTGGTGTCCCAGAAATCGGCCCAGCCGCCTGGCGGTGCTTTCAGTTTGTCGGCGTTGTAGGCCAGCACCGTGGACCACACGAAGAAACCCACGCCGCACGGCTGGATCGCGCCCTTCACGTAGTCGCCCGGGTTGCCGAACAGTTTCGGGTCCAGGGGCTCGAACATGTCTTCGTCACAGCCACGGGACAGTTCCGGCGACTCCACTTCCACCAGGTCCCAGGACACGCTCTTGGTGTCGACCATGGCCTTGACCTTGGCCATTTCACCGTTGTATTCGCCGGCGACGATCTTGCCGTTGCCCGCGCTTTCCCACGGTGCATAGAAGGCCTTGACCTGCGCCGCCTTGTTCGCGCCACCAAAGGACACCACCGTCAAATCAGGGCCTGCCATGGCCTGTGTCGCGCCCATCAAGCTCAGAGCCAGGGCGGAATATTTCAGGGATCTCAACATTGTTGTTCTCTCCACGTGCGAGGTTGGTGAAGCAAGGGGGCGATCAATTCGCCTCTAGAAGTGGGTCGAGTGCGCGAACGTGCTCGACTTGCCAGCCAATCGGTACCACGTCGCCGACCGCCAGGGCTGTGTCCAGCTCGGCGATCGGTTGTTTCACAAAAAAATCGGTCTTGCCGCAGACTTCCAGGCGCACCCGTACGTGGTCGCCCAGGTAGATGAACTCGGCCACGCGCCCGGAGAATCGGTTGACGCAGCTTTCACTGGAGCCATTCAGGCTGACGCGCTCGGGGCGCACCGACAGGGTCACCGGGCCGCCGACCTGGCCGACGTTCACCGCCAGCGCCTCGACCTTTTCGCCGCGCGCCAGTTCGACCACGCAGCGGTCGCCGGTGTGGCTGTGCAGGCGGCCATTGAGGCGGTTGTTCTCGCCGATGAAGTTGGCGACGAAGGTGTTTTTCGGTTCTTCGTACAAGGTACGCGGGGCAGCGATCTGCTGGATCTCGCCCTGGTGGAACACCGCCACCCGGTCGGACATGGTCAGTGCTTCGCCCTGGTCGTGGGTCACGTACACCACCGTCACGCCGAGGCGCTGGTGCAGGTGCTTGATCTCCATCTGCATGTGTTCGCGCAGTTGCTTGTCGAGGGCGCCGAGGGGTTCGTCCATCAGCACCAGCTGTGGCTCGAACACCAGCGCCCGGGCCAGGGCCACCCGCTGCTGCTGGCCACCGGAGAGTTGCGCCGGGTAGCGCTGGGCGAAAGCATCGAGCTGTACCATGCTCAGTACACGCTTGACCCGCTCGCTGATGTCGGTCTTGCTCAGGCCGCGTACAGAGAGCGGAAACGCCAGGTTCTCGGAGACGGTCATGTGCGGGAACAGCGCGTAGTTCTGGAACACCATGCCGATGTCGCGCTTGTGGGGCGGCACGTTGTTGATGGAGCGGCCGGCCAGCTGGATCTCGCCGGCGGTGGGGGTTTCAAAACCGGCGAGCATCATCAGGCTGGTGGTCTTGCCCGACCCGGACGGCCCGAGCAGGGTCAGGAACTCGCCCTTGCGAATCTCCAGGTTGAGGTCTTTGACGATCAGGTTCTCGCCGTCGTAGCTCTTCTGCACGCCACGAAAGCTGACCAGCACATCATTTGAATCCACCTCGCTCATACCCGCACCTTTTTGTTTTGGACTGCCGTGGAACAAGCGTAGTCCCAGGGCAAGGCCGCGAAAATCGGGGGCCCGGAGAGATTGGCATCAGCAGGATGGAAGGTTTGGGGTAGGGATTGCCCTACACGGATGGCGGGGATAGAACAGAGCAGTTACAAACCCCACGCTACAAGCAGCAAGACCGGGCAGCGCGGCGCTCGGCAGGCAGTCGCAAACAGGTATGCCGCTATAGGAGTTTGTGCTCCATGGCGTACTTCACCAGTTCCGCCAGGGAGGTGATATTGAGCTTTTGCATCAGGCGCGCCTTGTGGGTACTGATGGTTTTGCTGCTCAACGCCAACTGCTGGGCGATGTCGTTGACGTTGGCGCCCTGGGCCAGGCGCTCGAATACCGAGAACTCGCGCTCCGACAACAACGAGTGCAATGGGCGGGAATCGGTGAGGCCGACTTCGAAGACCATGCGGTCGGCCAGGTCCGGGTCGATGTACCGCCCGCCCGCCGCGACCTTGCGGATCGCGGTCAGCAGCAGCGCTGGGTCGCTGTCCTTGGTGGCATAGCCGGCGGCACCGACCTTCAGCGCACGGGCGGCCATTTGCGCTTCGTCGTGCATCGACAGCACCAGGATCGCCGGGGGATTGTTCAGCGCACGGATCCGCGGGATGGCTTCCAGGCCGTTGACGCCAGGCATCGAGATGTCCAGCAACACCACCTCGCAAGGCACGTGGCGCAGGGTTTCCAGCAACTGCTCGCCATTGCTCGCCTCGCCCACCACCAGCAGGTCCTTGGCCAGGCCGATCAGTTGCTTGATGCCTTCGCGAACGATGGTGTGGTCTTCAGCTACCAGTACACGGATCACTGTGGATGTCCTCTTCTTTTGGTTATCAATCCAGCGGCACCGTCACACTCAGGGTGGTGCCTTCGCCCAATGCGCTGTCCAGGCTCAACTGCCCGCCCATGATCAGCACCCGCTCGCGCATGCCCACCAGGCCAAACGATACAGGGCGCCCGGGAGCCTGGACAAAACCTGCACCGTCGTCGCTGATGGTCAGGCGCAAGTGCGCGCCCTCCACCACCAGCGTCAGCTCGACAGTATGCGCCTGGGCATGGCGCATCACATTGGTCAGTGCCTCCTGCAGGATGCGGAACAGGCCGATGGCCTTGGCGTCGCTCAGCGCCGGCAGATTATCCGGCACCTGCACCAGGCACGGAATCTGCGTCCGGGCCTCGAAACGCCGGGCCTGCCATTCGATCGCCGAGGCAATCCCGGCATCGAGAATCGGCGGACGCAAGGCGGTGGCCACATCGCGTACCAGTTGAAACAGTTGGGCGATCAGGCGCTTCATGCTGTTCAGCCGCTCGTGCAGGCCGGGATCCAGTTGGGCGTAGGTCAGCTCGCACATCGAGGTCTCCAGCTTGAGCACGGTGAGCATCTGCCCCAACTCGTCGTGCACTTCCCGGGCGATGCGGGCCTTCTCTTCCTCGCGCACGGTTTCCAGGTGGGCCGACAATTCCCGCAATTGCGCGCGGGAGGCGTCCAGCTCCAGCTCGATGCGCTTGCTCTCGCTGATGTCCCAGACAATTCCGTCCCAAACCACGGCGCCGTCTTCCAGGCGCCGGGTCACGGCCTTGATATCGGCCCAGCGCTGCTCGCCCAGGCGGGTCAGGATACGGCCCTGCCAGGCCCAATTGCTCTCGGTCTCGATAGCCTGGTCCTGGGTACGGTGATAACTGGCGCGGTCGTCGGGATGCACCAGGCTGCGAATGCCCATGGCCGGATGGCTGAGCACTTCCGGCGCGTACCCCACCAGGCCCTCGCTGCCCTGACTGATGTAGGCGAACTCGATCGCCTCGCTGCGCGGCAAGCGCTCCAGGCGAAACACCAGCCCCGGCACATTGGCGGCGATCCCTTGCAGCCGCGCCTCACTTTCCTGCAAGGCCGCGAGGGCCCGGCGACGCTCGGTGACATCGTTGAGGTAGACCACCAGGTATTCGCCGTCGGCAAAGCGCAGGAAACTCAGGGACACATCGGCTGGCAATACGCTGCCATCGGCGCGCAGGCAATTGGTGGCAAAACTCTGTGGCCCGTCTTCGCTGGCCCGGGCGCGCTTCCACAGGTTGAGCCAGCGGTCCATGGTCAGCGTCGGGTCGAACTCGATCAGCGGGCGTTCGATCAGGGCGCCGGGGGCGTAGCCGAGCATGGTTTCCGCCGCCTGATTGGCGTAGCGCACATGGCTGTCCCAATTGACCCAGAGGATACCGACGGTGCTTTGGTCGATGGAGAACTGGGTCAGGCGCAAGGCTTCGGCACCCGCGGCGCGGGCGGCGCTTTCTTCGCGGGCGGCCAGCAGATTATGCTCCAGGCCGCGTTGCTGGCGGCGCTGCCAGAACACCACGGCCAGGCTGGCGAGCAATAGCAGGCCCAGCAGCAACGTGAGGTTTTGCCAGAAGCCGGGGGACTCGGTCACCCGTGGGTATTTGGGCTGCAGCCAGCGGCTGTGCAACTGGTCCAGATCACGAGCGGGAATCGCGCGCAAGGCGCTTTGCATGATATCGGCCAGCTCGGGCCAGTCGCGCCGCGTGGCCACCCGCAGCAATTGCGGCAGGCCGATATCGCCGACCACGGCAAGGCCGGCGAACTCGGTTTCGCCCGACAAACGGCTCAATTGCGCCTCATCCACCACCGCATACCGCGCCTGCTGGCTCACCAGCAATTGCAGGGCCTGGCGCTCCATGGGCACGCCTTGCAGGTTGAGACTCGGGTAGGTGCTGCGCAGGTAATCCGCCACTGCGCTGGGCATGCGCACGGCGACGCGGGATTGGTCGTCGAGTTTCTCCAGGTCGACTGCGGTGCTGCCATCACGAACCCCGACAATGTGCTGGGGAACGCGCATATACGGATCGGAGAACAACCACAGGCGCAGGCCGGCCGGGGTTTGCAGCAGGCCGGGGGCGAGGTCGACCTCGCCGTCACGCACCGCCGCCTCCAGTTGCTCCTGATTGGGAAAGTTGCGCCAGGTCAGTTCGATATTCAGCGCCTTGGCCAGCCACTGCATCAATTCGACGTTGGCCCCGGACAGCCGCTGCAAGCGCCGATCGTATTGGGCATAAGGCGCCTGTAACACCAGCCCGACCCGCAGGTCGGGATGCTGTTCGAGCCATTCGCGCTGGCCGGCATCGAGCTGCGCCTGGTGAGTGGCAGGCGCAGGCACGGCGCCCGCGATCAAGGGAAAGCATATACAGCCGATAACCAGCAGGTAGCGAAAACCCATGATCCACGTCTCATATCACTGACAAATACTGACCAACCCATTAGGCTGCCGGAATCACTTCTGGCCGGAAATCAACGATGCCACTTTCCCACCGCTCGGCACTGCCAGCATTGTGCCTGTCGCTGCTGTTTACCAGCGCCTTTTGTGTCGAGGCCGCCGACACTCCCGCTCCCGCCCCGGAAAAGCCGGTGGTGCGCCAGCCCTTGCCGGAGCGCAGCCAGGAAGAAGCCAACGCCCTGGAACGACAAATCCCGCAGCAGGAACAACAACAGTTGCAGGCTGGCAGCGATTCTTTCCTGGCTTTGTGGAAGCCGGCCAACAGCGGTGAGCCTGAAGGCGTGGTGATTATCGTCCCGGGCAACGGCGAAAGTGCTGACTGGCCTCAAGCAATCGCGCCGTTGCGCAAGAAATTGCCGGACGCTTCCTGGGGCACCCTGAGCTTGTCGCTGCCGGACCTGACCCTGGACACCTTGCCACCCCGCGTCATCGAATCGCCCAAGGCGACCGTGGAGACCAGCAGCAAAGACGCCAGCACCGTCGCCAAACCCGTGGAGCAAGCCGCCAGCGCCGAAGCGGAAGGCACTGACCCGGCCGTGGTTCCCGGCACCGATGAACAAGACAAGACCGACGCCACGCGAATCTTCGCGCGCATTGACGCCGCCCTCGCCTTCGCCCAGACCCAGAATGCCCGCAGCGTCGTATTGCTCGGCCACGGCACCGGCGCCTGGTGGGCCGCGCGTTACCTGAGTGAAAAACAACCGGCGCAGGTGCAGAAATTTGTCATGGTGGCCGCGCAGACCCCGGCGGGCCGTGCCCCGGACCTGCAACAACTGGCACCGAAACTGAAGCTGGCCACGGCAGATTTTTTCTATCAGGACAACGTCCAGGCACGCAAAGCGGCCCAGGAACGTTCCCAGGCCAGCAAGCGTTTGAAGAATGACAGCTACAAGCAGGTGTCGTTGAAGGCCCTCCCCGATAACAGCCAGGCAGGGCAAGAGCAGCTGTACCGGCGGATTCGCGGGTGGCTGAGCCCGCAAAATCCCGGAGACTGATCGTAAATCTCAAAAACACTGGAGAACAAAATGTGGGAGCGGGCTTGCTCGCGAATGCGGTGAGTCAGTCACTGCATCTGTTACTGATCCACCGCATTCGCGAGCAAGTCGAATCGTCGCACCGCCACTCCCACAGTTGATCCGGTTTACGCCATAAAAAAAGCAGCGCCTGATAATTCTGTTAGCGAAAGTCTCGCCTTTCGCGAATCAGCGCATAGGCGTTGTGCAGCTCGCGGGTACGTTCGGTCGCCTCCCGCACCTGGGCTGGACTGGCGCCACTGCCGGCAATTTTGTCCGGGTGGTGCCGGCTGAGCAGGCGCCGGTAGGCACGCTTGATCACCGCGGGCTCCGTCGTCGACGTCACCCCCAGAATACGCAACGCCCCATGATAAGCCCCGCCACGATTGGCCAACGGCTTGCGCTCCGGCTCATAGTCAGCCGCCAGCGCCTGGATCTGCTGGACCGTCCAACCCAGCCATTTGCCCCATTGTTCAATCAACTCGCGCTCGGCCGTACTGGCCTTGCCGTCCGCCCAGGCCATGCGCCAACAGGCACGCAGCACACCTTCCGCCGCATGGGGCTGGGCCTTGAGCACGCCCAGGTAACTGCGTACCCGGTCCGAGCCGGACTTGCCGCGATTGAACGCGGCAATCGCACGGCGCTGGGCCGGCTCGGCCATGTCCAGCGAGCGCATTTCCTGGCGCGCCTGCTGGATATGCCCGTCCACCACCCGGCCGTTGCTCTTGGCCAGGCGACCGAGCAACACGAACAGCAGTTCGTCATTGCGCAACGCCGGCCGGCCGCCAAGGCGCTCGCGTAACTGGGCCCAGCTTTGCAGTTCCAGGCGCCGGTCCAGCGCCTGGCCCAGCAGTGCGCCCAACATGGCCCCCGGAATGCTGGCAATGGCAAAGCCCGCCCCGGCTCCGATCAGAGTCCCTGGCCACAACATCCTAGTGCCCCGCTGTCAGCAGGGTTTCGACTTGCGCCAGACGCTCCAGCGTCCCGACATCGATCCAGCGTCCGTTCATGTGTTCCCCCGTCACCAACCCTTTCGCCATGGCGTCACGCAACAGCGGCGCCAGCTTGAAGGCACCCGCACTGCAACCCGCGAACAGCTGGGGGTGGAGTACGGAAATGCCACTGAAGGTCAGGTTATCGGCACCGGCGGCGGCATCATGAAGCGCGCCGTCCTTCAGGTAGAAATCACCGCCGGACGGATGGTGCGGCGGGTTGTCGACCATCACCAGGTGGGCCAGCCCATCCAGTGGCTGGTGGAGGCTGGCGAAGTCGTAGTCGGTCCAGATGTCGCCATTGACCACCAGGAACGGTTCGTCCCCCAACAGCGGCAAGGCCTTGAAGATCCCGCCGCCGGTTTCCAGCGGCTCGCCTTCGGCCGAGTACTGGATGCGTACGCCGTACTGCGAGCCATCGCCCAGATAGCCTTCGATCTGCTGGCCGAGCCACGCATGGTTGATGACGATATCGGTAAAGCCCGCTTTCGCCAGCGCCTCGAGGTGGTACTCGATCAGGCGCTTGCCGCCGGCCTGGATCAGCGGCTTGGGCGTGTGCAAGGTCAGCGGGCGCATCCGCTCACCTTTGCCGGCGGCCAGGATCATGGCCTTCATACCACCGCCTCGACGCGCAGGCTCGCCAGCAATTCACCCAGTTCGCTCAACTCTGGTCGGTCCGCGAGCACCGCCTCTATATAAGCGAAGAAGCGCGGCACGTCCGCCAGGTAGCGCGGCTTGCCATCGCGGTGGCAGATGCGCGCAAAGATGCCGATCACCTTGAGGTGACGCTGCACGCCCATCAGGTCGCTGGCCCGCAGGAACTCCTCGAAGTCCGCCTGCACCGGGATACCCAGCGCGCCGGCGCGTTGCCAGTAGCCGCGCTGCCATTCCCGCACGCGGGCCTGCGGCCAACTGAGAAAGGCGTCCTTGAACAGGCACGTGATGTCGTAGGTCACCGGGCCGTAGACTGCGTCCTGGAAGTCCAGCACGCCGGGATTCGGCTCGCTGATCATCAGGTTGCGTGGCATATAGTCGCGATGCACCAGGACCTTGGGCTGGGCCAGGGCGCTGTCAATCAGGTGTTCGCTGACGCGTTGCCACAGGCCAAGCTGCCGGGCGTCAAACTCGATGCCCAGCTCCCGGCGAACGTACCATTCAGGAAACAATTCCAGCTCCCGACGTAACAGCGCGACGTCATAACTGGGCAATGGGGCTTCCATCGGCAATTGCTGGAAAGCCAGCAATGCGTCGATGGCATCGGCGAACAATTGATCGGCATTTTCAGCCGTAATCACGTCCAGATAGGTTTTTTTCCCCAGGTCGTTCAGCAAAAGAAAGCCGCGAAGCAGATCTTGCGCATAAATTTTCGGAACATTTATTCCCGATTGACCGAGTAAATGAGCGATATCGACGAAAGGTTTGCAGTTTTCCTGGGGGGGTGGAGCGTCCATCACGACAAAACTGCGACCTCCTCCCTCCCACCGGAAGTAACGCCTGAAACTCGCGTCACTGCTGGCCGCAGTCAACGTGGCCGGGGGTACGACACCCCAGCCCTGGGTGGTAAAGAGGCCTGGCAATTGCTCATCAAGCCAGACTTTCAGCTGTTGCAAACGTAGATCTTGGTCGGGCATTACAAGGGTCTCCGACGGCGCTAGCCGTCAAGCGGGTCATGCTTTATTATCACGCATCTTTTTCAGACCATCGAGAGGCGTGCGGCCCACACCGCGGGCAGATGGCACGCAGGAAGCCCGGACTAATAAGATGGCATTGAAATCCCCCGCGTTTCGTAGAAAATTTCCGTTGCTGGTAACCGGCAGTCTGCTGGCCATGCAACCTTTCGCCACCTCATTCGTGGTCGCCGCGGAACAGTATGACTGCTCAGTCTCTGCTTCGGGTGCCTGGGATTGCGCGCCGAAAACGGCCGCAGCCCCGCTGCCACCGCGCCCGGTGCATGACGGCAGTGCCGTCAGCTCTGCCAGTGGCACGCCGCAAGGCGAGTCCGGCGGCACCGCCGAGGCCGTGCCGCAGACCGCTCTGGTCACCGAAGCCAAGGGCCGCGGCCTGCGTTCGCGCAGCGCCGACTACAGCCACCTGGACTGGGTCCCTCGCGAGAAGCTCACCGCCGCACAACTGGCCGAAACCGGCCCGTACTGCTCCGGCGCGTACATCGAGCCGATCCGTCCTGGCATGAACGACAAGACGAACAAGAGCGACGCGCCGACCTTCATCGGCGCCAAGGTCTCTCGTTACGAGCAGGAACAACAAGTTGCTTCCCTGGCCGGTGACGTCGTCATGCGCCAGGGCAGCATGCAGGTCGAGGCCGACGAGGCCAACCTGTACCAGGCCGAGAACCGTGGCGAGCTGAACGGCAACGTCCGTCTGCGCGACAACGGTGCCCTGCTGGTGGGCGACCACGCTGAAGTCCAGCTGGACACCGGCGCCGCCAAGGTCGACAACGCCGAATACGTGATGCACAAATCGCGCATCCGCGGTAACGCCCTGTACGCCAAGCGTGCCGAGAACGCGATCATCCGTCTCAAGGACGGTACGTACACCACCTGCGAGCCGAACAGCAACGCCTGGCAGCTCAAGGGCAACAACATCACGCTCAACCCGGCCACCGGTTTCGGTACCGCGACCAACGTGACGTTGCGGGTCAAGGACATTCCGATCCTTTACACCCCGTATATCTATTTCCCGATCGACAACCGTCGTCAATCCGGCTTCCTGCCGCCGAGCTTCAGCACCGGTGGCGAGACTGGCTTCACGCTGGTTACGCCGTACTACTTCAACCTGGCGCCAAACTACGACGCCACGTTGTACCCGCAATACATGACCAAGCGCGGCCTGTTGATGGAAGGCGAATTCCGCTACCTCACCAAGTCCAGCGAAGGCCAGTTCGGCGGCGCGTACCTGAACGACGACAGCAGCGAGCGTAAAGGCCAGACCGACTACGAAAAAGATCGCTACATGATCAACTGGCAGCACAAGGGCGGGCTGGACTCGCGTGTACTGACCCAGGTCGACTACACCAACATCAGCGACCCTTATTACTTCCAGGATCTGAAGTCCTATCAGGAAGGGATCAAGAGCCAGGACTACGTGAACCAGCAAGGTTCGGTGACCTACCGCGGTGATACCTTCCAGGCGAAGCTGAACCTGCAGGCGTACCAGCTGGCAACGATCTCCCAGATCACGCCGTATGACCGCTTGCCACAGATCACCTTCAACGGCACGCTGCCGTACCATCCAGGCGGGGTGAACTTCACCTACGAGACCGAAGCAGTACGCTTTGATCGGGACTTGGAGAACGGAAGCTTCACGGATGAAAACGGGCTCGTATCGCCGCGGCTCGACACCTACGTAACCGGCCTGACCCGCGCAAACGGTACTCGCCTGAACGTTGCGCCGGCAGTCGACTACCCGATGAACTGGACCTACGGTTTTATTACGCCAAAGTTGAAGTACGTCTATACCAAGTACGATCTTGATTTGGACAGCATCGGCAAGAACCAGATTATCGCAGCGCAAGCCGCGTCAACTGCAGCCAACCCTTATGCCGGTGGCACATTCAAAAGCTCGCAAGACCGTGCAATTCCGATTGCCAGCATCGACAGCGGCCTGTACTTCGACCGCAACACCAACTTGTTCGGCAAAGACTACCGTCAAACTCTGGAGCCTCGTGCGTACTACCTGTATGTACCGAACAAGGACCAGGGCGATATCCCGGTATTCGACAGCGGTGAGTACTCGTTCAGCTACGCGTCGCTGTTCCGTGACAACCGCTTCAGCGGTACTGACCGCATCGGCGACGAGAACAAGCTGTCCCTGGGCGTGACCAGCCGCTGGATCGAAGAAAACGGCTTCGAACGCCAACGCGTCAGCATCGGCGAGGCCGTGTACTTCAAGAACCGCGAAGTTCAACTGCCGGGCATCCTGGCCGCGGACCGTGCGGACGCACAGTCTGATGTTTCGCCAATCGCCCTGGACTACGAGTTCCGCTTCAACCGTGACTGGCGCGCCACTGCCGATTACAACTGGGACCCGGAAAGCCACAGCCCACGCTCCGGCAGCGCGATGTTCCACTATCAGCCGGAAGACAACCCGAACAAGGTTATCAACGTCGGCTACCGCTATCGCAACGACCAGGTGGTGTACAACCAGCTGACCGGCAAATGGCAGTTTGGTGGCGACTACGGGCAGCCAGGCGACCCGAACTTCGTGAAGGATTACTACAAAATCCAGCAACACGACTTCTCGATGATGTGGCCGATCGTTCCGCAGTGGAACCTGATCACCCGCTGGCAGTATGACTATGCCCGCAACCGTACCCTGGAGGCCTTCGGTGGTTTCGAGTACGACAACTGCTGCTGGAAACTGCGCGTCATCAACCGTTACTGGGTTTCCAACGACGAATACAGCCAGATCGCCCCGCTGAACGAAAAGGGTGACCACGGGCTCTTCTTCCAGATCGTCCTTAAAGGACTCGGCGGCCTGACCGGCGCCAAGGTAGAGAGCTTCCTCGACAAAGGCATTGAAGGTTATCGTGAACGTGAAGACCAAGCTTTCTGATTGTCTGCGCCCGCTGATGCTGGGTGCGCTGTTCCTGGGTACCGCCGCAGCTCACGCTGCGGTTCAACCGCTGGACAAGGTAGTGGCCATCGTCGATAACGACGTGATCATGCAGAGCCAACTGGACCAACGGGTCAAGGAAGTTCAGCAAACCATCGCCAAGCGTGGCGGCGGCGTACCACCGACCAGCGTGCTGGACCAGCAGGTGCTTGAACGCCTGATCGTTGAAAACCTGCAACTGCAGATCGGCGATCGCTCCGGTATCCGTATCAGCGACGAAGAATTGAACCAGGCTGTCGGCACCATCGCCCAGCGCAACAACATGAGTGTTGATCAGTTCCGCGCGGCCCTGGCTCACGACGGCCTGTCCTATGAGGACGCCCGTGACCAGATTCGCCGGGAAATGATCATCAGCCGTGTACGTCAGCGTCGCGTGGCCGAACGGATTCAGGTGTCCGAGCAGGAAGTGAAGAACTTCCTCGCCTCCGACCTTGGCAAGATGCAGCTTTCCGAAGAACTGCACCTGGCGAACATCCTGGTGCCTACGCCAGACAGCGCCAACGCTGAACAGCTCAATGCTGCCGCAGCGAAAACCCAGGCTATCTATGACCGTCTCAAGCAAGGTGCCGACTTTGCCCAGATGGCCATTGCCCAGTCCGGCAGCGACAACGCCCTCGAAGGCGGTGACATGGGCTGGCGTAAAGCCGCGCAACTGCCACCACCGTTCGACCGCGAGCTGAGCGCCATGGAAGTCGGTGGCATCACCCAGCCTGCCCGTACGCCAGGCGGTTTCATCATCCTCAAGTTGCTCGGCAAGCGCGGTGGCGAAGAAGCCCAGATGAAGGACGAAGTTCACGTTCGTCACATCCTGGTCAAGCCAAGCGAGATCCGTACCGAAGCCCAAACCAAGGAACTGGCCCAGAAGCTCTAT
Organism: Pseudomonas sp. C6002; assembly: GCF_013385805.1. NCBI lineage: Bacteria > Pseudomonadati > Pseudomonadota > Gammaproteobacteria > Pseudomonadales > Pseudomonadaceae > Pseudomonas > Pseudomonas sp. C6002. Next base: position 734,638 of record NZ_JACAPH010000030.1, on the reverse strand, counting down.
GACCGCATCGAAGCGGGCGAAGACTTCGGCGAATTGGCGAAGAGCTATTCCGAAGACCCGGGTTCGGCGCTTAACGGCGGTGATCTGAACTGGATCGATCCGAAGGCACTGGTTCCAGAGTTCCAGGACGTCATGGCCAAGACCCCTCAAGGCGTGCTGTCCAAGCCGTTCAAGACCCAATACGGCTGGCATGTGCTGGAAGTCCTTGGCCGTCGCGCCACTGACAACACCACCCAGGCCCGCGAGCAGCAAGCCCTGACCGTACTGCGTAACCGCAAATACGACGAAGAGCTGCAAACCTGGTTGCGTCAGATCCGTGACGAAGCCTACGTAGAGAACAAGCTTCCTGGTGCCGACCAAACAGGCACCGACCAGGCAGCCCAGTGACACCCAAGCGTTTCGCACTGACACCCGGCGAGCCGGCCGGCATTGGTCCTGACCTGTGCCTGCTGCTCGCCTCGCACCCCCAGCCACACCCCCTGATTGCCATTACCAGCCGCGACCTGCTCATTGAGCGGGCCGCGCAGCTGGGTGTGGTTGTCGATCTGCTGCCGGTGGGCCCGGGCAACTGGCCTGATCTGCCGGCACCGGCCAACAGCCTGTACGTATGGGATACCCCGCTGGCGACCAAGGTCGTGGCCGGGCAACTGGACAAGGCCAACGCTGCCTTCGTCCTGGAAACCCTGACCCGTGCCGGCCAGGGCTGCATCGACGGGGATTTTGCCGGGATGATCACCGCCCCGGTACACAAGGGCGTGATCAACGAATCAGGCATCGCCTTTTCCGGGCATACCGAATTCCTCGCTGAGCTGACCCATACCGAACAAGTGGTGATGATGCTGGCAACGGGCGACCTGCGGGTGGCGCTGGTGACCACTCACCTGCCCCTGCGCGAGATTGCCGACGCCATTACCCCCGAGCGACTGGAGCGTGTAACACGCATCCTGCACGCCGACCTGCAACAGAAATTCGGCATCGCCCAACCACGCATCCTGGTCTGTGGGCTCAACCCCCACGCCGGTGAAGGTGGCCACCTGGGCCATGAAGAAATCGACATCATCGAACCAACCCTGGAGCGTCTGCGCCTTGAAGGCATGGACCTGCGCGGCCCATTGCCTGCCGACACTCTGTTTACCCCCAAATATCTGGAGCACTGCGACGCAGTGCTGGCGATGTACCATGACCAGGGCCTGCCCGTGCTGAAGTACAAAGGCTTCGGCGCCGCGGTCAACGTGACACTGGGCCTGCCGATCATCCGCACCTCCGTCGACCATGGCACCGCCCTGGACCTCGCAGGCAGCGGCAAGATCGATACCGGCAGCCTGCACGTGGCCCTGGAAACCGCCTATCAGATGGCCGAGACCCGTATATGACCGAGCATTACCAACACCGGGCGCGCAAGCGTTTCGGGCAAAACTTCCTGCACGACGCTGGCGTGATTGATCGCATCCTGCGTTCCATCCATGCCAAGCCCGAAGACCGCCTGCTGGAAATCGGCCCGGGCCAGGGCGCCCTGACCCAAGGCCTGCTGAAAAGCGGCGGCCAGCTGGACGTGGTTGAGTTGGACAAGGACCTGATCCCGATCCTCAACCAGCAGTTCGCCGGCATGCCCAATTTCAACCTGCACCAGGGTGATGCGCTGAAGTTCGACTTCACCAGCCTCAATGCAGCGCCCAACAGCCTGCGGGTGGTCGGCAACCTGCCGTACAACATCTCCACCCCGCTGATTTTTCACCTGCTGAACAACGCCGGCATCATCCGCGACATGCACTTCATGCTGCAAAAGGAAGTGGTCGAGCGTCTGGCAGCGGGTCCTGGAGGCGGTGACTGGGGTCGCCTGTCGATCATGGTTCAGTACCATTGCCGCGTAGAGCACCTGTTCAACGTCGGACCTGGCGCGTTCAACCCCCCGCCGAAAGTCGACTCCGCCATCGTGCGCCTGGTGCCTCACGCGGTGTTGCCACACCCGGCCAAAGATCACAAGTTGCTGGAGCGCGTGGTGCGCGAAGCCTTCAACCAGCGCCGCAAGACATTGCGCAATACGCTGAAGGCCTTGCTCAGCAACGCTGAAATCGAGGCCGCCGGCGTCGACGGCAGCCTGCGCCCCGAGCAGCTGGACCTGGCCGCCTTCGTGCGCCTGGCTGACCAGCTCGCCATTCAGCCTGCGCCAGTGGCTGAATAAATAGTAGGAGCCGGCTTGCCGGCGATGGCGCACTCACGATCGCCATCGCTGGCAAGCCAGCGCCTACGGGCCTAGACTGACCGGCATCCGCTGTTCCCCCGCTTTTGCTTTTAAGGCCTCTTGCATGTCCGATCCTCGTTATCAGATCGACGTCAGCGTCGTCACCCGCTTTCTGGCGGAACAATCGCAACCCGAGCAGAACCGCTTTGCGTTCGCCTACACCATTACCGTGCAAAACAACGGCGAGCTCCCTGCCAAGCTGCTGTCGCGCCACTGGGTCATCACCGACGGTGACGGCCAGGTCGAGGAAGTACGCGGCGCCGGCGTGGTCGGCCAACAACCGCTGATCGCCCCAGGCAAGAGCCACACCTACAGCAGCGGCACTGTCATGACCTCCCGTGTCGGCAACATGCAAGGCAGCTACCAGATGCTCGCCGACGACGGCAAACACTTCGACGCCATCATCGCCCCGTTCCGCCTCGCGGTGCCTGGAGCCCTGCACTGATGGCGACGTATGCCGTCGGCGACCTGCAAGGCTGCCTGGAACCGCTCAAGTGCCTGCTCGAGCGTGTGGCCTTTGACCCGGCCAAGGATCGCCTGTGGCTGGTGGGCGACCTGGTCAACCGTGGCCCGCAATCCCTGGAAACCCTGCGCTTCCTTTATGGCATGCGCGACTCCCTGGTGTGCGTACTGGGCAACCATGACCTGCACTTGCTGGCCGCCGGCAATAACATCGAGCGTCTGAAAAAGGGCGATACCCTGCGGGAAATCCTCGAAGCGCCGGATCGCACCGAGCTGCTTGACTGGCTGCGCCGGCAAAAACTCATGCACTACGACGAGAGCCGCGACACCGCCTTGGTGCATGCCGGCATTCCACCCCAGTGGACGCTGAAGAAAGCCCTCAAGTGCGCGAGTGAAGTCGAAGCAGCCCTGGCCGATGACAACCTGTACACCGCTTACCTGGATGGCATGTACGGCAACGAACCCGTTAAGTGGGACAACGAACTGACCGGCGTCGCGCGCCTGCGGGTGATCACCAACTACTTCACCCGCATGCGTTTCTGCACCGCCGAAGGCAAGCTGGACCTCAAGAGCAAGGAAGGCGCCGACACTGCGCTGCCCGGCTACAAGCCCTGGTTCGCCCACAAGGAGCGCAAGACCCGTGAAACGAAGATCATCTTCGGCCACTGGGCAGCCCTGGAAGGCAAATGCGATGAACCCGGTGTATTCGCCCTCGACACCGGCTGCGTGTGGGGCGGCGCGATGACCCTGATGAATGTCGACACCGGCGAGCGCTCGAGCTGCCAGTGCGACTCGCCCATTCCCGAACAACTGCAGGCCACGGCAAAGCGCTGAGCCGCGCTTTCATACAGGCCAAAGGAGCCCGCCATGACTGAATTCAAACGTATCCCTCCCGAGCAAGCCCAGGCCCTGCGCGAGCAAGGCGCGGTGGTTGTAGACATCCGCGACCAGCCAACCTACAACGCTGCCCACATCAGTGGTGCCCAGCACCTGGACAACCACAACATCGCCGACTTCATCCGCGCCGCCGACCTCGACGCGCCGGTCATCGTCGCGTGCTACCACGGCAACTCCAGCCAAAGCGCGGCCGCCTACCTAGTGAGCCAGGGTTTCTCCGACGTCTATAGCCTCGACGGTGGCTTTGAGCTATGGCGTGCGACCTATCCTGCAGAAATTGCCGCAGGCGACGCGCAATAATTTTTTTCAAACCCCGCTATCCCGCGTGACGCTTGGCCTCGCGCCGTTTCTGACGAACGGCGCGGCCAAACTAATTTCGTATCGCGCCTTGACCTCCCGGATTCCGAACTATCCTTAAGCGCAGGCCATCCAAAACAGGGGAGAGCCGGTACACCGGCGTGCGGGTCATCGGTAGCGTTTCAGGGTGTTCTGGGGGGAAAACGGCCATTGGTGTCCACCAATGGCTGCCAGCATCGACTGATTGATCCGGCGTCGGCTCCACGTATCGAGCGAGGTGACGACGTCATGAGTATTTTTAGCCACTTCCAACAACGCTTCGAGTCCACCCGCCAGGAAGAGCTCTCGCTTCAGGAGTATCTCGAACTGTGCAAAAAGGACCGCAGCGCCTACGCGTCTGCCGCTGAACGCCTGCTGTTGGCGATCGGCGAGCCGGAGCTGGTGGACACCGCAGCCAATTCGCGCTTGTCGCGGATTTTCTCGAACAAGGTGATCCGTCGCTACCCGGCCTTTGAAGACTTCCACGGTATGGAAGAATGCATTGACCAGATCGTCTCGTATTTCCGCCATGCCGCCCAAGGCCTGGAAGAGAAGAAACAGATCCTCTACCTGCTCGGCCCCGTCGGCGGCGGCAAGTCGTCCCTGGCCGAAAAACTCAAACAACTGATCGAGAAGGTGCCGTTCTACGCCATCAAGGGCTCGCCGGTGTTCGAGTCGCCCCTGGGGCTGTTCAACGCCACGGAAGATGGCGCGATCCTCGAAGAAGACTTCGGTATTCCACGGCGCTACCTCAATACCATCATGTCGCCGTGGGCGACCAAGCGCCTGGCCGAATTCGGCGGCGACATCAGCCAGTTCCGGGTGGTGAAGCTCTATCCCTCGATCCTCAACCAGATCGCCGTGGCCAAGACCGAACCCGGTGACGAGAACAACCAGGACATCTCGGCGCTGGTGGGCAAGGTCGATATCCGCAAACTCGAAGAATTCCCGCAGAACGACGCCGATGCCTACAGCTACTCGGGCGCACTGTGCCGGGCCAACCAGGGCCTGATGGAGTTCGTGGAGATGTTCAAGGCACCGATCAAGGTGCTGCACCCACTGCTTACCGCCACCCAGGAAGGTAACTACAACAGTACCGAAGGCCTGGGGGCGATTCCGTTTACCGGGATCCTGTTGGCCCACTCCAACGAATCGGAATGGCACACCTTCCGCAACAACAAGAACAACGAAGCCTTCATCGACCGGATCTACATCGTCAAGGTGCCGTACTGCCTGCGGGTCAGCGATGAAATCAAGATTTACGACAAGCTGCTGTTCAACAGCTCCCTGGCCAAGGCCCATTGCGCGCCTGACACCCTGAAGATGCTGGCCCAGTTCACCGTGTTGTCGCGCCTCAAGGAGCCGGAAAACTCCAACATCTACTCGAAGATGCGGGTGTATGACGGCGAAAACCTCAAGGACACCGATCCGAAGGCCAAGTCGATCCAGGAATACCGCGACACCGCCGGCGTGGATGAGGGCATGAACGGCCTGTCGACACGTTTTGCGTTCAAGATCCTGTCCAAGGTCTTCAACTTCGACCCGCACGAAATCGCCGCCAACCCGGTGCACCTGCTCTACGTGCTGGAACAGCAGATCGAACAGGAACAATTCCAGGCTGAAACCCGCGAGCGCTATCTGCGCTTCCTCAAGGAATACCTGGCACCGCGCTACATCGAGTTCATCGGCAAGGAAATCCAGACCGCGTACCTGGAGTCCTACAGCGAATACGGCCAGAACATCTTCGACCGCTATGTGCTGTACGCAGACTTCTGGATCCAGGACCAGGAATACCGCGACCCGGAAACCGGCGAGATTCTCAACCGCGTAGCCCTCAACGAGGAACTGGAAAAGATCGAAAAACCCGCTGGCATCAGCAATCCGAAGGATTTCCGCAACGAAATCGTCAACTTCGTGCTGCGCGCCCGGGCCAACAACAACGGCAAGAACCCAACCTGGCTCAGCTACGAGAAGCTGCGGGTGGTCATCGAGAAGAAAATGTTCTCCAACACCGAGGATCTGCTGCCGGTCATCAGCTTCAACGCCAAGGCCAGCAAGGAGGATCAGCAAAAACACAACGACTTCGTCACTCGCATGGTCGAGCGTGGCTACACCGACAAACAGGTACGACTGCTCTCCGAGTGGTACCTGCGGGTCCGCAAATCGCAGTAAGGCAGCGACAAGCGTGCAATGCCAGGCTCCCGGTGCGCCGGACAGCCTGGCAATCGACCGCTTGTCTTTAAGCTTCCAGCTTGCCGCTTGAAGCTTGTAACTTGAAGCTGCCCGGAGGGCTCCTGCATGAGCTATGTGATCGACCGACGTCTCAATGGCAAGAACAAGAGCACGGTAAACCGCCAGCGGTTCCTGCGGCGTTACCGTGACCACATCAAAAAGGCCGTCGAAGAGGCCGTCAGCCGCCGTTCCATCACCGATATGGAGCATGGCGAACAGATCAGCATCCCCGGACGCGACATCGATGAACCGGTGCTGCACCACGGCCGGGGCGGCAAACAGACCGTCGTGCATCCCGGCAACAAGGAATTCACCAGCGGCGAACATATCCAGCGGCCCCAGGGCGGCGCGGGCGGCAAAGGCCCGGGCAAGGCCGGTAACTCCGGCGAAGGCATGGATGAGTTCGTGTTCCAGATCACCCAGGAAGAGTTCCTGGAGTTCATGTTCGAAGACCTGGAACTGCCCAACCTGGTCAAACGCAACCTGACCGGTACCGACACCTTCAAGACCGTGCGTGCCGGGATCAGCAACGAAGGCAACCCGTCACGGATCAACATCATCCGCACCCTGCGCTCGGCCCATGCGCGACGTATCGCCTTGTCTGGCAGCAGCCGGGCAAAACTGCGGGATGCCAAGGCGGAACTGGAACGCCTGAAACGCGAAGAGCCGGACAACTTCGGCGATATCCAGGAAATTGAAGCCGAAATCGCCAAACTCAGCGCGCGAATCCATCGCGTGCCGTTTCTCGACACCTTCGACCTGAAGTACAACCTGCTGGTCAAGCAACCCAATCCCAGTTCCAAGGCGGTGATGTTCTGCCTGATGGACGTGTCCGGCTCCATGACCCAGGCGACCAAGGACATCGCCAAGCGCTTCTTCATCCTGCTGTACCTGTTTCTCAAGCGTAACTACGACAAGATCGATGTGGTGTTCATCCGCCATCACACCAGCGCCAGGGAAGTCGACGAGGAGGAATTCTTCTACTCGCGGGAAACCGGCGGCACCATCGTCTCCAGCGCCTTGAAGCTGATGCAGGAAATCATGGCCGAACGCTATCCGGCCAACGAGTGGAACATCTACGCCGCCCAGGCTTCCGACGGCGACAACTGGAACGACGACTCGCCGATCTGCCGCGACATCCTGATCAACCAGATCATGCCGTTCGTGCAGTACTACACCTACGTCGAAATCACCCCGCGCGAGCATCAGGCCCTGTGGTTCGAATACGAGCGCATCAGCGAAGCCTTCGCTGACACCTTCGCCCAGCAACAATTGGTCTCGGCCGGCGATATCTATCCGGTCTTCCGTGAACTCTTCCAGCGCAGGTTAGTGACATGACCGCCAAAGAGCATAAGCGCCAACCCATATCCACGGGGTCCGAATGGACCTTCGAACTGATCCAGGCCTATGACCGGGAAATCAGCCGCATCGCGGCGGGTTATGCCCTGGATACCTACCCCAACCAGATCGAAGTGATCACCGCCGAACAGATGATGGATGCCTATGCGTCCGTGGGCATGCCCCTGGGCTATCACCACTGGTCCTACGGCAAACACTTCCTCAGCACTGAAAAGTCCTACACCCGCGGCCAGATGGGCCTGGCCTACGAAATCGTCATCAACTCCGACCCGTGCATCGCCTACCTGATGGAAGAAAACACCATCTGCATGCAGGCGCTGGTGGTGGCCCACGCGTGCTACGGGCATAACAGCTTCTTCAAGGGTAACTACCTGTTCCGCACCTGGACCGATGCCAGCTCGATCATCGATTACCTGGTATTCGCCAAGCAGTACATCATGCAGTGCGAGGAGCGCCACGGCATCGACGCGGTGGAAGACCTGCTGGACTCCTGCCATGCCCTGATGAACTACGGCGTCGACCGCTACAAACGCCCGTATCCGATTTCCGCCGAAGAAGAACGGCTGCGCCAGAAGGACCGTGAAGAGCATCTGCAAAAGCAGATCAACGACCTGTGGCGCACCATTCCCAAACGCGCCGGCAAGAACAACGACAAGGACAATGCGCGCTTCCCCGCCGAACCTCAGGAAAACATCCTGTATTTCATCGAAAAGCACGCGCCATTGCTGGAGCCCTGGCAGCGGGAAATCGTGCGGATCGTGCGCAAGATCGCCCAGTATTTCTACCCACAACGCCAGACCCAGGTGATGAACGAAGGCTGGGCCACGTTCTGGCACTACACCCTGATGAACGACCTGTATGACGAAGGCCTGGTCACCGACGGTTTCATGATGGAGTTCCTGACGTCCCACACCAGCGTGGTCTTCCAGCCGGGCTTCGACAGCCCCTACTACAGCGGTATCAACCCGTATGCATTGGGCTTTGCGATGTACCGCGATATCCGGCGCATGTGCGAGCACCCCACCGAAGAAGACCGCCGCTGGTTCCCGGAGATTGCCGGCAGCGATTGGTTGTCGACCATCAAGTTCGCCATGAGCAGCTTCAAGGATGAGAGCTTCATCCTGCAGTACCTGTCCCCCCAGGTGATTCGAGACCTCAAGCTGTTCAGCATCATGGACGACGACCTCAAGGACGACCTGCTGGTGCCGGCGATCCACGATGAGCCGGGTTACCGCACCATCCGCGAAACCCTCGCGGCGCAGTACAACCTGGGCAACCGCGAACCCAATGTGCAGATCTACAGCATCGACGTACGCGGCGACCGCTCGCTGACCCTGCGCCACCAGCAGCACGACCGCAAACCGCTGGGAGAGTCCACTGAGGAGGTTCTCAAGCACCTGCACCGGCTGTGGGGGTTCGATATCCACTTGGAGACGCTGCAAGGCGACCAGGTCATGAAAACCCACCACGTTCCGCCCCGCAACGAACACGGCGATAACGATTACGGCCGCCTGGACCTGGCAGTCGTACATCTGTGAAACGGCAAAGCCTCCATTGGCGGGCCGCAGGCGTTATCCTGTGCCGCTAATGGAGGCTTTTTCATGCAAATCTACAAAGTCGGTGGTGCGGTACGTGATCGCCTGCTGGGCATCCCCGTTACCGATATCGACCGTGTCGTAGTCGGCGCTACCACTGAAGAAATGCTCGCCCTGGGCTACAAGCCTGTGGGTTCGGACTTCCCGGTATTTCTTGACCCGAAAAATGGTGACGAGTACGCCCTCGCCCGCACGGAGCGCAAGAGCGGCCGGGGTTATGGCGGCTTTGTGTTTCACGCCAGCCCCGAAGTTACCCTGGAAGAAGACCTGATCCGCCGCGACCTGACCATCAACGCCATGGCCGAGGATGACGCGGGCAACCTGACCGACCCTTATCACGGCCAGCAGGATCTTGACGCACGCATTCTGCGTCACGTTTCCCCGGCGTTTGCCGAAGATCCACTGCGTGTCCTGCGCGTTGCCCGCTTTGCCGCACGCTATGCCGGCCTCGGCTTTACGGTAGCGCCCGAAACCCTGGAACTGATGCGCGAACTCAGCGAGTCGGGCGAACTGGAAGCCTTGACGCCCGAACGCAGCTGGAAGGAGATTTCCCGCGCATTGATGGAAAACCAGCCACAGGTGTTTATCCAGGTGCTGCGCGATTGCGGCGCCCTGAAAACCCTGATGCCGGAAATCGACGCACTGTTTGGCGTGCCGCAACCCGAGGCCCATCACCCCGAAATCGATACCGGCGTGCACACATTGAGCGTGCTGGAACAGGCGGCCATCCATGCCCAGCCGTTGACCGTCCGCTGGGCGTGCCTGCTGCACGATCTGGGCAAGGGGCTCACGCCTGTGGATAAGTTGCCGCAGCACATCGCTCATGAGCAACGCGGCGTGAAGCTGATCAAGGCGATGAACGAACGCTTCAAGGTGCCAAGGGATTGCCAGGAGTTGGCGTTGCTGGTGGGCGAATATCACACCCATGGCCACCGCGCACTGGAGCTGAGGCCCTCGACATTGCTGGAGTTGCTGCAAAGCTTCGACGTTTACCGTCGCCCGCAACGCTTTGAAGAGTTTGTGGTGGCATGCGAGATGGACGCCCGCGGGCGCAAGGGCCTTGAGCAGAGAAGTTATCCACAAGCAGATTATTTGCGCGGTGCGGCGCTGGCGGCCAGAGGTGTGGCCGTCGCACCGCTACTGGAACAAGGCTTCAAAGGCCCCGAACTGGGCGAAGCGCTGAAACGCGAACGGCTCAAGGCGCTAAAAGCCTACAAGAGCGAGTCCGGCGTCAACGGCTGATCCCGCCATTCGAACGCGACCGGCGCCAGTACCTGGTCAATGTGTGCATCCTGCCACAGCGCGGCAAATGACTTGCCCACCTCAGGATGCACACGCTGCGGCGCCATCAACGACAGCGGCCACAGCACAAACGCGTTCTTCAGGATTTCGGCCCGGGGCAGGATCAGGCCATCGAAGTTACCCACCAGCTCGCCATACAGCAGCACGTCGATGTCCAGCGGCAAGCCCTTGCGATCCGGGGCGTAGCGGCCATTGTCGGCCTCGATGAATTTCAGCCGGCGGTCCAGTTCCATCAACGGCAGGTCGGTATACGCCGACACCACCAGATTGAAGAATGGCCCGCTCTTGATGCCCACAGGCTGGCTTTCAAACACCGGCGAACAGCGCATCTGCGTCAGGAAACCCGCCAGCGCATCAAGGCCAGCGTGCAAATGGGCCTCACGCTCGATGTTACTGCCAAGACCAAGGTAAACCTGAGTTAGCGACATCCGCGCTCGATCTCCACGCCCACACCCTTGGCGGCCGGTACGGCGCCGGGCTTGGTCAGTTTGAGGTGCAGCCAGGGAATCTGGAACTCACTCATCAACACTTCAGCAAGGCGCTCGGCGAAGGTTTCCACCAGCTGGAACTGCGTCTGCTCGGCAAAGGCCTGGATCCGCGCGGACACGCTGGCGTAATCCAGCGCCAAAGTCAGGTCATCACCGGCAGCGGCCGGGCGGTTATCCCAGGCGAAGCTCAGGTCCAGACGCAGGCATTGCCGGATACCGCGCTCCCAGTCGTAGGCCCCGATCACGGTGTCGACTTCCAGACCTTCGATAAACACTCTGTCCAAGCACTCTTCTCCGCTGCACGACAAGGGCGCGATGCCCCGTTAGAATCAGGGCGTCCTCGCCCGGAATAGTTAGCATGTTTTGGTTACTGGCGACTTTCGCCTACCTGCTCGGCTCGCTGTCCTTCGCCATTTTGCTCAGCCGCCTGACGGGAAATCCCGACCCGCGAATGAGTGGCTCAGGCAATGCCGGCGCCACCAATATGTTGCGCCTGGCCGGCAAGAAACTCGCCGCACTCACGCTGTTCGGCGACGTCTGCAAGGGCCTGCTGCCGGTGCTGATCGCCGATCTCGCCGGGCTCTCGCTGCAACAGCAAGCCTGGATCGGCGTCTGCGCGGTGCTCGGCCACCTGTTCCCGCTGTACTTTCGCTTTCGCGGCGGCAAAGGCGTTGCGACGGCGGCCGGCATGCTGCTGGGGATCTACCCACCGGCGGCGCTGCTGGCCATCCTGGCCTGGCTGCTGACGTTCTACCTGACACGCACCAGCTCGCTGGCCGCCCTCATCGCCACGCCCCTGACCCTGCCGTTGCTGGCGTGGCAGGAACCGGAGGCGCTGGTGCCGATGAGCGTGCTCACGCTGCTGATCGTCTGGCGCCACCGGGGCAATTTACGCGACCTGTTTGCCGGGCGCGAACGGCATTTTTAAATACGCCCGGTGAACCCGGCTCACGTTCGCCCGTTACAGCGGCGGCAACTGCTCCATCGGCCAGCGCGCCTGCACGCTGATTGCCAGGCTTTCATGCTGCCCGGCCTGCAAACGCTGGCAACCGGCATAGGCGATCATCGCACCGTTGTCGGTGCAGAATTCGGGACGCGCATAAAACACGTCGCCCTTCATGTCGCCGAGCATTTTCTCCAAGGAGCTGCGCAGCGCCTTGTTCGCGCTGACGCCGCCCGCGATCACCAGGCGCTTCATGCCCGCCTGCTTCAGGGCCCGCTTGCACTTGATGGTCAAAGTCTCCACCACGGCCTGCTGGAACGCCAGCGAGATGTCGCAACGGGCTTGCTCACTGTCGTCTCCGGCGCTGACGCTCTGCTGCCAGGTGTTCAGGGCAGAGGTTTTCAGGCCGCTGAAGCTGAACATCAGGCCAGGGCGATCGCACATCGGGCGCGGGAAGGTATAGCGCCCCGGAACGCCTTTTTCTGCCAAGCGGGCGATTTCCGGGCCGCCCGGATAATTAAGGCCCATCATCTTCGCAGTCTTGTCGAAAGCTTCACCGGCAGCGTCGTCCAGGCTTTCGCCCAGCAGCGTGTATTGACCGATTCCGTCGACCTGAACCAGCTGCGTATGGCCGCCTGAAACCAACAAAGCGACGAACGGGAACGCTGGCGGGTTTTCTTCCAGCATCGGTGCCAGTAAATGGCCTTCCATGTGGTGCACACCAAGGGCCGGAATGCCCCAGGCAAATGCCAGCGCCTGGGCGCAAGAGGCCCCAACCAGCAGGGCTCCGACCAATCCGGGGCCGGCGGTATAGGCAATGGCGTCGATCTCGGTCGGCACGCAGCCGGCCTCGTCCAACACCTGGCGAATCAATGGCAGCATGCGTTTCACATGATCACGGCTGGCCAGCTCCGGCACCACGCCGCCATAGGCGCGATGCAGGTCGATCTGACTGAACAGTGCGTCGGCCAAAAGCCCGCGTTCACTGTCGTAAAGTGCGACACCGGTTTCGTCGCACGAGGTTTCTAATCCCAGAACTAGCATGGGTTTGCGCCTTGTAGAGGCTGAATTCGAAGGCGCGCATAATAGTCGCCACTCCCCCTCCCGACTAGCGGTTTTCGATCAGAGGCTTTGCATTCCGGGCAATGAGGGGTTAACATCCGCAACCCTTAAAAACCGACGACCTCAGCCGCGAATTTTTTGCGACGAGAACGTTGATTCCCGGTAATGAAAGAAGGTAGCTCTGGATGCCAGCCGTCAAAGTAAAAGAGAACGAACCCTTCGACGTAGCTCTGCGTCGTTTCAAGCGCTCCTGCGAAAAAGCCGGTGTTCTGGCTGAAGTTCGTAGCCGCGAATTTTACGAGAAGCCAACTTCTGAGCGTAAGCGTAAAGCAGCAGCCGCTGTTAAGCGTCACGCCAAGAAAGTTCAGCGCGAGCAGCGCCGCGCCGTTCGTCTGTACTAATACACAGACGTTCGTAGCAAGCTTCTGCCAAGCCCGGCCCTCAGCCGGGCTGTTGGCATTTGCGGATATCGCTTGATGCTTCACCGTTGACGCCGCACACGCGACTGAAACGAACTGCTTCACACGTCAGGACTGGCTCTTTTGCCAGCGGTGCACGTCTCTTCTGACGAGCCTAACAAGGCTACTGACGAGCACACTTATTTTTTAACAGGCGATCAACAGGTCGGCTGCGCCCACTGATGAGCTTCCGAGGCCCCCACATGGCCAAGACCGGACTCCCGGGCAACATTTCTACGCCGGGCACTGATCGGAACTAACGTCAGTGAATGTTCGGCAGATACACTTCCTGACAGACCAAGCAGACGACAGTAGATCGAGCCGCACAACACGCGCGCCTTGAGCACTTTGCGGGCCCTCTTTTACACGCAGTGATGACGAGAACGCCATGGCCGGGCTAATTCCCCAGAGCTTTATTGACGACCTTCTGAACCGCACCGACATCGTCGATGTTGTCAGCTCGCGCCTGCAGATGAAAAAGGCCGGCAAGAACTATACCGCCTGCTGCCCGTTCCACAAGGAAAAGACTCCGTCGTTCAGCGTCAGCCCCGACAAGCAGTTCTACTACTGCTTCGGCTGCGGCGCTGGCGGCAACGCCCTCGGCTTCATCATGGACCACGACAACCTGGACTTCCCCCAGGCCGTCGAGGAACTGGCGAAAGCCGCCGGCATGGAAATCCCCCGCGAAGAAAGTGGCCGCCCGCACAAACCGCGGCAACCCACCGATTCGCCGCTGTACCCGCTGCTTACCGCTGCTGCCGACTTTTACCGCCAGGCACTGAAAAGCCACCCGCAGCGCAAAGCCGCCGTCGATTACCTCAAGGGCCGCGGCCTGACCGGTGAAATCGCCCGCGACTTCGGCCTCGGCTTCGCCCCGCCGGGCTGGGACAACCTGTACAAGCACCTGAGCAGCGACACCCTGCAGCAAAAAGCCATGATCGACGCCGGCCTGTTGGTGGAAAACGCCGAGACCGGCAAGCGTTATGACCGTTTCCGCGACCGCGTGATGTTCCCGATCCGCGACAGCCGCGGCCGCATCATCGCGTTCGGCGGCCGGGTGCTGGGGGACGACAAGCCCAAATACCTGAACTCACCGGAAACCCCGGTGTTTCATAAAGGCCAGGAACTCTACGGCCTGTTTGAAGCGCGCAAGAACAACCGCAACCTCGACGAAATCATCGTGGTTGAAGGCTATATGGACGTGATTGCCCTGGCCCAGCAAGGTTTGCGCAACGCCGTGGCGACCCTGGGCACCGCGACCAGCGAAGAGCACTTGAAGCGCCTGTTTCGCGTAGTGCCCAACGTACTGTTCTGCTTCGACGGCGACCAGGCCGGCCGCAACGCAGCGTGGCGTGCCCTTGAGTCGACCCTGTCGAGCCTGCAGGACGGGCGGCGCGCACGCTTCCTGTTCTTGCCCGAAGGCGAAGACCCGGACACCCTGGTCCGCTCCGAAGGCACCGACGCGTTCCGCGCGCGCATCAACCAACACGCACAACCGCTGGCCGATTACTTTTTCCAGCAACTGACCGAAGAGTCCGACCCGCGCTCCCTCGAAGGCAAGGCCCACATGGTCACCCTCGCGGCACCGCTGATCGACAAGGTTCCGGGCGCCAACCTGCGGACCCTGATGCGCCAGCGCCTGCTGGAAATCACCGGTTTGAGTGGCGAGGCCGTCAGCCAGCTGGCCCGCAGCGCGCCGCAAGAGGCGCCGCCGGCCTACGACCCGGGCATGGATTACGACGCCATGCCGGACTATTCCGACTTCCACCAACCGCAGGAGGCCTACACGCCCCAGCAGGAGTGGACACCGAAGAAACCCGGCGCCGGCGGCAAGAAATGGGACAAGAAACCCTGGGACAAAAACGGCAAACGTGGCGGTGACCGTGACGAACCGCGCGGCCCACGCGTCCCAGCAGCAGTAGAGCCGCCCACCATGGCAGCCCTGCGTACACTTTTGCACCACCCGCAACTGGCACAAAAAGTCGAGGATGCGGGGCACTTTGCGGCCGAAGACCACACCAATACGCAACTGTTGGTGGCCCTGCTCGAAGCCGTACAGAAGAATCCTAAGCTAAACTCATTCCAGCTGATTGCACGCTGGCACGGCACCGAACAGGGCCGTTTGCTGAAGGCATTGGCAGAAAAGGAATGGCTGATTGATGGCGATAACCTTGAACAACAGTTTTTCGACACCATTACTAGTTTGGTAGCTCGTCAACGCGAGCGAAACCTGGAACAACTTCTTCGAAAAGCGCGTCAGAGTGAATTGACCGCCGAAGAGAAAAATCAACTGCGCGACCTTTTAAGTCGCAATGTTTCCGCATCAAACCCGACCTCAGCTGGCGTGTGAGGTCATAGCTCGGGTATAATCCTCGGCTTGTTTTTTGCCCGCCAAGACCTTCAGTGGATAGGGTGTTATGTCCGGAAAAGCGCAACAGCAGTCTCGTATCAAAGAGTTGATCACCCTTGGTCGTGAGCAGAAGTATCTGACTTACGCAGAGGTCAACGACCACCTGCCTGAGGATATTTCAGATCCAGAGCAGGTGGAAGACATCATCCGCATGATTAATGACATGGGGATCCCCGTACACGAGAGTGCTCCGGATGCGGACGCCCTTATGTTGGCCGACGCCGATACCGACGAGGCAGCCGCTGAAGAAGCAGCCGCCGCGTTGGCAGCGGTCGAGACCGACATCGGTCGCACGACTGACCCTGTGCGCATGTATATGCGCGAAATGGGTACGGTAGAGCTGCTGACACGTGAAGGCGAAATCGAAATCGCCAAGCGTATCGAAGAGGGCATCCGTGAAGTGATGGGCGCAATCGCGCACTTCCCAGGCACGGTTGACCACATTCTCTCCGAGTACACTCGCGTCACCACCGAAGGTGGCCGCCTGTCCGACGTCCTGAGCGGTTATATCGACCCGGACGACGGCATTGCGCCACCTGCGGCTGAAATTCCGCCACCGATCGATGCCAAGGCTGCGAAAGCAGACGACGACACCGACGACGACGAAGCTGAAGCCAGCACCGATGACGAAGAAGAAGTCGAAAGCGGTCCGGATCCGATCATCGCAGCCCAGCGCTTTGGCGCGGTCTCCGATCAGATGGAACTGGCTCGCAAGGCCCTGAAGAAGCACGGTCGCGGCAGCAAGCAGGCAACTGCTGAATTGCTGGCCCTGGCTGAACTCTTCATGCCGATCAAACTGGTACCGAAGCAATTCGAAGGCCTGGTTGAGCGGGTTCGTAGCGCCCTTGAGCGTCTGCGTGCACAAGAGCGTGCGATCATGCAGCTCTGTGTCCGTGATGCGCGCATGCCGCGTGCCGACTTCCTGCGCCAGTTCCCTGGCAACGAAGTCGACGAAAGCTGGACCGACGCACTGGCCAAAGGCAAAAGCAAATACGCTGAAGCCATTGGTCGCTTCCAGGCCGACATCGTTCGTTGCCAGCAGAAGCTGACTGCATTGCAGACTGAAACCGGTCTGACGATTGCCGAGATCAAGGACATCAACCGTCGCATGTCGATCGGTGAGGCCAAGGCCCGCCGCGCGAAGAAAGAGATGGTTGAAGCGAACTTGCGTCTGGTGATCTCCATCGCCAAGAAGTACACCAACCGTGGCCTGCAATTCCTCGATCTGATCCAGGAAGGCAACATCGGCTTGATGAAAGCGGTGGACAAGTTCGAATACCGTCGCGGCTACAAGTTCTCGACTTATGCCACCTGGTGGATCCGTCAGGCGATCACTCGCTCGATCGCCGACCAGGCCCGCACCATCCGTATTCCGGTGCACATGATCGAGACGATCAACAAGCTCAACCGTATTTCCCGGCAGATGTTGCAGGAAATGGGTCGCGAACCGACCCCGGAAGAGTTGGGCGAACGCATGGAAATGCCTGAGGATAAAATCCGCAAGGTATTGAAGATCGCTAAAGAGCCGATCTCCATGGAAACCCCGATCGGTGATGACGAAGACTCCCATCTGGGTGACTTCATCGAAGACTCGACCATGCAGTCGCCAATCGATGTTGCTACCGTTGAGAGCCTGAAAGAAGCGACTCGCGACGTACTGTCCGGCCTCACTGCCCGTGAAGCCAAGGTACTGCGCATGCGCTTCGGCATCGACATGAATACCGACCACACCCTTGAGGAGGTTGGTAAGCAGTTCGACGTTACCCGTGAGCGGATTCGTCAGATCGAAGCCAAGGCGCTGCGCAAGCTGCGCCACCCGACGAGAAGCGAGCATTTGCGCTCCTTCCTCGACGAGTGATCACAAAAACCCCGGCCCAGGCCGGGGTTTTTGCTTCTACAGATTAAATCCTCGCTGACTCCCCTCCCCCGCAATGCCCGTCTACACTCGAAACATTCCCCGTGCCATAACGAGACCGTTATGCCCAGATTGCCGACCGTGTTACTGCTGTCGCTGCTGACCTGGACCGCAACGGCTGGCGCGTTGACTCTCACCGATGAAGAGCGTGGCTGGCTGGCGGACCACCAAGAGTTGCGCCTGGGCGTCGACGCCTCTTGGCCACCCTTTGAATACCGCGATGAAGATGGTCGCTACCAGGGCCTGGCCGCTGATTATGTGCGGCTGATGCAGGATCGCCTTGGCGTCAGGATAAAACTGATCGAGCCGGTGAACTGGAGTGCCGTGCTGGAACAGGCCCGCAACAACCAGCTCGACCTGCTGCCGGGCATCATGTCCACACCGGAACGCCAGGGTTTCCTGTCGTTTACCCGGCCTTATCTCGACTTCCCCATCGTCATCCTCGCCCACGAAGGCGGCCCGCAACCACGCAGCCTCAAAGACCTGTACGGGTTGAAGGTGGCCGTGGTGGAAAACTACGCGCCCCATGAACTGCTGCGCACTCACCACCCGGACCTCAACCTGGTGGCCATGCCCAATGTCAGCGCTACGCTGCAGGCCCTGGCCACCGACAAGGTCGACGCCGTAGTGGGCGATCTGGCGTCCAGCGTGTGGAGCCTGCGCCAACTCAAGCTGGAAGGCCTGTACATCAGCGGCGAAACGCCTTACCGCTATCAGTTGGCCATGGGCGTACCCAAGGACGACAAGATGCTGGTGGGCATCCTCGATAAAGTCCTGGCCGACATCAGCCCGTCTGAGACCGAGGCCATCCAGCAGCGCTGGGTCGGCAACGTCATCGACCACCGCACGCTCTGGACGGATGTGCTGCTCTACGGGTTGCCTGCCGTGCTGTTGCTGAGCATCGTGCTGGCCGTGGTTATTCGGATCAATCGTCGGCTCAGCTCGGAAATTTCCCGCCGGGTCGCCCTCGAACAGGAACTGCGCAGCAGCGAATACCACTATCGCGGCCTGGTGGAGAGCCTTTCCGCGATCGCCTGGGAAGCCAGCATCAGCGATTTCACCTACAGCTACGTGTCGCCCCACGCCGAGGAACTGCTGGGTTACCCCCGTGCCCACTGGCTGATCCCGGGCTTCTGGCGCAACATCATCCACCCCGCGGACCTGACCCGCACCGAATCCTATTGCTACGCCGAAACCCGGGCCAACCGCGACCACAGTGTCGACTACCGGGTGATCACCGCCGATGGACGCTGCCTGTGGGTGCGGGACATCGTCAGCCTGATCGAACACGGCCACGAGCCCGTGCTGCGCGGCCTGATGATCGACATCAGCGAAGCCAAGCGCACCGAGGAAGCGTTGCAGCTTTCGGAACAGAAATTCGCCTCCGTGTTCCAACAATGCCCGGACATCCTGGTCATCGCCCGGCTGTCGGACGGCTGCCTGATGGAGGTCAATAAGGCATTCGAAGACCAGATCGGCCTGAGCGCCGAAGCAGTCGTAGGAAAAACCGCCACTGAACTGAATATCTGGGGCATCCAGGGCGTAGGCCCCGGCCTGCTGCAACGGGTACAGACCACCAGCATCCGCAACCTGGAAATGCCCTTCCTGCGCAGCAACGGCCAGGCCTTCACCGGACTGATCTCCGCCGAACCCTTTCAACTGGATACCACCGAAGCCCTGGTCGTGGTGGTGCGTGACATCACCCAGCTGAAAGAAACCCAGCAGCGGCTGCAAACCTCCGAAGAGAAATTCGCCAAGGCCTTTCATGCCTCTCCCGACGGCCTGCTGTTGTCCCGCCAAAGCGACGGTTTGCTGATTGAGGTCAACGAAGGATTCAGCCGTATTACCGGCTTCAACAGCGTGATGTCGCTGGACCAGTCAACCCTGGACCTCGGGATCTGGGTCGACCTGAACGAACGCAAAGATATGTTGGAGCGACTGCAACGGGATGGATTTGTCCGCGACTTTGTCTGCCACATCCGCCGCAGCGACGGCGAAATTCGCCTGTGTGAAGTCTCCAGCCGCCCGCTGCCCATCGGCGACGACGACTGCATGCTGACCATCGCCCGGGACATCACCGAACGCCAACTGATGCAGGAAAAACTGCAACAGGCCGCCACCGTGTTCGAGAGCACGGCCGAAGGCGTACTGATCACCGACACCCGGCAAAATATCAGCGCCGTGAACCGCGCCTTCAGCGAGATCACCGGCTACAGCGAAGCCGAGGCCCTTGGCCAAACCCCGCGCCTGCTTGCCTCGGGCCTGCACGACAGCGCCTTCTACGCGGCCATGTGGCACCAACTGACGGCCAACGGCCACTGGCAAGGCGAGATCTCCAACCGGCGCAAGAACGGCGAGCTGTACCCCAGCTGGCTGACCATCAGCGCCGTGCGCAACCGCGAGGAGTCGATCACCCACTTCGTCGCCGTGTTTGCCGACATCTCCAGCCTCAAGCACGCCCAGGCGCGCCTCGATTACCAGGCCCACCACGACCCGCTGACCGGCCTGCCCAACCGCACCCTGTTTGAAAGCCGCCTGCAAGCCGCCCTCAACAACCAACAGGAAACCGGCAGCCAGGGCGCCGTGCTGTTCCTCGACCTCGACCGCTTCAAACACATCAACGACAGCCTCGGCCACCCGATTGGCGACCTGCTGCTCAAGGACATCGCCGTTCGCCTCAAGGACCAACTGCGAGACGTCGACACCGTCGCGCGCCTGGGTGGCGACGAATTCATCATCCTGCTGCCCGGCCTGCAACAAGCCAGCGACGCCGAACACCTGGCCAATAAGCTGCTGGCCTGCTTCACCCCACCGTTCCAGGCGGGCGAGCATGAGTTCTTCATCAGCGCCAGCATCGGCACCAGCCTGTACCCACGGGACGGCAACGACGTCGCCACCCTGGTCAAAAACGCTGACGCCGCCATGTACCGCTCCAAGGCCAAAGGCCGCAACCGCGTCGAAAGCTACACCCAGGACCTCACTGCGCAAGCCAACGAGCGCGTGGCCCTGGAACACGAACTGCGCCGAGCGATCGAGCGCGACGAATTGTCTCTCTATTACCAGCCGAAACTCAGCCTCGACACCCAACAACTGATCGGCGCCGAAGCCCTGATTCGCTGGCGCCACCCCACCTTCGGCGAAGTGCCGCCCGAGCACTTCATTGCCCTGGCCGAAGAGAACGGCATGATCCTGCAGATTGGCGACTGGGTACTGGAGCAGGCCTGCCGACAGATGCACGACTGGCGAGAAATTTTTGATGACTTCGGCCCGCTGTCCGTCAACCTCGCCGGCGCGCAACTGCGCCACCCCAACCTGCTGGCGCGCATCGAGCAACTGCTGCGGGACAACCGCCTGGAGCCTGGCTGCCTGCAACTGGAGATCACCGAAAACTTCATCATGAGCCAGGCCGAAGAGGCGCTGGAGGTGCTGCACCAGCTCAAGCATCTGGGCGTGCAACTGGCCATTGATGACTTCGGCACCGGCTATTCGTCCCTAAGCTACCTGAAACGCCTGCCGCTGGACTTCCTGAAGATCGACCAATCCTTCGTCCGTGGCCTGCCCGACGACCCACACGATGCGGCGATCGTGCGCGCCATTATTGCCCTGGGGCACAGCATGCAATTCACCATCATTGCCGAGGGCGTAGAAACGCCGGCCCAGCAAGCGTTTCTGGCGGCTGAAGGTTGTGAGCAGATGCAGGGCTACATCGTCAGCCTGCCGCTGCCGCCGGACCTTTTCGCCGCTACGTTCCTTCGTATGAGCGTTTCGGACTTTTCGGATGGCACAGCGAAGAAACCATCGCTATAATCCGCGGCCTACTGAGGGCCTATAGCTCAGTTGGTTAGAGCAGGGGACTCATAATCCCTTGGTCGTAGGTTCGAGTCCTACTGGGCCCACCATCTTGAAAGCCGCGCATTGCGCGGCTTTGTCGTTTCTGGCGCGCGTGAGTCGTGCAGCAATGAAACATTAGTTAGTTGTCCCGAACGGCTACGGCACTGACCATGATTCCCAGTCAACGCCAATTCAGCACGAGGGAAACTTGTTCCATGCATCAGCAAAAACGCTCGCCGCGCAACGCAATCCACGGCCTGGGCATACGTGCCACAGCCACCGTCGCAATCACCCTCGCCACCTTGAGCGGTGCACAAGCCGCCCCCGCCGCCACTGACTCCATCAAGGCATTCAAGCTCTGCACCGGCGCCGACAACAATTCGCACGTACTGGAAGGCACCATCGACCAGAGCATGCGCAATGACGTGACTGCCATTCACTTCAAGCAAACCCCGGCGCACGCCTCGTATGGCTGGCATAACGACCCGGAGCCTCAGTACGTGATGACGCTGTCCGGCACCCTTGCATTCGTGACTCGCGGCGGTGAGAAGTTCACGTTGCATCCGGGTGAAGTACTGATCGCCGAAGACAATACCGGCACCGGGCACCGCTGGAATCTGGTGGACGATCAACCGTGGCGGCGAGGGTACGTGGTGCTGAAGCCGGGCGCGCCGGATTCATTTATCCCGAACGATGCTGCCGCTGCGAAGGTGTGCAAGGGGTCGTAGTCTCGCTGATCACACCTCCTCGAATAAAAGAAAGACTTACGCTTTGCGGCGTAAGCCTTTTTTGTACTGCGTGCTCTACCGGCCCGTTATCAAACGGAAAGTTCGCGCAAAGCCGCCGTCGCCAGGAACCCAGAGCGCGAGGCATAGCGATGGTCTTTTTGCACTCGCTCATCGATACGATTCAAAAGTTGCTCAGGCAGCGAGGCGTTGAACCTGACTGACTTGCCCAGGTAAGGAGTGAGATCAAAGTCGATCACCGCCCACACGCCACCCGCAAAGTCCGGATTCTCCAAATGGACGTCGACCTCTCTAGCCTGAGGAAGCCGCTCCTCATCAGCAACCAATCCCTCGAGGTGCAGCGCTAAAGCTTCGCGGACATTATCCAGAGCTTCGGAAAAGGTTGTGCCCGCAGAAAAGCAACCTGGCACGTCCGGGACGGTCACGCTGTAATCTGAATCAGCGTCTTTGTGTATCACCACTGGAAATTTCATTTTTCCTCCTTTGAATGAGCCGCAGCGGGATCATTCACCACATAACCTACGGTCATCACTTCAGGCCTGCTGATTTCAAAATGCTGTGCAAGGTCCCCTTGGCTATCTCTGATTTAGGATGAGGAACCGTCACCCGGCCGGGCTTGGTTGAGTGCTTGAATTGATGGTGACTGCCTTTCGCCGCCACCTCAAACCATCCATCCGCCATCAGCAAGTCAATTACCTCTCTGCTTCTCATCGCGCCCGCTCCACAGTGTGTATCTTACACACCGAAGGTATCCTGCAGCATCTTTTATACACACAGGACACACCAATGAAAAAAGCCCGCTCATTTCTGAACGGGCTCATGCGAAGAATATGATGACTACGCCTATCGCCGCTTCGCCAGCGAACTAATGTCAGTTTTTGTGCCTTGACTGACTCTCAGCTTACCAACGCATTAACAATGACTTGCGCCGTACCTAGCAACGGCGCATCCCCTCTGAACGCCCCAATTACCTGCAACCCCACCGGCAACTCCCCTTCCCCACGCATCACCGGTACATTCACCTGCGGCAAGCCAAACGCGCCCCAGAACTTGATGAAGTCCGACGGGCCCGTGGTCGCCAACCCCACCGGCGCCAGCATCCCGCAGGAAACACTCAACATCGCATCAAACGGCTGGCAGATTTGCGCGAGCTGCGGGGCGAGTTGTGCGAGGCGTGCCTTCGCAGCCGACTCCTGTTCCCAGCTTGTAGCCTTCGCACGCTCAATCATGGCCAACGTCGAATCACTGAGTAACTCAGGATGAGACTGAAATTCCTTGGCCAATGAACGGGCACCTTCGCAATCGTTGATCAACTGGTGATCGTCGAATACTCCGTCGAACGCCTCGGGCAACACGACTTCACTGACAAGAGGCCCCAACCTGGCTATCGCTAGCTCAATCGCCTGGGCCACCACCGGCTGCACATCCGACCAGCGAGAGGTACGGCAGAAACCAAGCCGCAAGGGCCGACGCCCCGCCTCAACAGCCGGAAACCCAGGGATCAACACCCGCGCCACCCGCTCAAGATCACGCACCGAACGGCCATACCAACCCACGGTATCGAAGCTCGGCGCCAGGGGTTTCACGCCTTCTAGCGAGACCAGTCCAAACGACGGTTTGAAGGCATACAACCCGCAATAAGCGGCTGGCTTGAGCAGCGACCCAGCCGTCTGGGTACCCAACGCCAACGGGAAAAACCCGGCCGCCATCCCCGCCGCGGAACCCGCGCTGGAGCTACCCGGCGTGCGGGACAGATCGAGCGGATTACGCGTCGGCCCTGTGTGCATGTAGGCAAATTCGGTGGTGTGGGTCTTGCCCATGATGATCGCGCCCGCCTGTCGTAGCAGCGTCACCACATGGGCATCCCGCGATGGACGATTACCCAGGTAAATCGGCGAATAGAATTCCGTTGGGTGGTCGGCGGTATCAAAGATGTCCTTGACCCCCACGGGCAAGCCCGCCAGCGGACCGGAACAGCCTTCAAGCTGCAACGCCTGCTCGCGCACCGCCTCAGCGTCGAAGGATACAAACGCCTGGATATCTGGTTCGTCGACACCTATGCGCGCAAGAAAGTGTTCAGCAACCAAAGCCGGCGTAATCGCCCCCGAACCCACCGCCTCGGCGATGCCCGTTGCATCCAGGCCATTCATCAAAGCGCCCTCACTTGGCAAACAACTGCCCAATGTCCTTGAACGCCTTGAACTCCAACGCGTTGCCGCACGGGTCAAACAGAAACAACGTCGCCTGCTCGCCCACCTGGCCTTTGAAACGAATATGCGGTTCCAACACAAACTGGGTATTGCGCGCCTGCAAACGCTCCGCCAACGCATGCCAATCATCCCAACTCAACACCACGCCAAAATGCGGCACCGGCACGTCGTGGCCGTCCACTGCATTGGTGTGCGCCGCCTCTTGAGAAGCGGTTTTCGGGTGCTCATGAATCACCAATTGATGCCCGAAGAAGTCGAAGTCGACCCAGTGATCACTGGCACGTCCCTCCTCCAACCCAAACACCTCGCCATAAAACTGCCGCGCAGCCGCCAGGTCGAATACCGGAATTGCCAGGTGAAAAGGAGCCAGTGCCATCAGGTCTAACCTCTATGGGTATTAAGTCCTTGCGAGTCTAGCCTTGCCGTAACCGATGGAAAGACGATAGTTTTCGCAGCGAGCTCAAATTATTTTGATCAATCGAGACGCCCATGCTGCGGGAACTGAAAACCTTTATCGCCGTTACCCGCCATGGCACGTTCGCCGCAGCGGGCATGCATATCGGGCTGACACAATCGGCAGTGAGTGCGCAGATCCGTCAGTTGGAGCAGGTGCTCGGCGTGCAGTTGTTCGACCGAACCGGACGCCAGGCCACGCTGAACGCGGCGGGGATCCGCGCGCTGCCGCTGGCCAGGGAAATTCTCGAGACGTTCAACCGCATGGCTGTGCCGGTGGATGCCAATGAGTACAGGGGCGAGTTGAAGGTCGGCGCCATCACCACCGCCCAGACCGGCCTGCTGCCCCAGGCCCTGGTGCGTTTGCGCCAGGCGGCGCCGACGGTGGAGTGCAAGTTGGTGCCGGGAGTTTCCCTGGAGCTGCTCAGCCAGGTGGATGCAGGCGAACTCGACTCGGCGATCATCATTCGCCCACCCTTTGACTTGCCCAAGGAACTGCACGTGCAACTGCTGCGCAGGGAGCCGTTTGTGTTGATCGCGCCGCTGACGGTCGAGGGGGATGACCCGCTGCAACTGCTCGCCGCTCATCCTCACGTGCGCTACGACCGGGCTTCGTTTGGCGGGCGGCTGGTCAGTCGCTTTCTGCGGGATCAGCGGCTGGACGTGCAAGTGGCGCTGGAACTGGACGAGATTGAGGCGCTGGTCAAAATGGTCGAATGCGGCCTGGGCGTTTCACTGGTTCCCCACGCCGGACTATGGCTGGACCGATCCCCGCAGGTGCGTGTCATCCCGCTGGGCGAGCTGACCTTTAACCGGGAAATCATCCTGCTGAGCCGCTACAGCCAGCGCAACCTTCCGGTGCCACAACTCTTTGCCCGATGCCTGCTGGCAGACACGATCTAAGACGCAAAAAAAAGCCGCACATCCGTGCGGCTTTTTCACGCCCTATTTCTTGGGCAACGCGTAGGCAATCACATAATCCCCACGGTCCGGCGACTGTCGCGCGCCGCCAGCGGTGAGCACGATGTACTGCGTGCCGGTCTTGGGCGACACGTAGGTCATCGGCCCCGACTGGCTACCCACCGGCAGCCGTGATTTCCAGATCTCGTTGCCGTTGCCGGTGTCGAAAGCGCGCAGGTAGAAGTCCTGGGTGCCGGCGAAAAACAGCAAGCCGGACTGGGTGGCCAGGGACGCGCCGAGGGTCGGCATGCCGATTGGAATCGGCATGTGCATGCGGATGCCCAGCGGCCCGGTGTCTTCAACCGTGCCCACCGGCACTTGCCACATCAGCTTGTGGGTTTTCAGGTCGATGGCCGACAGGGTGCCGAACGGCGGCTTCTGACACGGAATGCCCGCCGCCGAGAGGAAGCGCTCGCGCATCGCACCGAACGGCGTACCTTCTTGCGGCACCACGCCCATTTCGATGCCACTGGCACCGGCGGCGATCTTGTCGCGCGGGATCATGTAGTTGGCCAAACCCAGGCGCATGTCGTTGACGAACATGTAGTGGGTGTTCGGGTCCACCGACACACTGCCCCAGTTCATACCCCCCAGCGAACCCGGGAATTGCAGCGCGCGGTCCAGGCCTGGCGGCGTATAGACGCCCTGGTGGCGCATGCCCTTGAACTGGATGCGGCACATCAACTGGTCAAACGGCGTGGCGCCCCACATGTCGGATTCGGTCAGTTGCTGATTGCCGATCGAAGGCATGTCCACCGAGAACGGCTGGGTCGGCGAATAACGTTCGCCGGGCACATTGCCCTGGGGCACCGGGCGCTCTTCGACCCGGGCGATGGGGACGCCGGTTTCGCGGTTGAGCAGGAAGATTTCACCTTGCTTGGTGACTTGGGCCAGCGCTGGCTGTACGCCGCCATTGCCATCCGGAATGTCATAGAGCAGCGGCTGTGCCGGCAGGTCGAAGTCCCACAGGTCGTGGTGAGTGGTCTGGAAGTGCCAGCGCACCTGGCCGGTCTTCACGTCGATGGCGACGATGGAGGAGCTCCACTTGTCGTCATAGGCGGTACGTTCACCGGCGAAGAAGTCCGGGGTGGCGTTACCGGTGGGCAGGTAGACCAGGCCGAGCTTGGCGTCGTAAGACATGGCCGACCATACGTTCGGCGTGCCCCGGGTGTAGGTCTCTCCTGCAGGTGGGCGTTTGGTGGTGTTCGGGTTGCCCGGATCCCAGGCCCACACCAGTTCGCCGCTGTGCACGTCAAAGGCGCGCACCACGCCTGGCGGTTCACCGGTGGAGAAGTTGTCCGCCACGCGTCCACCCACGATCACAACATTTCCCGCCACCAGTGGCGTCGAGGTTTGCTGGTAATAACCGGGCTTCACTTCGCCCATGTCGGTCTTCAGGTCGACGGTGCCGTGGTCGCCGAAGTCTTCGCAAGGCGCGCCGGTTTCAGCATTGATCGCAATCAACCGGGCATCGCCGGTCGGCAGAAACAGACGTTTCACACAGGCTTTGGCGCCGGCGGGTTGCTCGCTGGCACTGCTGTCGAAATACCCCAGGCCACGGCAACGCTGCCAGTTGGGGCCGCTGCCCTGGGGATCGAATTTCCAGCGTTGGGCACCGGTATCGGCGTCCAGGGAAAACACTTTGCCGTAGGCGGTGCACACGTAAACGCTGTCACCGATCTGCAGCGGGGTGTTCTGGTCTTCGGCACCGGCGCCATTGCTCTCGGGGATGTCGCCGGTGTGGAAGGTCCAGGCCACCTGCAACTTGTCGATGTTGCCTTTGTTGATCTGGTCCAGCGCGGCAAACCGATTGCCGGCGGTGGTGTTGCCCCAGTGGGCCCAGTCTTTTTGCTCGGTGCCCGGCGTTACCGCAGTCACCGCAGGCTCACTGCTGGCCTTGACCACGTGGGTCGGTACAAACATGTACGCCAGGGTGGCGACCACGCCCAGGCCCAGCAGCCCGGCAACGCCATAGGCGCCGCGCCCGGGTGTCGATCCGGAAGCGCGGGCGAGCTGGGGATAAATCAGCGCGACTACCAGGCCGATGACGGCGAAGGTCAGGACTCGCGAAACCAACGGCCAGTATTCCAGACCGGTATCCCACACCGCCCAGATCGCAGTCAGCACCAATGTCACGGCGTACAGCCATGCGCCCAGAGGCCGGCGCTTGGCGATCAGCACACCAGAGACCAGCATCGCCAGGCCCATCAGCAGGAAATACCAACTGCCGCCCAGCACTACGAGGTAACCGCCACCGCCTGCCAAACCCAGGCCGATCAAGGCGATCAGCAGGCCCAGCCCAACCAGCAACCATCTGCTGCCGGTAGCAGCTCCAAAGTTATTCATCGCGCAAACGTCCTTCCTGTATACCTAACGCAAAATAATGTACCAAACAGTTACTTTTCACAATCTGGCACAAAATAATGTGTTCGATCAGCGGCGAAAATAAATTCCCGGCCGGGCGGGCAGTATCGCCAGGACCGAGCCTGTAACATGCTCGCCCATTGATGCCCGCGCCGGAGAACACCTTGTCCGCCTCTCACCCTCCCGTCCTCGATGAAATCGATCGCCAGTTGATCGCCGCCTTGCAGATCAACGCGCGTGAAAGTGTGGCCATGCTTGCCCGGCAACTGGGCATCGCGCGCACCACCGTCACCTCACGCCTGGCGCGCCTGGAAAAAACCCAGGTGATTACCGGCTATGGCGTGCGCCTCAGCCAGCGGGTGGTGGACGGTGGTTTGCAGGCCTACGTGGGGATCACCGTGCAACCGCGCTCCGGCAAGGAAGTGCTGCGCCGGATCAGTGCCATGGCGCAGGTTCAGCAGTTATGTGCGGTAAGCGGCGAGTTCGATTACGTGGCCTGGCTGCGCACCGATTCGCCGGAACAGCTGGATCAACTGCTGGACCAGATCGGCAGCGTCGACGGCGTGGAGAAGACCACCACCTCGATCATCCTCAGTAACAAACTGGATCGCGGCCAACCAATCTGACCAGCAAGCTCGTCACTCTGACTAAAAACAATTCAATCCGACGACACATTGCGTCTTATTAACGAACGCTACGCTCCCTAGAATGGCTGCCATCTTTTCCTATACTCAGCGGGTCGCGCCCCGCCGAGCCGCCAGCAAGGTCAGCCATGAGCATTCCTTCCAGCACCATCAGCAAGACCAATCGCCACCCCGCCACCGGTAAAAAGCCGATCACCATCTTTGGCCCGGACTTCCCGTTTGCCTTTGATGACTGGATCGAGCATCCGGCGGGCCTGGGCAGCATTCCGGCGGCCAACCACGGCGCCGAAGTGGCGATCGTCGGCGCCGGGATTGCCGGGCTGGTAGCCGCCTATGAGCTGATGAAGCTGGGCCTTAAACCCGTGGTGTATGAAGCCTCGAAAATGGGTGGCCGCCTGCGCTCCCAGGCGTTCGAAGGCGCCGAAGGCATCATCGCGGAACTGGGTGGCATGCGCTTCCCGGTGTCCTCCACCGCGTTCTACCACTATGTGGACAAGCTCGGGCTGGAGACCAAACCCTTCCCCAACCCGCTGACGCCGGCTTCCGGCAGCACGGTCATCGACCTCGAAGGCCAGACGCACTACGCACAGAAACTCGCTGACCTTCCTGCACTGTTCCAGGAAGTGGCTGACGCCTGGGCCGACGCCCTGGAAGCCGGCTCGCAGTTCGCCGATATCCAGCAAGCCATCCGCGACCGTGACGTACCGCGCCTGAAAGAGCTGTGGAATACGCTGGTTCCGTTGTGGGACGACCGCACCTTCTACGACTTCGTGGCGACCTCCAAAGCGTTCGCCAAGTTGTCCTTTCATCACCGCGAAGTGTTCGGCCAGGTCGGCTTTGGCACCGGCGGCTGGGACTCGGACTTCCCCAACTCGATGCTGGAAATCTTCCGCGTGGTGATGACCAACTGCGACGATCACCAGCATCTGGTGGTCGGCGGCGTCGCCCAAGTGCCCATGGGCATCTGGCGCCATGTGCCGGAGCGTTGCGCCCACTGGCCCGAAGGCACCAGCCTCAGTTCCCTGCACAACGGTGCGCCACGGGCCGGGGTCAAGCGCATTGCCCACGCGCCGGACGGCCGTTTCGCCGTCACCGACAACTACGGTGACACCCGCGAATACGCCGCCGTGCTGACCACCTGCCAGAGCTGGCTGCTGACCACCCAGATCGAGTGCGACGAAACCCTGTTCTCGCAAAAGATGTGGATGGCCCTGGACCGCACCCGCTACATGCAGTCGTCGAAGACCTTCGTGATGGTCGACCGGCCATTCTGGAAGGACAAGGATCCGGAAACCGGCCGCGACCTGATGAGCATGACGCTGACGGATCGCCTGACCCGCGGCACCTATCTGTTCGACAACGGTGACGACAAGCCGGGGGTGATTTGCCTGTCCTACTCCTGGATGAGCGATGCGCTGAAAATGCTTCCGCAACCCATCGAGAAACGCGTGAAACTGGCTCTGGATGCGCTGAAGAAGATCTACCCGAAAGTCGACATCGCCGCGCGGATCATCGGCGATCCGATCACCGTGTCATGGGAAGCAGACCCGCATTTCCTCGGTGCTTTCAAAGGCGCACTTCCCGGTCACTATCGCTACAACCAGCGGATGTACGCGCACTTCATGCAAAAGGACATGCCGGCGGAGCAACGCGGTATTTTCATCGCCGGTGACGACGTGTCCTGGACCCCGGCGTGGGTTGAAGGCGCCGTGCAAACCTCGCTGAACGCGGTGTGGGGCATCATGACTCACTTCGGTGGCAGCACTCACCCGCAGAACCCGGGGCCGGGGGATGTATTCGATGAGATCGGGCCAATCGCGCTGCCCGAGTAAGGAGTTGCCCATGCGTGTTGCCCTGTATCAATGCCCGCCTCTGCCGCTGGACGTGGCCGGCAATCTCAAGCGCCTGCATCAGTTGGCGCAGGAGGCCACCGACGCCGACCTGCTGGTGCTGCCGGAGATGTTTCTCACCGGCTACAACATCGGCGTGGAAGCGGTCGGCGCCTTGGCTGAAACCCAGGACGGCCCCGCTGCCCAATCCATCGCCGCGCTGGCGAAAAACTCGGGCGTGGCGATTCTGTATGGCTATCCGGAGCGCGGTGCAGACGGGCAGATCTACAACGCCGTGCAGTTGATAGACGCCAACGGCCAACGCCTGTGCAACTACCGCAAGACCCACCTGTTTGGCGACCTCGACAACTCGATGTTCAGCGCCGGGGACGATGATTTTCCGCTGGTGGAATTGAACGGCTGGAAGCTGGGTTTCCTGATTTGCTATGACCTGGAGTTCCCGGAGAACACCCGGCGCCTGGCGCTGGCCGGGGCGGAGTTGATCCTGGTGCCGACGGCCAATATGGTGCCCTTCGATTTCGTCGCCGATGTGACCGTGCGGGCGCGGGCGTTTGAAAACCAGTGTTATGTGGCCTACGCCAATTACTGCGGGCAGGAGGGCGAGATCCAGTATTGCGGGCAAAGCAGCATCGCCGCACCGGATGGCCAGCGGATTGCCCAGGCAGGTCTGGATGAAGCGCTGATCGTTGGCACACTCGATCGGCAGTTGATGGTCGACTCACGCGCGGCCAATCGCTACCTGTTGGACCGGCGTCCCGAGCTTTATGGGGCGTTGCACAAGCACTGATCCCGGCTGCTTTGCGCTAGCATAGGCACTTCCTACGTTTCGGAAGTGCTCATGCCTGCGCCGGCCCACCCTCATCACCTTCAATTGACCCTGGCCAGCGGCCTGCGGGTTTCCTTGCATCATGCGCCGCGCTTGAAGCGCGCCGCGGCTGCCTTGCGCGTTGCAGCGGGCAGCCACGATGTACCCCTGGCGTGGCCGGGACTGGCGCATTTTCTTGAGCATTTATTGTTCCTGGGCACCGAGCGTTTTCCTGCAAGCGACGGGCTGATGGCCTACGTCCAGCGCCAGGGTGGACAGGTGAATGCCAGCACCCGCGAGCGCACTACCGACTTTTTCTTTGAGGTGCCTGTTACGGCATTTGAAGCCGCACTGGAGCGCCTGGGGGACATGCTCGCCCATCCGCGCCTGGCCCTGGAAGACCAGTTGCGTGAGCGCGAAGTATTGCAGGCGGAGTTTATTGCCTGGTCGCAAGATGCCACGGCGCAACAGCAACAAGCGTTGCTGGGAGGTGTTGCGGCGGGTCATCCGTTGCGCGCGTTTCATGCGGGCAACCGGGATAGCTTGGCGGTAGAGCGTGAGGATTTTCAGCAGGCCTTGCGGGATTTTTATGAAGGTTTCTATCATTCCGGGCAGATGACCTTGAGCCTTGCGGGCCCTCAGTCGCTGGTGGAGCTGGAGGCATTGGCGCATCAGTTTGGCGCTGCGCTGAAGACTGCACCTCTGCGGCGACAGACGCCGGCGCCAGCGTTGCTGGCCGGCAATCAACGTACTTATCAACACACCGATGAACACCACTGGCATCAGGTGGTTGTGAGCGAGGCTTCCCCTGAGGCGCTGGATTTCCTCTGCCTGTGGCTGAACACTTCGGCGCCCGGCGGGTTGCTCGCCGAGTTGCAGTCGCGGCAGTTAGTCAGCGCCATTAACGCAACGGCGCTGTATCAATTTGCCGGACAGGCGTTGTTGGATATCAAGTTCACCCTGGACACTCAGGGTGCGCAGCAGACGACACTGATCCAGGAACTGCTGCACGACTGGCTGAGCTTTTTCGCACACAGTGACTGGGCGCCCCTGCGGGAAGAGTACGCCTTGCTGCTTGCTCGCAAACAACAGGTCAGTGGTGCCCTGGCATTGGCCCGGCAGGCCAACGAACTGGTCATGTCCGAGCAAAGCGCCAGCTCCCTCAAGACCCTGCTGGACTCGCTGCAATTGCCGCCGTCCCGGCACGCCTGGCAACTGCCGCCCACCAATCCGTTCCTGCAGCCGGCAGCCAGGGAAGAGCGCCCGGGGCTGATTCGCGGGCAAACCAGCGCCCATCGCGGCCTGCGCACGTTCGCCCAGGATCGCTCCCGTGGGCGGAAGGACCTTTCGGCGCTGACCTTCAGCCAGGCCTTGCCAGGTGACACAGATGAAGGCGCGCTCTACCTGCGCTGGCATCTGGATTCGCCGCTGGATGCAGAGCTTTTCCCACGGCTGCGTGAGAACGCCAGCCAGGCTGGCGTCCAGTTGTCTTTCGAGACAATCGGCGGTCACTGGCAGCTGAAGATGCTAGGGCTGCACGAACCCATGCCCGCGATATTGGAGGAAGTGGCACGCGAGCTGACCCGGCTCGACGAAAATGCCGGAGCGTCATCCTCCCCGGCGCCGGCAATGGCGATCCGGCAGTTACTCAAGGCATTGCCCGGGTATTGCGCCGACATCCCAGCTGCACAGCAGGTTGCTGGGCGAGACCGATGGTCAACCGCTCGCTGGCAAGGGCTCGCCGTGGGGCTGCCCGCCGCCTGCGAGACGGCGATAAAAAGTGCAGCCGGGAAACTGCCCGGCCAACCGCAAGCGGCTATCAGCGAACTGCCGTCAATCAGCAGCCAGCATCGTTGGCACGAAGTCAGGACCGATTCCAGCGACGCCGCGTTGCTGCTGTTCTGCCCGACAGCCACACGCTCCCTGGCGGACGAGGCTTGCTGGCGTCTACTCGCACATCTGGTGCAAGCGCCGTTCTACCAGCAACTGCGTGTTGAGCTTCAATTGGGCTACGCGGTGTTCAGCGACATCCGACAGTACAGCGGGCAAACCGGCCTGCTGTTTGGGGTGCAATCCCCAAGCGCGTCTCTTGCGCAAATACTTGATCACCTGCAGGCGTTCCTGAAGCAACTGCCCGCGCTGATCAACGCCAGCGAACTGCCGAACGATCTGGCCCGGCAATTTTCCCTCGACGCCCTACCCACTTCCCAAGCCGCTGAACTGCTCTGGCACGCGCACTTGGCAGGCCACCCGTCGGATTACATCCAGCAGCTGCAAGATTTCATCCAGACCCGCACCCGTGAGGATTTAATGGTATCTGCACAGCAACTCAATGCTGCTGCAGGCGGATGGTGCTGTGTGGCCAATGGCGCTTGTGCCGCCGGCTCCTGGCAACGACCTGGCTGATCATTGCCGCTTCGGTAAAAGGCTTTTTCCCGCAGGACAGCGCTATCTTCAAAAGAAGTACGTAACATTCACATGCACACATCTGAACATCTCCGCTTGGAGGTGGACTATATGTATTACTTGGTAGTAAACGTCCCTTCCCTTCGTAGGAGTAAGAACATGACCTGGTCCAAACCTGCTTACACTGATCTGCGTATCGGCTTTGAAGTCACCATGTACTTTGCCAGCCGCTGATTGGCTTTGTATCGCAATGCAACGCCTCGGCTCGCCCGGGGCGTTTTTATTTTTGAGTTGTGTGTAATGGAGCGGCCATGTTTGTCCAGATTCTAGGTTCCGCCGCGGGCGGTGGTTTCCCGCAATGGAACTGCAACTGCGTGAACTGTGCAGGTTTTCGCGACGGCAGCCTGCGGGCCGAGGCGCGTACCCAGTCGTCCATCGCGATTTCCGATGACGGCGTGAACTGGGTGCTGTGCAACGCCTCGCCAGATATCCGCGCCCAGCTTCAAGGCTTCGCCCCGATGCAACCGGGCCGCGCGCTGCGGGATACCGGCATCAGCGCGATCATCCTGATGGACAGCCAGATCGACCACACCACCGGCCTGCTCAGCCTGCGCGAAGGCTGCCCGCACCAGGTGTGGTGCACCGACATGGTCCATGAGGACCTGAGCACCGGCTTCCCGCTGTTCACCATGCTGACCCACTGGAACGGCGGCCTGGCCTGGAACCGCATCGAGCTGGACGCCAGCTTCACGATCCCCGCCTGCCCCAACCTGCGCTTCACACCATTGCCGCTGCGTAGCGCGGCACCGCCCTACTCGCCTCACCGATTCGACCCACACCCGGGCGACAACATCGGCCTGATCGTCGAAGACCTGCGCACCGGCGGCAAGCTGTTCTATGCGCCGGGCCTGGGCAAGGTTGACGCACCGTTGCTGGAAATAATGGCCGGCAGCGATTGCCTGCTGGTGGACGGCACGATGTGGGACGACGACGAAATGCAGCGCCGTGGCGTCGGCACCCGCACCGGTCGCGAGATGGGCCACCTGGCACAAAACGGCCCCGGCGGCATGCTGGAAGTGCTGGAGCAGTTGCCCAAGCAGCGCAAGGTGCTTATCCACATCAACAACACCAACCCGATCCTGGATGAAGACTCGCCCGAGCGAGCCGAGCTGCTGCGACGCAATGTGGAAGTGGCGTACGACGGCATGAGCATTGAATTGTAGGAGCGAGCCAAATGACTGACACACCGCTGACCACCGCCGAGTTCGAACAGGCCCTGCGCGCCAAGGGCGCCTTCTACCATATCCATCACCCGTATCACGTGGCGATGTACGAAGGCCGCGCCACCCGCGAGCAGATCCAGGGCTGGGTCGCCAACCGTTTTTATTACCAGGTGAACATTCCCCTCAAGGACGCCGCGATCCTGGCCAACTGCCCGGACCGGGAGATTCGTCGTGAGTGGATCCAGCGCCTGCTGGATCACGACGGCGCTCCCGGCGAAGACGGCGGCATTGAAGCCTGGTTGCGCCTGGGACAGGCCGTCGGCCTCGACCCGGATCAACTGCGCTCCCAGGAGTTGGTACTGCCGGGCGTACGATTTGCGGTAGACGCCTACGTCAACTTCGCCCGCCGGGCCAGCTGGCAGGAAGCCGCCAGCAGTTCCCTGACCGAGTTGTTCGCCCCGCAGATCCACCAGTCGCGCCTCGACAGCTGGCCCCAGCATTACCCGTGGATCGACCCGGCCGGCTACGAGTATTTCCGCACCCGCCTGGGCCAGGCTCGCCGGGATGTGGAGCACGGTCTGGCCATCACCCTGCAGCACTACACCACCCGCGAAGGCCAGGAGCGCATGCTGGAAATTCTCCAGTTCAAACTGGACATTCTTTGGAGCATGCTCGATGCAATGAGCATGGCTTATGAACTGAAACGCCCGCCGTATCACAGCGTGACCGACCAGCGTGTATGGCATAAGGGGATCACCCTATGAGCTTCGATCGCAGCAAAAAACCGACCTGGCGCCAGGGCTATCGTTTCCAGTACGAACCGGCGCAAAAAGGCCATGTGCTGCTGTACCCGGAAGGCATGATCAAGCTCAACGACAGCGCCGCCTTGATCGGTGGCTTGATCGACGGCGAGCGCGATGTCAGCGCAATCATCGCCGAGTTGGACAAGCAGTTCCCTGGCGTGCCCGAGCTCGGTGAAGACATCGAGCAATTCATGGAGGTTGCCCGTGCTCAGCACTGGATCGAACTTGCCTGACCTGCCACCCAAGCCGGAAATCGGCCTGCCGCTCTGGTTGCTGGCCGAGCTGACCTACCGCTGCCCGCTGCAATGCCCGTACTGCTCCAATCCGCTGGATTTCGCCGAGCAGGGCAAGGAACTGAGCACGGAACAGTGGATCAAGGTATTTCGTGAAGCCCGGGAAATGGGCGCTGCGCAACTGGGGTTTTCCGGCGGTGAGCCGCTGGTGCGCCAGGACCTCGCCGAACTGATCGCCGAGGCACGCAAGCTGGGTTTCTATACCAACCTGATCACCTCCGGCATCGGCCTCACCGAGCAGAAGATCAGCGACTTCAAGAAGGCCGGCCTGGACCATATCCAGATCAGTTTCCAGGCCAGTGACGAGCAAGTGAACAACTTGCTGGCCGGCTCGAAAAAAGCCTTCGCGCAAAAACTCGAAATGGCCCGGGCAGTGAAAGCCCATGGCTACCCGATGGTGCTGAACTTCGTCACCCATCGGCACAATATCGACAAGATCGACCGCATCATTGAGCTGTGCATTGCCCTGGAAGCGGACTTTGTCGAGCTTGCCACCTGCCAGTTCTACGGCTGGGCCCAGCTCAATCGGGTCGGCCTGTTGCCGACCCAGGAACAGCTGGTGCGCGCCGAACGCATCACCAACGAATACCGCGCCAAGCTCGAAGCCGAAGGCCACCCGTGCAAGCTGATATTCGTCACGCCGGATTACTACGAGGAACGCCCGAAAGCCTGCATGAATGGCTGGGGCAGCATCTTTCTGACAGTAACGCCGGACGGTACTGCCCTGCCGTGCCACGGAGCCCGACAGATGCCGGTGCAATTTCCCAATGTGCGCGACCACAGCATGCAACACATCTGGTACGACTCGTTTGGCTTCAACCGCTTTCGCGGCTACGACTGGATGCCCGAGCCGTGCCGTTCATGTGACGAGAAGGAAAAGGACTTCGGTGGGTGCCGCTGCCAGGCGTTCATGCTGACCGGGGATGCCAGCAATGCTGACCCGGTGTGCAGCAAATCGGAGCACCACGGCATGATCCTCCAGGCCCGCGAAGAAGCGGAGCACGCCACCCAGACCATCGAGCAACTGGCCTTTCGCAATGAGCGCAACTCACGGCTGATCGCGAAAGGCTGAGGTCTTTTAGCGTTTGGCGATGATGTACACCGCGTGCACGATGCCGGGAATGTAACCGCACAAGGTCAGCAGGATGTTCAGCCAGAACGCGCCAGCGAAACCCACTTGCAGGAACACACCCAGTGGCGGCAGCAGAATAGCGATGATGATGCGAATGATATCCATGGGTTCAGCTCCAGAAAATCGGCTCGTGTGAGCCGTACAAGCTAATCGACCTTGGCCGTTGGTAAGGGTTCAGTGGGATCTGGCACGGGGCCATCCTCAGGCCAGGATTTCCAAACCATGCTTCTGCACGATGCTCAACAGCTTGAGCGCCATGCCGCTGGGCCGCTTTTCACCAGACTCCCATTGCTTCACCGTGGAGGCGCTGGTGTTCAAGTAACGGGCAAATACAGGTTGGCTGACGTGGCTGCGCTCGCGTAGTTGTTTGATTTGCTCGGCCGGGATTTGCGCCGGAATATCCGCAAGGCATGCCTCGTCGAACTCACGAAGGGTGGTTTTGTTAATAGCGCCAATTGCATAAAGCGCTTCGGCGGATTGATGAATGGACTCAAACGCCTCACTTTTATATTTCTTGGTCATGATGTATCTCCACAAACTCCCTGAGATCCAGCATCTGCTGAATCTGTGCTTCGCTGAAACCTTCATAGGTCTTAGCCAGCGACCGAAACCAAACCAGCTCGCTTTGACTGATATTGCTTTGGTTCTGCTTGGCGTATAGCAATTGATATACCCAGTAATGCCTGCCCTTGGCCAAGACAATTGAACGATGTCGGTTCTGATTCAGACGTTTCTTCCAAACACCACCGCCCAAATTGTCGGCTTGGCCGCCAAGCATCTCGCTGAATGCTTCCCTCAATTGCGAATCACATATCCAAGCCTTGCTGGCTGCGTTGGCAAAATTCCGCGTTTTGAACAGCCTGAGCCTCATAGGCATCCCTTCCCAAAAACATACCACTCAGTGGTATAGATTAGAAATAGGGCATAAATAACTTCACGCCCTATCGGCAGTCCTTGCCGACGCCCGCTAAAAGGCCATTTTTCCCAATGATGCTCAAGCACCCTTTTCAATCCAAAAATTACGCGGACAAAAAAACGCCCCCAGCCAAAAGAATCAGGCTGGAGGCGCCGCGTATACCGCGAGACGGTTCAGGAAATATGGGGCTTAAACGGCAATGCCCTTGCGGCATTGCAGCTGTGCAGTGCGCACCCGGGAGAAGGTACGGGCCAGACGCAGGAGCATTTCGTCGACGTTGCTTTTGCTCAATGTGAGCGCCGGGGTGAAGCGCAGGCAATCGGGTTGCGGCGCGCTCAGGATCAGGCCTTCACTGAGCGCGGCGTTTACCACCGCATCTGCCGAATCCTCCGACAGAGTCAGTCCCCACATCAGGCCCTGGCCGCGCAGTTCACCCTGGTCATAGCGATGCGCCAGGCGGGCAAGCCCTTCACCCAGGTAAGTGCCGACCTCGCAGACGTGTTCAAGAAATCCGTGGTTCAGCACCGTATCAAGCACCGCCACACCGGCGGAAGCCATCAGCGCGTTGCCGTGGTGGGTGCCTTCCAGCTCACCCAGTTCAAAACAACACGCCTTGCCCCGCGCAAGCAACGCCGCCAGTGGCACACCACCACCCAAGCCCTTGCCCAGGCAGATGATGTCGGCACGTACGCCGTAGTACTGTTCGGCGAGCAACGTGCCACAACGGCCGGTGCCGGTTTGCACTTCATCGAGGATCAACAGAATTCCCAGCTCACGGCACAGACGTTCGACACCCTTGAGGTAATGCTCGGTCGCGGGAATGACGCCGGCATCGTTCTGGATCGGTTCCAGCATGATTGCCACGGTTTGCGCATCCACCGCCGCGTGCAGCGCCGGCAGGTCGTTGAACGGCACGTGGCTGAAGCCTGGCAACTGGGGCTCAAAACGGTTTTCACTGGCGGCTGCCGAGGCCGACATCGCGGCAAAGCTGCGGCCATGGCAACCGTTGCTCGCGGTGATGATGCGATAGGCGCCGCCACGGTGCAGTTGGCCCCATTTGCGCGCCAGCTTGATAGCCGCTTCGCAGGCTTCGGCGCCGCTGTTGAGCAGGTAGGCCTGGTCGCTGCCGGTGCGATGGCACAGGCGGTCGGCGAGGTTCAGTTGAACACGGTTGTGCAGGCTGTTACCGGGATTGATCAGCGATTGGGCCTGATCGGCCAGCGCCTTGGTCACTGCCTGTGGGCTATGGCCCAGGCTGTTGGCGCCGCCACCCTGGCTGAAGTCGAGATAGGCGCGGTCTTCGCTGTCCCACAGCCAGGAGCCCTGGCCGCGTACAAACACCTGGGGCGGGCGGGCCACACTGGGCATCAGGCAATCGCTGGAAAGATCGTCTCGCAGAGCCGGGGTCTTCGCCTCGAGGATCAGATCATCCAGGCTGGGGGCGGGGCGACGCAGGTTGAACAGGTTCATGGATGAACCCCTTTGGCAATCGCACCTTGGTCGGCATTACCGATAAACCCATGGCGGAGGTTTTTTGCCTTGCCTATGCAAACACCGTCAACATAAACACTACTCATCGTGCTTTCCGGCCCTGTAAGCCCTGTGAATAGGCGCTAGACTAGGCGCCTTGGGGGCACTCGGCCATTTCGATTTTCCAGCATTTTCGATAAGTATTACTTATGGATTTCAAGCAACTGCGTTATTTCGTCGCGGTGTACGAAGAAGGCCATGTGGGGCGGGCAGCGGAGCGCCTGTCGATCTCCCAGCCAGCTTTGTCGCAACAGATTCGCCAGCTCGAGCAAAACCTTGATGTGAGCCTGTTCGAACGCAGCAGCAAGCGCCTGCTGCCGACCCTCGCCGCCCACACTTTGTATAACCACGCCCTGCCCTTGCTCGACGGTATGCAGCATGCGGTGGAAGCGCTGCGTAACTTCAAGGGCCAGGCACTACGCACCTTGGCGATCGGCGTTCTGCAAACCGTGCACACCAGCCTGGTGCCGCAGATGCTCGAACGGGTGCGCAAGGCCCAGCCGCACCTGGTCGTACAGATCTACGAGCTGACCGGGATGGAAATCGAACGCCGGCTGCTCAACGGCTCGCTGGATATCGGCATCAGCTACCTGCCGCCACGCCAGCCGGGGCTGCACGGCGTGCTGCTGTATGAAGATGAACTGAAGGTGGTCATCCCGGCTGATCACCCGCTGCGGGAATTCAAGAAAGTCTCCCTGAAGCAAGCCGCCGAGTTACCCATGTTGCTGCTGGGGGAGGAGTTTCAGGTGCGCCAGATATGGCAAGGTCAATTGGCCAACCTGGGCCGACGCCCGCAAGTGCAGGCCGAGTTGAATACGATGGCGGGGATTCTCGACAGCCTGCCCCACACCAAGCTGGCGACGGTGCTTCCCGGACGCTCCCAGGATGAACACAACAGCAAGGCGTTGCTGTGGAAACCCTTGAGCGAACCACGGGTGCCGTTGAAAGTGGGGTTGGTGTGCCGGGATGTGCAGCGCCAGCAGGCGACGCTGGAATTGTTGCGCACGCTGCTGGAAGACGTGATGAACGCGCCCGCCTGACTTTTTCGCAGGCAAAAGAAAACCCCGCCGAAGCGGGGCTTTGCAGACTGTTTCCCTGACATCCATTTCACTCCGCCTTCCTGGCAGAATCCTACGTGTCCGTGTTGTTGCTTTGCGCTTCCTGCGCGACGTCCATGTGAAGTAGATTATCCGTGGATCCAATTTGGCGATAGAGGACGAATAGCAGCACGTCATGTAAGAGAATGCTTACACGCCCTCCAAGTCCTTAGAACAGTGCTTCATCCAGCAAGAACAGCGATTCGCTACCGGCTTTTACCGAGGCGCTGAGGGACGCGATCCGCGGCAGCAAGCGCGCAAAGTAGAAACGCGCGGTGCCCAGCTTGCTCGCGTAGAAGTCTTCCTGAGCCTCTTTACCCAGAGCCGCCTTGGCCATCAGGGCCCACATGTAGGCATAAGCCATGTAGCCGAACGCGTGCAGGTATTCCACGGATGCCGCGCCGATTTCATTCGGGTTGGATTTGGCGCGGTCCAGCAGCCAGGCGGTCAGTTCGTCCAGGTCATCCACAGCCGCGTTCAGCGGCTTGGTGAATTCGGCCAGTTCGGCGCCGGCAGTGGCGGTGAAATGGCGGATCTCATCAGCGAACAGCTTGTAGAACGCCCCACCGCTGCCGACGATCTTGCGTCCCACCAGGTCCAGGGCCTGAATGCCGTTGGTGCCTTCGTAGATCTGGGTGATGCGCACATCACGCACCAGTTGCTCCTGGCCCCATTCGCGAATGTAGCCGTGGCCGCCGAAAACCTGCTGGCCGTGCACGGTGGTTTCCAGGCCCAGGTCGGTCAGGAACGCCTTGGCAACCGGGGTCAGCAGAGCAACCAGATCGTCCGCGCGTTTGCGGGCGGTGGCGTCTTCGCTGAACTTGGCGGTGTCGAGCTGCATCGCCACATAGGTGGAGAACGCACGGCCACCTTCGTTCGAGGCTTTCATGGTCAGCAGCATGCGCCGCACGTCCGGGTGGACGATGATTGGGTCAGCGACCTTGTCCTTGGCTTTCGGACCGGTTGGCGAACGGCTTTGCAGGCGGTCGCGCGCATATTCGATAGCGTTCTGATAAGAGCGCTCACCGGAGGCCAGGCCCTGGATGCCCACACCCAGGCGCTCGTAGTTCATCATGGTGAACATCGCGGCCAGGCCACGGTTAGGCTCGCCCACGAGGTAGCCCACGGCTTCGTCGAAGTTCATCACGCAGGTCGCAGACGCCTGGATGCCCATCTTGTGTTCGATGGAGCCGCAGGTCACCGGATTGCGCGCCCCCAGGCTGCCGTCGGCATTGACCATGAACTTGGGCACCAGGAACAGCGAAATACCCTTGGGACCCGCCGGTGCGTCCGGCAGCTTGGCCAGCACCAGGTGGATGATGTTCTCGGTGAGGTCGTGCTCGCCACCGGTGATGAAGATCTTGGTGCCGCTGACCTTGTAGGAACCGTCTGCCTGAGGCTCGGCCTTGGTCCGAATTATCCCCAGGTCAGTGCCGGCATGAGGTTCGGTCAGGCACATGGAACCGGCCCACACGCCGGAGTACATATTCGGCAGGTAAGTGGCCTTGAGCTCTTCACTGGCGTGGGTGTTGATCGACACGCAGGCGCCGGAGGTCAGCATCGGGTACAGGCCGAAGGCCAGGCCCGAGGAGTTGATCATCTCTTCCACCTGGGCCGACACCGCCTTGGGCATGCCCATGCCGCCGTACGCCGGGTCGCCGCCAACACCTACCCAACCGCCTTCAGCGTAGGTTTTGTAGGCGTCCTTGAAGCCAGCCGGGGTGAAGACCGCGCCATTCTCCCAGCGGCAGCCTTCTTCGTCGCCGCCGCGGCTGAGCGGGGCGACGGTCTTGGAGGTGACTTTGCCGGCTTCTTCGAGGATTGCCTCAACGGTCTCGGCGTCGACGGTTTCCGCCAGCGCGGGCAGTTGGGCCCAGAGTTTGGCGACCTCGAAAACTTCGTTGAGGACGAAGCGCATATCGCGCAGCGGCGCTTTGTAGTCAGCCATGGCAAACCTCGTGAGAACTTTAACGTTATTCGGGTGGGGTCGGTTTTACAGACCCCGAGTGTAACCGAACAACTTTTGTGACACATAGGGTCTGCTTGTGACCAACAAGTATTTTACGGTCACTAAAGCGCAAACAGCTCCGCCGGCAGACTCATCAG
This sequence comes from Pseudomonas sp. C6002, assembly GCF_013385805.1. Taxonomy (NCBI): domain Bacteria; kingdom Pseudomonadati; phylum Pseudomonadota; class Gammaproteobacteria; order Pseudomonadales; family Pseudomonadaceae; genus Pseudomonas; species Pseudomonas sp. C6002. The sequence continues at coordinate 691,568 of NZ_JACAPH010000030.1, read as the reverse complement.
GCACTCACTGCCCGCCTCCACCGCCGCCCGGTGCGCGGCCGTGCGCGGTAGCAGGCGCTTGAAGTAGAACTCGCAGGTCGCCAGCTTGCCTCGGGCGTAATCGGCATCACCGCTACCGCTGTCCAACTGCTCCTGCGCCACCAGCGCCATGCGCAGCCACAAGTAGGCAAGGATGATGTAGCCGCTGTACATCAGGTAATCCAGGGCTGCGGCGCCGACTTCATCCGGGTTTTTCATGGCTGCCATGCCTACCTTGACCGTCAGCTCACCCCACTGCTGATTCAACTGGTTGAGCTGAGCCACATGGGCCTTGAGTTGCGGATGTTCGGCGTTGGCCGCGCAGAACTTGTGGACGATTTTGGTAAAGCCGCGCAGCAGCTTGCCCTGGCTGCCGAGCACCTTGCGCCCGAGCAAATCCAGGGCCTGGATGCCGTTGGTCCCTTCATAGATCGGCGCAATCCGGCAATCGCGAACCAGTTGCTCCATGCCCCATTCACGAATGAAGCCATGGCCACCGAACACCTGCATGCCGTGGTTGGTCACCTCCAGCCCGGTTTCGGTCATGAACGCCTTGCAGATCGGCGTAAGGAAGGCCAACAGGTCTTCGGCTTCCTGGCGTTGCCCCTCGTCGCCACTCAGGTGTGCGGTATCGAGCAACTGTGCCGAGAAGTAGGTCAATGCGCGGTTGCCTTCATTGAAGGCTTTCATGGTCAGCAACATGCGCCGCACATCCGGGTGGACGATGATCGGATCAGCGGCTTTTTCGGGTGCCTTGGCGCCGGTCAGCGAGCGCATCTGCAAGCGGTCGTTGGCGTACTTGATCGCACCCTGGAAGCTCGCTTCCCCCAGGCAAAGGCCCTGCATGCCGGTGCCCAGGCGCGCATGGTTCATCATGGTGAACATGCAGTTGAGGCCCTTGTTCGCCTCACCGATCAGAAAACCCCGGGCGCCATCGAAGTTCAACACACAGGTGGCCGACGCCTTGATGCCCATTTTGTGCTCGATGGAGCCGCAACTCATCGTGTTGCGCTCGCCCGAGTCGGCATGGAACTTGGGCACGATAAACAGCGAGATTCCCTTGGTGCCGGCCGGCGCATCCGGCAGCTTGGCCAGCACCAGGTGGATGATGTTGTCACTCATGTCATGCTCGCCGGCCGAGATGAAAATCTTGCTGCCGGTGACTGCATAACTGCCGTCGGCCTGCGGGACGGCGCGGGTCTTGATCAGGCCCAGGTCGGTGCCGCAATGGGCTTCGGTCAGGCACATGGTGCCGGTCCACTGGCCCGCGGTGAGTTTGCTCAGGTAGGTGTTTTTCTGCTCTTCAGTGCCGTGGGCACGGATCGCCGACATCGCACCGTGGGTCAGGCCGGGGTACATGCCCCAGGACGTATTGCTGGAGGAGATCATCTCCGCGAGCACCAGGCCCAGGGACATTGGCAAGCCCTGCCCGCCGTAGGCCGGGTCAGCCGCCAAACCGTGCCAGCCGCCTTCCACGTACTGCGCGAAGGCTTCCTTGAAGCCCTTGGGCGTGGTCACCACACCGTTGTCGAAATGGCAGCCTTCTTCATCGCCGGAGCGGTTCAACGGCGCCAGGACGTTTTCGCAGAACTTCGCACCTTCCTCGAGGATCGCGCCGACCATGTCCGGGCTGGCATCGCTTGCACCCAGCGCGGCGTAGTGGCCGTGGAAGTCAAAGACGTGATCGATCAGAAAGCGCATGTCGCGCAGGGGAGCTTTATAGTCAGGCATGGCAATGTCTCCGGCAGCAGATGCCTTCAACCTACTGCCGCACGGCCCACCGGACAATCACTGTAGGGCCGCTGAATACACCACCATCACTCAACCGGCAGCGCTGTCCATGCGGACCGCGCCGCGGCGGGTCTGCCCCGCAGCGACCACGCAGTTACGCCCCGCACCCTTGGCGTTGTACAGCGCCTGGTCGGCGGATTTGAGCACTTCTTCAGGGCTGCGCTGCTCGGCCTGGCGTTCGGCCACGCCGATGCTGACGGTCACCGACACGCTGGAAGCGCCATTGCCCACACGACGCTGGCGCCCCTGCTGGTCGTCGTGGGGACGGTCCGGGTTACGCAGTTTGATGTCGTAGTTGGCGATGATTTCGCGGATCTCTTCCAGGTGCGGCAGGCATTCATCCAGAGTCTTGCCGGCGAATACCACGGCAAATTCCTCACCGCCATAGCGGTAGGCCCGGCCGCCGCCGTTGACCTTGGACAGCTTGCTGGCGACCAGGCGCAGTACCTGGTCGCCCACGTCGTGGCCATGGGTATCGTTGAAACGCTTGAAGTGATCGACGTCGCCCATGGCCAGCACATAATTGCGCCCCAGGCGTTGCATGCGCTCATTGAGCGCGCGGCGGCCCGGCAACCCGGTCAGCTCGTCACGGAAGGCCATTTGATAAGCCTCGTGGGCCACCCCGGCAGCGATCATCAGCATCACCTGGCTGCACATGATGTTCAGGGTGAACGGCAGGATGAACGTCTGCGGCAACATCCAGAACAACCCCAGCAACCCTACCAGCTGCGCGGCGTGCAGCGGTCTTGGTTGATACCAGTACTGCGCGGCCAGGGTCACAAAACCAATCAGGAACATCGGATAGGACAGCTGGATCAGGCTCATCCAGCGGCCATGCAAGGCGGGCCAGCGAATTTCGGCCAACCAGCTCAACAAGGCATGGGGAAAACTTTGTTCAAGGGCAAGCGCCACGCTGCCTACCGCAAACAGCACCGCGCAGCGTGCGACGAAGTCACGAAACAGGTGGGTTTTTTCTTGCCAGACCGCGTAGATGCCGAACAGCAACGGTAACAACAGGCAACACAGATGGAAGACCACGGCCGCGTCGTCCCGCACGCGACCGTTATCGCGGTAGTAATCGGTCTGGGTATCCAGCAGGAAATAGACCACGTACACCGTGATCATCAGGAACAGCTCTCGCTGGCGCCGGTAGACCGCGCAGTACGAGCCGCCCAGCAGCAGCACGAGGGTCGGCAGCACATTGAACAGTGAAGTGAAGAACACATTGAGATCCTTCACATACGCAGCCGAGAGCCCCGCCAGCAGTAAAAGCAGTGAAGGTAAAAAATGACTGAAACGTACAGCAGACGCGCGCGACAAGGGTAAAGCTCCGACCCACAAAAAAGATGGCACAGTGCCTTCACTGATCACAGTTAAGCACATTCAATGTGATGCGTATCACATTGCCATCACTGTAACGGCCGCTCGGAGCAATCCCTGAGTGCGGTACTGTGGTTTTTTATCGCGCAAAAAAAACCGCCGCTCCCGAAGGAGCGGCGGCTTTTGAAGCGAACTGGCCGAGGCTTAGTAGCCCAGGTCGAAGTTCTCTTCTTTCATGTCCATCAGGTTGTTGGCGCCCGACAGCATGGTTGCAACGTGGGTGCGGGTACGCGGCAGGATGCGCTGGAAGTAGAAACGCGCAGTCTGCAGCTTGGCGGTGTAGAAGCCTTCTTCGCTGGTGCCGGCAGCCAGTTTCTCGGCGGCCAGGCGGGCCATGTCGGCCCAGAAGTAAGCCAGGCAGGCATAACCGGAGTACATCAGGTAATCCACCGAAGCGGCACCGACTTCTTCGCGGTCTTTCATGGCCGCCATGCCGACCTTCATGGTCAACTCGCCCCACTCTTTGTTCAGTGCCGCCAGCGGTGCAATGAATTCTTGTACCGCTTCGTTGCCTTCGTTGGCCTGGCAGAACTTGTGGACGATCTTGGTGAAGCCCTTCAGCGCTTCGCCTTGGGTCATCAGCACTTTACGGCCCAGCAGGTCGAGGGCCTGGATGCCGGTGGTGCCTTCGTACAGCATCGAAATGCGGCTGTCGCGAACGTTCTGCTCCATGCCCCACTCGGCGATGAAGCCGTGGCCGCCGTAGATTTGCACGCCGTGGTTGGCGGCTTCAAAACCGACTTCGGTCATGAACGCCTTGGCAATCGGGGTCATGAAGGCCAGCAGTGCGTCAGCCTGTTTCTTGGCTTCGTCGTCAGTGCCGTACTTGACCACGTCAACCTGCTTGGCGGTGAAGTACACCATCGCGCGGTTGCCTTCGGCGAAGGCTTTCATGGTCAGCAGCATGCGGCGCACGTCTGGGTGCACGATGATCGGGTCGGCGGCCTTGTCCGGCGCTTTCGGGCCAGTCAGGGAGCGCATTTGCAGGCGGTCGCGAGCGTATTTGAGGCCGCCCTGGAAGCCGATTTCAGCGTGGGACAGGCCTTGCAGCGCGGTGCCCAGGCGAGCGGTGTTCATAAAGGTGAACATGCAGTTCAGGCCTTTGTTCGCCGGGCCGATCAGGAAACCGGTGGCCGCGTCGAAGTTCATCACGCAGGTGGCATTGCCGTGGATACCCATCTTGTGTTCCAGGGAACCACAGGACACCGCGTTGCGTTCGCCAATCGAACCGTCGGCGTTTGGTACGAACTTGGGAACGATGAACAGCGAAATGCCTTTGGTGCCAGCCGGTGCGTCCGGCAGGCGAGCCAGCACGATGTGGACGATGTTGTCGGCCATGTCGTGTTCGCCGGCCGAGATGAAGATCTTGGTACCGGAAACCTTGTAGGAACCATCAGCCTGAGGCTCGGCCTTGGTGCGCAGCATGCCCAGGTCGGTGCCGCAGTGCGGTTCGGTCAGGCACATGGTGCCGGTCCACTCGCCCGACACCAGTTTGGTCAGGTAAGCCTCTTGCTGCTCGGGAGTGCCGTGCTCGGAAATGGTGTTCATCGCGCCATGGGACAGGCCCGGGTACATGCCCCACGACCAGTTGGCCTCGCCGACCATTTCGCTGACCGCCAGGCCCAGGGATTCCGGCAGGCCCTGGCCACCGTGCGCCACGTCGTGGGCCAGGCTTGGCCAGCCGCCTTCAACGAACTGTTTGTAGGCTTCTTTGAAACCGGTAGGGGTCTTAACGCCTGACTCGCTCCAGGTGCAACCTTCGATATCACCCACGCGGTTCAGCGGTGCCAGTACCTGCTCACAGAACTTGGCGCCTTCTTCGAGAATGGCGTCAACCATGTCCGGGGTAGCGTCCTGGCAAGCCGGCAGGCTCTGATAGTGCGCTTCATAGCCAAGCAGTTCGTCACGAACGAAGCGAATATCACGCAAGGGGGCCTTGTAGTCAGGCATAGCGATAAACCTCTGCTGATGTATCTGGGATGAACAACCGCATGGATGTGTTGTGGCGGTCAAACAGTTGTTTGAAACATACGTTTACGACCAATCCTTGTCAAGCGTCGCGCAAACGCCGTTTGTCCATGACGCAGGTCAACGTCAGGCACGGCAAGGCCTGCAGCGAAATGCCGCATGACGATTCAGGGGGAAAAAGATTATTGAGCGGTGAAGATCAGTGTGGGAGCTGGCTTGCCTGCGATGCGGGCGCCGCGGTGTATCAGGAGGATCGAGGTGACGCTATCGCAGGCAAGCCAGCTCCCACAGAGAAGCCAGCTCGCACGATAAGAGGGGGGGTTATGCGTAAGTATCGATCAACGTGCCGAGCATTTCGTCGGAAGCCTTGGCGACTTTGGCGCCCAGTTCAACCTGGAACTTGCCTTGGGCCATCTCGACCATGTTGCTCGCCGAGTTGCTGGCCTGATTGGCGTCTACCGAACGCAAACGATCATTTTGCGCGTCCGAAGGCTGGGAAGTGGCGGCGCTGGCAATCTTGCCGGCGGCCTGGTCGACACGGTTCTGCCCGGTCTGAATCGCGCTCAGTCCCGAGTAAAACGCACTGCTACCAGAGATTTCCATGGCGTGAACCTGCCTATAAGAGAATCGTGAACTGTTATTGAAGCAGACCTACCGGCAAAACGCCCGTCAAAAACACTAATGGCATAATGCCTTCGCGATAGGCAAAACTAGTCAAGCAGGTCCAGTTGCAAGTACGCGGCGACCGCTTCGGCGGTGGGATGCTTGAGCTTGGGCACCCTTCCCAGGCATGGCGCGGGGAGTCGTTCAGCCAGGGTCGCGAGGTTTTCTTCCAGACGAGAGGTCTTGGGGTCGATGATATTGGCCACCCAGCCCGCCAGCGGCAACCCGTCCCGGGCGATGGCTTCTGCGGTCAGCAACGCGTGGCTGATACACCCCAGCCGCACACCCACCACCAGAATCACCGGCAGCTTCAGCGCCTGGGCCAGGTCCGACAAATTGTCCTGGTCCGCCAATGGCACACGCCAGCCGCCCGCACCTTCGATCAAGGTGAAGTCCGCCTGCTTGGCGAGAACGTGCTGCATGGGTTTCAACAACGACTGCACCGTCAGCGCCACGCCGGCTTCACGGGCCGCCAGATGCGGCGCGATGGCCGGCTCGAAGGCCACCGGGTTGACCTCGGCATAACTCAACGGCAACGAACACTCGGCCAGCAACGCCAGGGCGTCCGAATTGCGCAGGCCCTTGGGCGTCAGCTGGCACCCAGAGGCTACCGGCTTGCCCGCCGCCGTACTTTTGCCGGCTTGCCGCGCGGCATGCAGCAGGCCGGCAGCGACGGTGGTCTTGCCGACGTCGGTGTCGGTCCCCGTGATGAAGTAAGCGGCATTCATAGAGGTTTCTCCAGGACGGCGTACACCACTTGATAAGTTGCCGGCAGGCCCTGGGCCTGGCGGAACTGCTCGTAGGCTTGCACCAGTGCAACAATCCGCGCCCGGCCCGTCAACCCTCCTGGGCGCCCCGGGTTCAGATTGTGCGCACCCAACGCTTTCAGTTCTTGGGTCAGGCTGCGCACGTCGGGGTAATGCAACACGTGGGGACACTGCTCCAGGCTGCGCACCCGCAAACCACTGGCTGCGCACAGTTGCTCATAAGCACTGAACGGCCGGAAGCGGTTCACATGAACCATGCCATCCGCTGCGCGCCAGCTTTCGCGCAACTCATCCAGCGTACCCACGCAGAGGCTGGCAAACGCCAGCACGCCGCCGGGCTGCAATACGCGCCGCGCTTCGCTGAGCACTGCGGCAAAATCCGAGCACCACTGCACCGCCAAACTGGAGTAAATCAGCCCGCAACTGGCGTCCTGCAACGGCAAGCGCTCGGCATCGCCAGCGATGAAATGTTGTGCACCGCCCAGCGGCCGGGCGTGTTTGAGCATGCCCTCGGCGATATCCAGGGCGAAACCCTGGCTACCCGCAAATGACTGGCCCAGCACACGACTGAAATAACCCGTGCCGCAGCCCAGGTCCAGCCAGCGTTGTGGAGAAAGACCTTCGGGCAAACGCCGCAGCAGCTCGCTGCCCACCGCACGCTGCAACTCGGCAACGCTGTCGTAACTGGCGGCTGCGCGGGAAAAGGAGGCCGCTACCTGGCGCTTGTCTGGCAAGCCGCCGGGCAGCACATGGGACAAATCAGTCATCACCGCACTCATGCAAAAAAGCCTGGATGGCCCCCGCCACACCGTGGGGGTCCTCCAGTAGAAAAGCGTGACCGGCCTGTTCAATCAGGCCGATTTCAACGTCAGGCAACAAGGCGAACAACTCACTGGCCACTTCAGCCGGAACCAGCCCGTCCAGCCCGGCAAACAGATGCAACTGCGGCCCTTGAAAGTCGACCAACGCCTGACGGGTGTCCAATCGGCCCAACAGCTCCAGACCACTGAGCAAGGTCTGCGCGGAGGTTTTAGGGGCACCCGCCAGCAATAGCCGAGCAAGTGATCGGGGATCGCTGGAACCCCGGGCGCAAAGCAGACTGAAGCGTTTTAACGTCGCAACCGGATCAAGGCGGCAACCGTTAAGAAACGCCATAAAATCCTCTTCGTGCATGCCATGGTCCCAGCGGGGCCAGGCCACGAAGCTTGCGTTGCTGGCAAAGGTGAGCAAACCGCAACAATGATCACCGCGCCGCGCGGCCAACTCGGCAGCAAGCATGCCGCCGAGGGACCAACCACCCAGCCAGACGTCTTGGGGCAAGGTCGAATCCAGCTCATCGAGCCACTCTTGAAGGTCGTCCGACTCCACGTCCGGCAACGGTTCGATCTGCACCCGCAAGTGTTCATCCAGCCCCTGCAACGCCGCCGCCAGCGGTTCCAGCGGCGAAACGCCGAGGCCCCAGCCAGGCAGCAGTATCAGTCGATCACGCATGGTCGGGCTCCTGGCCTAACAAGCGGAAACACTCTTCCAATGCGCTTAACAATAGCTGCACCTGGGCTTCACTGTGGGCTGCCGTGAGAGTCACCCGCAGACGGGCACTGCCGGCGGGCACGGTCGGTGGGCGGATCGCGGTCACCATCAGCCCGCGCTCGCGCAGCATCTGCGACAAACGCACGGCGCGGGCACTGTCGCCAATCATGATCGGCTGGATCGGCGTGAAACTGTCCATCAGTTCCAGGCCAATCTGCTCGGCGCCCTGACGGAACTGGCGGATCAGCCCATTGAGATGCTCCCGCCGCCAATGCTCGGTGCGCAGCAGTTCCAGGCTTTTCAGCGTGGCGCAGGCCAATGCCGGCGGTTGGCTGGTGGTGTAGATATACGGGCGGGCGAACTGGATCAGGCTTTCGATCAGCTCTTCGCTGCCCGCGACAAACGCGCCGGCAGTACCGAAGGCTTTGCCCAGAGTGCCCACCAACACCGGAACGTCTTCCTGGCTCAAACCGAAATGCTCGACGATCCCGCCACCGTTGGCGCCCAAAGGCCCGAAGCCATGGGCGTCATCCACCATCAACCATGCGCCCCTGGCCCGGGTTTCACGGGCCAGCGCCGGCAAGTCGGCCAGGTCACCGTCCATGCTGAACACGCCGTCGGTCACCACCAGCGTATTGCCGGTGGCTTTCTCCAGGCGCTTGGCCAGGCTTTCAGCATCGTTGTGCAGGTAACGATTGAAGCGCGCACCCGAGAGCAAACCAGCGTCCAGCAACGAGGCGTGGTTAAGGCGGTCTTCCAGCACCGTATCGCCCTGCCCCACCAGCGCGGTGACGGCGCCAAGGTTGGCCATGTAACCGGTGGTGAACAGCAGCGCCCGCGGGCGACCGGTGAGGTCGGCCAGGGCCTCTTCCAGTTCATGGTGCGGCGTGCTGTGGCCGATCACCAGATGCGAAGCGCCGCCACCCACGCCCCAGCGAGCCGCGCCCGCGCGCCAGGCTTCAATCACTTGCGGGTGATTGGCCAGGCCCAGGTAATCGTTGTTGCAGAACGCCAGCAACGGCTGGCCGTCGACCACCACGTCAGGGCCTTGCGGGCTCTGCAGCAGTGGACGTTGGCGATACAGGTGTTCGGCACGACGAGCCGCAAGACGCGCGGCGAGATCGAAAGACATGAGACCTCGGTAGATCAGGTTGAACGCGGTCAAAAATGTGGGAGCGGGCTTGCTCGCGAAAGCAGTGGATCAGTCAGCTTATGTATTGGCTGACACACCGCCTTCGCGAGCAAGCCCGCTCCCACATTTGGATGGCATTCCAAAGTGGACTTATCAAACAGCCGCGTTGTAAAACTGCTCGCTGCTCTTCTGCTCCACCAGCGCCTGCTCGATCGCCGCCTGGTGCACTTCATCGGCGTGCTCTTCACGAGCTTCCGGCAAGATGCCCAGGCGCGAGAACAGTTGCATGTCCTTGTCCGCCTGCGGGTTGGCAGTGGTCAGCAGCTTGTCGCCGTAGAAAATCGAGTTGGCGCCGGCAAAAAACGCCAGGGCCTGCATCTGCTCGTTCATCGCCTCACGCCCGGCCGACAGCCGCACATGGGACTGCGGCATCAGGATGCGCGCCACCGCCAGCATGCGGATGAAGTCGAACGGGTCGATGTCGTCGGCGTTTTCCAGCGGCGTGCCGGCAACTTTCACCAGCATGTTGATCGGCACCGATTCCGGATGCTCCGGCAGGTTGGCCAGCTGGATCAGCAGGTTGGCGCGGTCGTCCAGGGACTCGCCCATGCCGAGGATGCCGCCGGAGCAGATCTTCATCCCCGAATCACGCACGTACGCCAGGGTTTGCAGGCGCTCGCCGTAGGTGCGGGTGGTGATGATCGAGCCGTAGAACTCCGGCGACGTGTCGAGGTTGTGGTTGTAGTAATCGAGGCCGGCCTGGGCCAGGGCCTCGGTCTGGTCCTGGTCGAGACGGCCGAGGGTCATGCAGGTTTCCAGGCCCATGGCCTTCACACCTTTGACCATCTCCAGCACGTAGGGCATGTCTTTGGCCGATGGATGTTTCCAGGCGGCGCCCATGCAGAAGCGGGTCGAACCGATGGCCTTGGCGCGAGCGGCCTCTTCGAGGACCTTCTGCACTTCCATCAACTTCTCTTTTTCCAGGCCGGTGTTGTAGTGGCCCGACTGCGGACAATATTTGCAATCTTCCGGGCAGGCGCCGGTCTTGATCGACAGCAGCGTGGAAACCTGGACGCGGTTAGCGTCGAAATGCGCGCGGTGCACGGTCTGCGCCTGGAACAACAGGTCGTTGAAGGGCTGTACGAACAGCGCTTTGACTTCGGCTAAAGACCAATCGTGACGCAGGTTGGCAGTGATGCTGGCGCTCATGGGCGATTCCTTGATTATGCTTTGGCAAGCCCTGTGGGAGTAATACCCACAGGTACGACACGGATGCTCGGCATATTTAAGGAAGATTCATGCACTGTCAACTTGAGAACAAACACGAGGTTTACATCTGGTTAAAAAGCAACCAAACCTGTTTAATCTGCGATGAAAGCAGCGGAACGGCCGATCCTGTCTGCGGCGCCTGCGAAACCGAGCTGCCCTGGCTGATGGAACATTGCGAGGTGTGCGCACTGCCGTTGCCAGCGACGGGCCTGGTGTGCGGCCAGTGCTTGAAGCAACCTCAGGCGTTCAAGCAGGTCGTCGCGCCGTGGACCTACAGCTTCCCCATCGACAGCCTGATCAGCCGTTTCAAGCATCAGGCCCGCTGGCCGCTGGGGCACCTGCTTGCGCACCTGTTGGGACAATTCCTGCAACACCGCTATGAAGATGCCGCGCTGGCTCGCCCCGACTGCCTGCTGCCCGTGCCCTTGGCCCGCAAACGCCTGCGGGAACGGGGCTTCAACCAGGCGGCGATGCTCGCCCGCTGGCTGAGTGAGGACTTGAACATCCCCTGGGATGAGCACCTGCTGTCACGGCCGCGTGAAACCGTGGCGCAGCAAGACCTCGACGCCAGGACCCGCAAGCGCAACCTGCACCAGGCCTTCGCCCTGGCCGACGGCGCGCAAGTCAAAGGCCGGCACTTGGCGCTGATCGACGACGTACTGACTACCGGCGCCACCGCCAGCAGTCTCGCCCGCCTGTTGATGGATGCCGGCGCCCGACAGGTGGATGTGTATTGCCTGGCACGGACGCCCAAGCCCGGCACATGACTTGACTCGCGGGCGCCCTGCCCGCAACGTCAGCCCATTCCATCGAAGCGTGTAACCATGTCCCTGCCAACCCTCTTGAGCCAACACATCGTCCGTCGCCCGCAGCGCATTGCACTGCTGCAACATATTGCCGAACAAGGCTCCATCACCCGCGCCGCAAAGAGTGCGGGGCTGAGCTACAAGGCGGCCTGGGACGCCATCGACGAACTGAACAACCTGGCGCAAAAGCCCCTGGTGGAACGCAGCGTCGGCGGCAAGGGCGGTGGCGGCGCCAGGTTGACGGCCGAGGGTGAGCGGGTATTACGCCTTTACCAACGCCTGCAGGTGTTGCAAGCCCAGGTGCTGGATTGCGCCGAAGACGCCAGCGACTTCAACCTGCTGGGCCGCCTGATGCTGCGCACCAGCGCACGTAACCAGTTGCACGGCCGGGTGATCGCCATCGACAGCCACGGCCGCAATGACCTGATTCGCCTGGAGCTGGCCGCTGGGCTGCGCCTGGATGCGCAGATCACCCACGACAGCACCTTGCGCCTGGAGCTGGAGATCGGCACCGAAGTCGTCGCCCTGATCAAGGCCGGCTGGCTTGAAGTACTGGCCGTCACGCAGGCAGCAACACCTGGACACAATTGCCTGGAAGGAAAAATCGACGCCATTCTCGATGCCGAAGACGGCCCCAGCGAGGTGCGGATCACCTTGCCCAACGGCCAGGTTCTCTGCGCCCTGGCCCGGCCCGAGGCGCTTGCACAGATTAATGCCGCCGAAGGCCTGCAAGTGAAGGTGCAGTTCTCCCCCAGTAACGTGCTGCTGGGCACTCCGGTGTAGCGCTTCAAACTGCAACAATTTCGTCACGACTGCTCCCTAAGGTGGCTGCAAAAACCCGCAGGGAGCCTGAAATGAGCCTATTAGAAGAAAACCAAGCCACCGACCTGGAACAGATGGTCGGCCTCACCCGCCGGCGTTTTATCGGTGCCGGCGCCCTGTGCGGTGCCGCGATGTTCCTCGGCGGCAACCTGCTGACCCGCAGTGCCCTGGCGGTCAACGCCGCGTCGAACAGCCCATTGCTGGGTTTCACCAGCATCGCCGCAGCCACCAGCGACACCATCACCCTGCCGCCAGGCTACAGCGCTTCGGTACTGATCAGCTGGGGCCAGCCGCTGCACAAGAACGCGCCGGCCTTCGACCCCAGCGGCAACGGCACGGCCAAGGCCCAGGAACAGCAGTTCGGCGACAACAACGACGGCATGAGCCTGTTCGCCTTCCCCGGTGACGACAACCGCGCGCTGATGGCGATCAACAACGAATACACCAACTACCGCTACCTCTACGCCCACGGCGGCGCGCCGCAATCGGCCGAAGACGTGCGCAAGGCGTTGGCCAGCGAAGGCGTGTCGGTGATCGAAGTACGGCGCAAAGGCGATACCTGGCAGTTCGTCCAGGACTCGCGCTACAACCGGCGCATCCACGGCAACTCGCCCATCCGCTTCGGTGGCCCTGCGGCGGGCCATGCCTGGCTGAAAACCAGCGCCGACAAAACCGGCAAAAAAGTCCTCGGCACCTTCCAGAACTGCGCCAACGGCAAGACCCCGTGGGGCACGTATCTCACCTGCGAAGAGAACTTCACCGACTGCTTCGGCAGCAGCAACCCGCAACAAACCTTCGACGCCGGGCAGAAACGCTATGGCGTGGTCGCCGCCAGCAAAGACATCAACTGGCACCCCCACGACCCGCGCTTCGACATGGCCAAGAATCCCAACGAACTCAACCGCCATGGCTGGGTAGTGGAAATCGACCCGTTCGACCCGCAATCCACACCGGTCAAACGCACCGCCCTCGGCCGCTTCAAGCATGAAAATGCTGCGCTGGCGGAAACCCGCGACGGCCGCGCCGTGGTGTACATGGGCGACGACGAGCGCGGCGAGTTCATCTACAAGTTCATCAGCCGCGACAAGATCAATCACAAGAACCCCAAGGCCAACAAGGACCTGCTGGACCACGGCACCTTGTATGTGGCGATTTTCGACGCGGGCGACGGCAATGCCGACCATCCCAAGGGCCAGGGCCAATGGGTCGAACTGACCTACGGCAAGAACGGCATCGACGCCAACAGCGGTTTTGCCAGCCAGGCCGAAGTGCTGATCCACGCGCGCCTGGCCGCCAGCGTGGTGAAAGCCACCCGCATGGACCGCCCGGAATGGATCGTGGTCAGCCCCACCGACGGCCAGGTGTATTGCACCCTGACCAACAACGCCAAGCGCGGCGAAGACGGCCAGCCGGTGGGCGGCCCGAACCCGCGGGAGAAAAACGTCTACGGGCAGATCCTGCGCTGGAAGGCCAACGCCAACGACCATGGCGCGCCGGACTTCAGCTGGGATTTGTTCGTGGTGGCCGGCAACCCGACCGTGCATGCCGGCACGCCAAAAGGCGGCTCGTCCAACATCAACCCGCAGAACATGTTCAACAGTCCCGACGGCCTGGGCTTCGACAAGGCCGGGCGGTTGTGGATCCTCACCGATGGCGACTACAGCAACGGCGGCGACTTTGCCGGGATGGGTAATAACCAGATGCTGTGTGCCGACCCGTCGACCGGTGAAATTCGGCGGTTCATGGTGGGGCCGGTGGCCTGTGAAGTGACCGGGATCAGCTTCTCGCCGGACCAGAAAACCCTGTTTGTGGGGATTCAGCATCCGGGGGAAACCGGTGGCTCCACCTGGCCGGAGCATCTGCCGAATGGCAAGCCACGGTCCTCGGTGATGGCGATTCGTCGGGATGATGGCGGGATCGTCGGCGCCTGATAAGGCCTCTTCGCGAGCAAGCCCGCTCCCACACTTGACCGCATTCCTAAGGTGGAACTCGGTCAAATGTGGGAGCGGCGGTGCGACGATTCGACTTGCTCGCGAAGGCGTCAGAACAGTCACCACCTATCTCGACCCCGGTGCGTTACCATACCCGGCCGGACGCGGCGCCCTGCTGCGCGCAGGAGTTCGCATGGCACACCCGTTTGAAACACTGACCCCTGACCTGGTGCTCGACGCAGTCGAAAGCATCGGTTTCCTCAGCGACGCCCGCATCCTCGCGCTCAACAGCTACGAAAACCGTGTCTACCAGGTCGGCATCGAAGACTCCGAGCCCTTGATCGCCAAGTTCTATCGGCCGCAACGCTGGACCAACGAAGCGATCCTCGAAGAACACAGCTTCACCTTCGAACTGGCCGAGTGCGAAGTGCCGGTGGTGGCGCCGATGATTCACAACGGTGAAAGCCTGTTCGAGCACGCGGGTTTCCGCTTCACCCTGTTCCCGCGCCGTGGCGGACGCGCACCGGAGCCGGGCAACCTCGACCAGTTGTATCGCCTCGGCCAATTGCTCGGCCGCCTGCATGCGGTCGGTTCCACCCGCCCCTTCGAACACCGCGAAGCCCTGGGCGTGAAGAATTTCGGTCACGATTCCCTGAACACCCTGCTGGAAGGCAACTTCATTCCTCGCAGCCTGCTGCCAGCCTACGAGTCCGTGGCCCGCGACCTGCTCAAGCGTGTGGAGGAGGTCTACAAGGCCACGCCCCACAAGAACATCCGCATGCACGGCGATTGCCACCCCGGCAACATGATGTGCCGCGACGAGATGTTCCATATCGTCGACCTCGATGACTGCCGCATGGGCCCCGCCGTTCAGGACCTGTGGATGATGCTCGCCGGTGATCGTCAGGAATGCCTGGGGCAACTGTCGGAATTGATGGACGGCTACCAGGAATTCCACGACTTCGACCCGCGCGAACTGGCCCTGATCGAACCCCTGCGTGCCCTGCGCCTGATGCACTACAGCGCCTGGCTTGCACGGCGCTGGGACGACCCGGCGTTCCCCCACAGCTTTCCCTGGTTTGGCAGCGAACGTTACTGGGGCGACCAGGTTCTGGCGTTGCGCGAGCAGTTGTCGGCGCTCAATGAAGAACCCTTGAAACTGTTCTAACGCACACCACAATCCCCTGTAGGAGCTGGCTTGCCGGCGATGCAAGCGCCTCGGTGTATCAGTGGAACCGAGGTGAAGCCATCGCCGGCAAGCCAGCGCCGACAGAAAAGCACATCCCACTGACTGACAAATATCCTTACAATCGCGGCTTTGTTAGCTGCCTAAGCAAGGATTCTGCATGCAAGCCGCCAACCCCCGTCGCGGGTACATATTGGGCCTGAGCGCCTACGTCATCTGGGGCCTGTTCCCGATCTACTTCAAGGCCATCGCCAGCGTTCCCGCCGCAGAAATCATCGTCAACCGCGTGCTGTGGTCGGCGCTGTTCGGCAGTCTGCTGTTGATGGTCTGGAAACACCCCGGCTGGCTCCGAGAACTGCGGGACAACCCCAGGCGCCTGGCGATCCTGGCCCTGAGCGGCACCTTGATCGCAGCCAACTGGCTGACCTATGTGTGGTCGGTGAACAGTGGCCGCATGCTGGAGGCCAGCCTGGGTTACTACATCAACCCGCTGGTGAACGTGCTGCTGGGCATGGTGATCCTCGGCGAGCGCCTGCGCCGCCTGCAATGGGTGGCCGTGGGCCTGGCAGCGGTAGGTGTGGCGCAACAGGTATGGCAAGTCGGCAGCCTGCCGTGGGTATCCCTGGTCCTGGCGGCGACCTTTGGTTTCTACGGGTTGATCCGCAAGCAGGCGCCGGTCAAGGCATTGCCCGGGCTGGTGGTGGAAACCTGGATGCTGGTGCCGATTGCCATCGCATGGTTGCTGTTCAACCCCTCGGCCCACAGCGCACAGATGGAATTCTGGAGCACCTCCGAAGCGTGGTGGCTGGTGGCCGCAGGTCCGGTGACGCTGATCCCGCTGGTGTGTTTCAACGCCGCCGCACGGCATTTGCCCTACACCGCCCTGGGCTTCCTGCAATACGTGGCGCCCACCCTGGTGCTGCTGGAAGCCGTGCTGTTGTTCAACGAACACCTGGCACCCGCCACGCTGATCGCCTTCTGCTTTATCTGGGCCGGCCTGGTGGTTTACAGCATCGACGCCTGGATGACTGTGCGGAAAAACTGATCAAATAACGTACAAACCTCTGCAAGCCACAGCCGGTGTGGCTTGCAGGCATTCACCCCAAGGTTATCCACAGCCTGGTCACCGGCGTTTGTGCACAAGCCCTTGAAACTGTTCGTTTTTTAGCCAGCCGGCGAAGAGCCACGGCCCGCCTGGGCCGGACGCGGGTCTCTACAGGTTATCCACAGGCCCATGCAAGATTTCCATGCATAACCTTGTGGGCAACTATTCCTCGCTGCGTAGTTCCAGTTCCACCATCAAGTCGTCGGCCAGGGTTTCCAGCGCCGCCTGCAAGGTTTCCAGCGGCAGCGTCAACGGCACCGCCAGCAGGGCTTCGGCGTGGAACAGCAGGTCGCTGCTCATGGGCGCCGGGCGCACGTCGGTGATCAAGCGCTCCAGGTTGACGCCCTGCTTGCTGAGCAGCGCGGTGATGTCGCGAACAATCCCCGGCCGGTCGTTACCGACCAGTTCCATCGCGATGGGTTGCGACTCGCTGGGGGCGAGCGAACTGCTTTCGCCCAGCAGCACGCGAATGCCGTGGGTGGACAAGTCTTCCAGCGCGCCAATCAAGTCCAGCCGATTTTCCGCCGGCACGCTCACCCGCAAAATCCCGGCAAACTGCCCGGCCATGTGCGCCATGCGGCTTTCCAGCCAGTTGCCGCCATGGGCGGCGATGCATTGGGCGATGCGTTCGACCACACCGGGTTTGTCCGGGGCGATGACAGTCAGTACGAGATGGTCCATGGTGTCGTCCTCTTCTTATGAAAATCAGGTAGGAACCAGGCGTTCCCCTCGTACCTACCAAGGTGGACTCAGGTAGCCACGAAAACAAATCGTGTACCATTTTTATATTTATATGGAACAATCCAATAGTTTTTTGAGAACATCCCGTACCCCACTGTGACCGTACGACCAAAGTGGGTCGCTAAACGACGTATTTAGTCTAATTTTCACAACCGCAACTCATCATGTAGTATGCCCAATCGCGCACTACATAACGTTAGGTCGATGTCTGCCAAGGCAACCACGCACCGCGACGCAGCCCGCCCAGCCGCCTTCTACGGCATGTACTGGTGCAGCGTGTTCACGGTTTACATGGCCAGAGGCTTCATTGGTAAATTGAAAAGCTGAAAAGCGCATAAGCTCCGCAGAGTGAGGCAAGCAATGACTGAACACGTTCAAGTCGGTGGCCTGCAGGTCGCCAAAGTCCTGTTCGACTTCGTGAACAACGAAGCCATTCCTGGTACCGGCATTACCGCCGACCAGTTCTGGGCCGGTGCCGACAAGGTCATCCACGACCTGGCGCCGAAGAACAAAGCCCTACTCGCCAAACGCGACGATTTTCAAGTGCGGATCGACACCTGGCACCAGGCACACGCCGGCCAGGCACACGACGCCGTGGCCTACAAAGCCTTCCTTCAAGATATCGGATACCTGCTGCCAGAAGCCGCGGATTTCCAGGCCTCGACCCAAAACGTCGATGAAGAAATTGCCCACATGGCCGGCCCGCAGCTGGTAGTGCCGGTGATGAACGCCCGTTTCGCCCTCAACGCTTCGAATGCGCGCTGGGGCTCACTGTATGACGCGCTGTATGGCACCGACGCCATCAGCGAAGCCGACGGCGCCGAAAAGGGCAAAGGCTACAACAAGGTGCGTGGCGACAAAGTCATCGCCTTCGCCCGCGCCTTCCTTGACGAAGCCGCGCCATTGGCTGCCGGCAGCCACGTGGACTCCACTGGCTACAAGATCGTCGACGGCAAGCTCGTGGTCAGCCTCAAGGGCGGCAGCAACAGCGGCCTGCGCAGCGATGCCCAGTTGATCGGCTACCAGGGCGACGCAGCCAAGCCGACTGCCATACTGCTGAAGCACAACGGCCTGCACTTCGAAATCCAGGTCGACGCCAGCACCCCGGTCGGCCAGACCGACGCCGCCGGCGTGAAAGACGTGCTGATGGAAGCCGCCCTGACCACCATCATGGACTGCGAAGACTCCGTCGCCGCCGTCGATGCCGATGACAAGGTGGTGATCTACCGCAACTGGCTCGGCCTGATGAAGGGCGACCTGTCGGAAGAAGTCGCCAAGGGTGGCAAGACCTTTACCCGCACCATGAACGCCGACCGCGTCTACACCGGTGCCGACGGCAAGGAAGTGACCCTGCACGGTCGTTCGCTGCTGTTCGTGCGTAACGTTGGCCACTTGATGACCATCGACGCGATCCTCGACAAGGATGGCAACGAAGTGCCGGAAGGCATTCTCGACGGCCTGCTCACCAGCCTGTCGGCGATCCACAGCCTTAACGGCAACACCCGCCGCAAGAACAGCCGCACCGGTTCGGTGTACATCGTTAAACCGAAAATGCACGGCCCGGAAGAAGCCGCGTTCACCAACGAGCTGTTCGGTCGCATCGAAGATGTGCTGAAGCTGCCGCGCAATACGCTCAAAGTCGGGATCATGGACGAGGAGCGCCGTACCACGGTCAACCTCAAGGCCTGCATCAAGGCCGCCAGCGAGCGCGTGGTGTTTATCAACACCGGCTTCCTCGACCGTACCGGCGACGAGATCCACACCTCCATGGAAGCCGGCGCGATGGTGCGCAAGGCCGCCATGAAGGCTGAGAAGTGGATCGGCGCCTACGAAAACTGGAACGTGGACATCGGCTTGAGCACCGGCCTGCAAGGCCGCGCACAAATCGGTAAAGGCATGTGGGCGATGCCCGACCTGATGGCCGCCATGCTGGAGCAGAAGATTGCTCACCCGCTGGCCGGCGCCAACACGGCGTGGGTTCCTTCGCCGACGGCGGCTGCGCTGCATGCGCTGCACTACCACAAGGTTGACGTGTTCGCCCGCCAGGCCGAACTGGCCAAGCGCGAACGTGCTTCGGTAGACGATATCCTGACCATTCCCCTGGCCCAGAATACCGATTGGTCCGACGAAGAAATCCGCAACGAGCTGGACAACAACGCCCAGGGCATCCTCGGTTACGTGGTGCGCTGGATCGACCAGGGCGTGGGTTGCTCGAAAGTCCCGGACATCAACGACGTCGGGCTGATGGAAGACCGCGCCACCCTGCGTATCTCCAGCCAGCACATTGCCAATTGGTTACGCCACGGCATCGTCAATGAAGCCCAGGTGATGGAAAGCCTCAAGCGCATGGCGCCGGTGGTGGACCGTCAGAACGCCGGGGATGCGCTGTACCGCCCGCTGGCTCCGGATTTCGACAGCAACATCGCGTTCCAGGCAGCGGTGGAGTTGGTGATTGAAGGGACCAAGCAACCGAACGGCTATACCGAGCCGGTGTTGCACCGTCGGCGTCGGGAGTTCAAGGCCAAGAATGGTCTGTGAGTAAGCGCTAGAAACGAAAAAGCCCTGACCTATCGATCAGGGCTTTTTTGTTTGGGATGTCAATCGGACTCAACGGTGTAGTTCCCATTAAGCGTGACCGTTCCTCCGTCCGATTCAAACGTTACGTTTGTAAGTTTCCCGATGTGCTTGAAGGTAGTACCGGACTCCGGACGATCGACCAGCACATTGAGGTCACCCAGCACAGGCTGATGGTATGAATGGCCGTCGGCATCGCGGTAGGTGACATTAAGAAGTGGAGCTTGCCGATGATGCGGCCCGGCTTTCAAGTCGCTTCCGTAGTAGATACGAACACTCTCAACTGCACCGTCCAAAGCGCTCCAGGAGAGATAGCCAAAGACGTCTGTAGGCACAAATACATGACTCAAGGTGCCATCTCGCGAAACTTCAATACGAGCATCACCACTGCTTAAAGTCTTGGCCTTGTGCAGTTCTTTCTCATCGATATTGAATTTTTCAGTACTCATGATGAACTCCTGTCCACAAATTGATTAGGTGCAGGCCTGCGACCCACCCCCTCCTAATCAGTAAACATGCGAAGTTCGATACTTTCCTACTGTCAGAATTGACAGTTCTTCGCGAAATCAGACCAATGGCACCGTCTAGGACGCCATCCCCAACTCCCGCTTCACCATTTTCGCCAGCTTCACGCTATCAATCGGCTTGAGCAAAAAGTCCACCACGCTCAAATGCATCGCATCAATCACATCCGGCGCTTCGGCGTCACCCGACATGATGATGATCGGCAGCGCCGCCCGGGTGGATTCGCGCACCTGGCGAATCAATTGCAGCCCGTTGCTCGGCGTCATGCGCAGGTCGGTGATCAGCAAGCCGATGGAGCTGCTGGAACTCAACAAGTCCCATGCAGCCTCGCCGCTGTCGGCGGTCATGCAACGAATGCCGTCCAGGCCAAGAATTTCTGCCAACAGTTCGCGCGCGTCCTTGTCGTCATCCACGATCAAAACCCGTTGTGGCGGCAAATCCGGCTCCTGCATAACAGCACTCAGGGCCTCGCGCTCGGCATCACTCAAAATATCGTGGTCGGACATACGTTTCTCGGCAGTTCTATTCAATCTCCCAGCACAGAAGTCAGACATCGCCGGAAGGGCGAACAATGTGCACTTCGTCGGAAAGTTTGCCTAGTGGGCGTTCTACGGGGTTTGGACGATATTCATGTAAGGTTTTTCCCTAGTCGTGGAAGGCATAACGCTACCTAGACTTACGTCCAATGGGCACCCGCAGCGCAGGAGTCGACCATGGGGCACGATAACGACAAAAAAACTGCGGTCATAGGTATGAGTAAAGCTGATGCTTTCACACAAGCGGGGAAAACCGCTGTGTTGCAGAACATCCACGGCACCCTGCAATTCCTGCAACGCTTCCCGCCGTTCAACCAAATGGAAAACGCCCACCTGGGATTTCTGGTAGAGCAGTGTCAATTGCGCTTCTACGGCCCCGGCGAGAGCATCCTCAAGCCCTCGGGCGGGCCGGTGGAACACTTCTATATCGTCAAGCAGGGGCGCGTAGTCGGCGAGCGGCCGGACTCGACAGAAACCACCTTTGAAATCACCACCGGTGAATGTTTTCCGCTGGCGGCGCTGCTGGGGGAGCGGGCCACCCGTACCGAGCACAAAGCCGCCGAAGACACCTTCTGCCTGCAACTGAACAAGCCGGCCTTTATCAAGCTGTTCGCCCTTTCCAGCGCGTTTCGCGACTTTGCCTTGCGCGGCGTGAGCAGCTTGCTGGACCAGGTCAACCAGCAAGTCCAGCAAAAGGCCGTGGAAACCCTCGGCACCCAATATTCGCTGAACACCCGCCTGGGCGAATTGGCCATGCGTCACCCGGTCACCTGCAGCCCGCTGACGCCGCTGCGTGAAGCGGTCACGCAAATGCACGAGCAACAAGTGGGCAGCATTGTGATCGTGGATGAGCACAAGGCGCCCCTGGGGATTTTCACCCTGCGGGACCTGCGCCAGGTGGTGGCCGACGGCACCAGTGATTTCAACCAGGGCATCGAGCGCCATATGACCCAGGCGCCGTTTTTCCTCACGCCGGACCACAGCGCCTTCGACGCGGCGATTGCGATGACCGAACGGCATATCGCCCACGTGTGCCTGGTCAAGGATCAGCGCCTGTGTGGCGTGGTGTCCGAGCGTGACCTGTTTTCCCTGCAGCGGGTTGACCTGGTGCACCTGGCGCGCACCATCCGCAATGCACCCAGGGTCGAAAACCTGGTGGCGATTCGCGGCGAAATCGGCCAGTTGGTGGAGCGCATGCTCGCCCACGGCGCGTCGTCTACGCAGATCACCCACATCATCACCTTGCTCAACGATCACACGGTGTGCCGTGTCATCGAGTTGACCCTGGCCGACAAGGGCGACCCGGGCGTGCCATTCAGCTGGCTGTGTTTCGGCAGCGAGGGCCGCCGCGAGCAGACGCTGTATACCGACCAGGACAACGGCATCCTGTTCGAAGCCCGGGACGCCGCCGAAGCCGCCGAGATTCGCGGGCGCCTGCTGCCGCTGGCACAACAGATCAACCAGAGCCTGGCGCTGTGCGGCTTCAGCCTGTGCAAGGGCAATATCATGGCCGGTAACCCGGAGCTGTGCCTGTCCCGGGCGGAATGGGCGCGGCGCTTTGCCGGGTTTATCCGTGAGGCGACGCCGGAGAATCTGCTGGGTTCGAGCATCTATTTTGATTTGCGGGTGGTGTGGGGCGATGAGCAAGGGTGCGAGCAATTGCGCCAGGGCATTCTCGACCAGGTGGCAGACAACCGTTTGTTCCAGCGCATGCTGGCCGAGAACGCGTTGCGCCAGCGCCCGCCGGTAGGGCGCTTCCGGGATTTTGTGTTGACGCGCAAAGGCGCCGACAAGGCAACCCTCGACCTCAAGGTGCAAGGCCTCACGCCATTTGTCGACGGTGCCCGTCTGCTGGCATTGGCCAACGGCATCAGCGCCATCAACACCCTGGAGCGCTTGCGCCAACTGGTGGCCAGGGAAGTCATCGAACGCCTTGATGGCGCCGCCTATGAAGAGGCCTATCACTTCATCCAGCAAACCCGCATGCAACAACACCAACTGCAAACCCGCGAGAACCTGCCCTACTCCAACCGCGTCGATCCCGACAGCCTCAACCACCTCGACCGGCGCATCCTGCGCGAATCCCTGCGCCAGGCCCAACGCCTGCAAGGCAGCCTGACGTTGCGGTATCAGCTGTGAACTGGTTTGGCTGGTTGCGCAAACCCAAACCTGGCCTGGATGCGGCACAACAACGGCGCGTCGAACAATTGCCCACACCTGGGGAGCTGGGGGACGGATCGCTGCGGGCCCAGCGCTGGGTGGTGGTGGACCTGGAAACCAGCGGCCTGAACCTCAATCGTGACCAGGTGCTTTCGATTGGCGCCGTGGTGATCGAGGACGGCGCAGTGGACTTCTCGCAATTGTTCGAACGCACCCTGCACCGGGCCGAGACCAAGCTCAACCCCAGCGTGCTGATCCATGGCCTGGGGCCCAGCGCCATTGCGGCGGGCAGTGACCCGGCAGAAGCGCTGATGGACTTCATGGAGTTCGTCGGCGACAGCCCGCTGCTGGCGTTTCATGCGCCCTTCGATCAACACATGCTGTGCCGGGCACTCAAGGACAGCCTGGGCTATCGCTTGAACCACCCGTTCCTGGACGTGGCCGACATCGCCCCGCTGCTGTGCCCCGACGCCAACATCCGCGAAGCCGGGCTGGATGACTGGATCACGCATTTCAAGCTGCAAGTGGGCGAGCGTCACCATGCCAGTGCGGATGCGCTGGCAACGGCGGAACTGATGCTGATTTTGTTCAGCCGCGCACGGCAGCAGCAGATCGATAGCCCGCACGCGTTACAACAGCGCCTGGGCCAATGGAAACGCCGCAAGCAAGCGCCCTCATTCTAATGGTGGCGAGGGAGCTTGCTCCCGCTGGGGTGCGAAGCGCCCCCAAATCAGCCAACCCCTTTCCAACTGAATAAATGCATTGCCTGGATTACGACTGCTGCGCAGCCGAGCGGGAGCAAGGTCCCTCGCCACAGTAAGCGGCATCACCATGATAGATAGCATTACGCCGCCGCCCGACCAACGCCAATTGCACCCGCCTTACACCTCTGCCACAATCGCGAATAATTCTCGTTAGTTTAAACTTTCCGATCGGTGTCGCCTTGTCGTCAATCCAAAGTCCCCACAGTGAGCTTGTTGGCGCGTTGTACCGCGACCATCGCAGCTGGCTGTTGGCGTGGCTGCGACGCAACGTGGCCTGCCCCAGCCGCGCCGAAGACCTCAGCCAGGACACCTTCATGCGCCTGCTGGGCCGTGAAGAACTGCGTGAACCCCGCGAGCCGCGGGCGTTTCTGGTGGCCATCGCCAAGGGCCTGCTGTTCGATTATTTCCGCCGCGCCGCGCTGGAACAGGCTTACCTCACCGAACTGATGCTGATCCCGGAAAGCGAGCACCCGTCCCCGGAAGAACAGCAACTGATCCTCGAAGACCTCAAGGCCATCGACCGCCTGCTGGGCAAACTCTCGAGCAAGGCCCGCGCGGCCTTCCTCTACAACCGCCTCGACGGCATGGGCCACGCCGAAATCGCCCAGCGCCTGGGGGTTTCCGTGCCGCGGGTGCGGCAATACCTGGCACAGGGTATCCGCCAGTGCTACATCGCCCTGTATGGCGAGCCGCTGTGAGCCCGGTCAGTTCCAAGCCGGTGTCGGCGCGGGTGCTCGACGCGGCCATTGCCTGGCAACTGTCCCTCGACTCGGGCGACGGCAGTGCCGTGGAGCAGGAAGAATTCGCCAAATGGCTGGCCAGCAACGAAGAACACGCCCGCGCCTGGCGCCAGTTGGGCATGCTCGATCAGCGTTTCAGTGTGGCCTCGGGCCCGGCCCGTGCGGCATTGCTGCAGTCACGCGAAGGCATTCGCCGCCGCGTGCGCAAGCTCGGCAGCGGCTTGGCCAGTGTGGTGCTGGTGTGCGGCCTGGCATTGTTCGTCGGCCAGCGCTACGTGCCGCTCAACTATTGGCTGGCCGACCAGCGCACCGCCACCGGTGAACAGCGCACCCTGAAGCTGGCGGATGGCACCGTGATCAACCTCAACACCCACAGCGCCATTGACGTGCGCTTTGACGAGAAACGTCGGCTGATCGTATTGCAGGAAGGCGAGATCCTTGTCGAAACCGGCCACAACGACGCCCGCCCGTTTTTTGTCGAAACCCGCGAAGGCAGCCTGCGCGCCCTGGGCACACGGTTTATCGTCAAGCGCGAGGAAGATGGCACCCGCCTCAGCGTGTTGAAGTCTGCCGTCGGCGCACAGCCTGAAGCGCTGCATCAAGAGCAGATCTTCAAGGAAGGCCAGCAAGTGCTGATGCGCCGCGACAGCCTCGGCCCGATGCTTGCCGTCAGCCCCGGCACCGACGCCTGGACGCGCGGCATGCTGGTGGTGGACAACGCGCGGCTCGGCGATGTGGTTGCCGAACTGAGCCGCTACCGCACCGGTTACCTGGGTGTGGATAAACAGGTGGCCGACCTGCGGATCACCGGCAGCCTCCCGCTGCACGACACCAACCTGGCGCTGAATGCACTGCTGCCGACCTTGCCGGTGCAGATTCAACAACACACGCCGTGGTGGGTGACGGTGGCGCCCAAGCCGTAGGCTCCTGTGGTGCATAGGCCATTGTCATCGCAGGCAAGCCAGCTCCCACAGGTGGAATGCGTTCCCCTGTGGAGCTGGCTTGCCTGCGATGAGGCCCTCAAAAACAGCACTCACCCACTAATAGAAATTATTTTCATCGAGCCCTATCACTTTTTGCATCTCGCTCGGCACATAGGCAATTGAGAAATATTTCCATTCAGGAGCCGCCCTATGTCCCGCACGCTAGACACCTTGTTGCGCCCCAGCCTGTTGGCCGTGGCCATTGCCCTCAGCGCCCCGCTGGCCAGCACCCAGTTGCTCGCCGCCGAACAAGCGTCCAGTGTGCGCGCCTACAATCTGCCGGCAGCGTCGCTGGCCACCACCCTGAACCAGATCGCCAGCCAGGCCGGTTTGGCGCTGACGCTGAACCCGGGGTTGGCAGCGGGCAAGACTTCCGCGCCGGTAAAAGGGCAATTCGATGCACAAGGCGCATTGCGTGAAGCGTTGCGCGGGACCGGGCTGCAACTGGAGCAAAGCAGTGCAGGCACGTTCAGCCTGGTAGCGATCCCGGATGGGGTCGTGGCATTGCCGGAGACCAGCATTACCGGCCAGGCCGACGCGGAAAGCGCATGGGGGCCGGTTGACGGTTACCTGGCGACCCGCACCGCTGCCGGCACCAAGACCGATACCGCACTGGTCGAAGCCCCGCGTTCGATTTCCGTCGCCACTCGCCAGCAAATGCAGGACCGCAACGTCCAGAACCTGGATGACGCCGTCAAATACATGCCCGGTATCGTGTCCGCCAGCTACGGCAGTGACACCCGCTACGACTGGATGCGTGTACGCGGCTTCGAACCCACCCAGTTCCTCGACGGCCTGCCGCTGCCACGCGGCGTGTATGCCAACCCGAAAGCCGAAACCTGGAACCTCGACCGCCTTGCGCTGCTGCGTGGGCCGGCCTCGTCGGTCTACGGCCAGACGCCACCGGGTGGCCTGCTGGATATGGTCAGCCGACGTCCAAGTGCCGAGTCGAGCAATGCCATCCAGGTGCAGTACGGCAGCGACAACTACCGCCAGATCAACTTCGCCAGCACCGGCAAGATCGATGATGAAGGCCAGTTTCTCTACGGACTCAGCGGTGTGGTGCGCGACGCCGGCACCCAGGTCGATCACATCGACAACAAGCGCTACAACATCGCCCCCAGCCTGACCTGGAATATTGATACCGACACCAAGCTGACGTTCCTGTCGCAGTTCACCCGCGACGATACCGGTGCTACCAGTCAGTTCCTGCCCATTGTCGGCACCAAGATCAAATCGCCGCTGGGGGACATCTCTCATCACAAGAACCTCGGCGACCCGGACTACGAGTACTACGACCGCACCTACTACGCGCTGGGCTACGCCTTCGAGCATCGCTTCAACGATACCTGGCAGTTCAAGCAGAACCTGCGTTACACCAAGTCGGAGCTGGCTTTCCAGCAGCTGACCGTGGGTTCCTATGGTTACTCGACCATTGATGCCGAGGGTAATACCAGCCGCGGGTCGACCAACGTCGACGAAAGCATCGGCCAGTTCGCCGTCGACAACAATTTCCAGGCTGACTTCGCCACCGGTGATATCACCCACACGCTGTTGCTCGGCCTGGATCACCAGCGCACCGACACCTCGTACCTGTCGATCTTCGGTGACGGCGGCACAGTCAACCTCTACAACCCCGTCAACACCAAGCCGGTGGTGCGTCCGGCGCGCTCCACCGCTTATTACGACTACAACCAGAAAACCATCCAGACTGGCCTTTACGCCCAGGACCAGATGGCCCTGGACAAGTGGCGCCTGACCCTCGGCGGGCGTGAAGACTGGGTGCACCAAGGCACCACCTACTTCAACAAAAACGATGCAACCAATACCGACCGCAGCAAGAACTTCAGTGGCAACGCCGCGCTGAGCTATGTGTTCGATTCGGGCTTCGTTCCGTACCTCTCCTACGCCGAATCGTTCCAGCCAGCGAGTAACGCCAGCGTCTCGCCAACCGAGTCGTACAAACCCACCGAAGGCAAGCAATGGGAATTGGGGGTCAAGTACCAACCACCCGGCTCAAATACCCTGCTGAGCGCCGCGGTGTACGACCTGACCCAAAAGAACGTGCTGGTTACCAGCTTCGGTGCCGGTGGCCAGTCGATCACCGACCAGACCGGCGAAGTGAAGGTCAAGGGCCTGGAATTGGAAGCTGTCTCTGACGTGACCGAGAACCTTAAGGTCATCGCGGCATACACCCTGGCCAAATCCGAAGTGCAAAAAGGCCAATACAAAGGCAACCGCCTGCAACTGATGCCAAACCAGCAAGCCTCACTGTGGACCGACTACACCTGGCACGCCGGTGTGCTCGACGGTTTCGGCATTGGCGCGGGTGCCCGTTACACCGGCAATACCTATGGCGACCAGGGCAACACCTGGCTGGGCAAGGCCAATGCCTACACCGTGTTCGATGCCTCCGTGCATTACGACCTCGGCCGCCTGGACAACAGCCTCAAGGGGGCTTCGGTGAAACTGAATGCCACCAACCTGTTCGACAAGGACTACATTTCCACCTGCGATGCTTCCTACTGCTACTACGGCGACCAACGCAGCGTCGTCGCCAGTGCCACCTACCAGTGGTAATCGGCTGAGTTAACAACCGGGCCGCCCCCGTGGGCGGCTTCGGTGTGTCTGAAGGCTAGAAAATGAAAAGCAAAACCATCCGCCGCTGGTCCTTCATCCACACCTGGACCAGCCTCGTCTGCACCGTATTCCTGCTGCTGCTCGCCCTCACCGGCCTGCCGTTGATCTTCCACCACGAGATCGACCACCTGCTGGGCAACGAACCCGAGCTGGCACAGATGCCCGCCGATACCCCACAGCTGAACCTCGAACAGCTTGTTGCCAAAGCCCAGGCCCATCGCCCCGGCGAAGCCATGCAATACCTGGCCTGGGACGAAGACGACAAGAACGGCGTGATCGCGATCATGGCCGCCACCGCCGGCACCGAACCCAATTCCTCCCACACCTTCATGCTCGACGCCCGCACCGGCGAGGCCGTGGAAACGCCTTCGGCCAACGGCGGGCTGACGATGTTCCTGCTGCGCCTGCACGTCGATATGTTCGCCGGGCTGCCGGGCAAGTTGCTGCTGGCGTTCATGGGCATTCTGTTTGTGCTGGCGATCATCTCCGGCACGGTGTTGTACCTGCCGTTCATGCGCCGGCTGAAATTCGCCACCGTGCGCCAGGACAAATCCACGCGCCTGCGCTGGCTCGACCTGCACAACTTGATCGGCGTGGTCACCCTGACCTGGGCGCTGGTAGTGGGCGTGACCGGCGTGATCAGCGCCTGCGCCGACCTGATCATCGCCGCGTGGCGCACCGACAGCCTCAGCGCAATGATCGAGCCTTACAAAAACGCCCCGCCGCTGACCCTGCGCGCCCCCGCCACCGACCTGCTGACGATTGCCGCCAAGGCCGCGCCCGGGATGGAGCCGGACTTTATCGCGTTCCCCGGCACGCGTTTCTCCAGCGAGCATCACTACGCGGTGTTCATGAAAGGCAGCACCCACCTGACTTCACACCTGCTGACGCCGGTATTGAT
Source organism: Pseudomonas sp. C6002 (assembly GCF_013385805.1). Classification (NCBI taxonomy): domain Bacteria; kingdom Pseudomonadati; phylum Pseudomonadota; class Gammaproteobacteria; order Pseudomonadales; family Pseudomonadaceae; genus Pseudomonas; species Pseudomonas sp. C6002. The sequence goes on along the minus strand of NZ_JACAPH010000030.1, from coordinate 662,636 downwards.
CGACGCCAGCAACCTGCACGTCACCGCCATCGCCGAACGGCCGTGGTACATGGACGCCATGGGCATGTCCCAGCCGCTGCACTTCGGTGACTACGGCGGCATGCCGATGAAGATCCTGTGGGCGGTGCTGGATGTGCTGACCATCATCGTCCTGGGCAGTGGCGTGTACCTGTGGCTGGTGCGGCGCAAGGCGGCCAAGTCATGAAGCCGAGGCAATCGAGTTTCTGGAAGGTATTCGGCATTCCGCTGGCCATCGGGTTGTTGAGTGCTGCCGGATTGTTTGCGGCATTGCTGGGGGACGGCTTGTGGGATTCGCTGAGCTGGGTGGGGCTGGGCATTCCGGCCGCCATAGGTAGCTGGGCGTTGCTCAAGCGTTGAGATAGATTAGCGCTGCCCTTTTCCGAGGAATGCCCATGTCCACCCCCAGCATGACGTTGTTCCACAACCCTGCCTCGCCGTTTGTGCGCAAAGTACGGGTGTTGTTGCACGAGACCGGTCAACTGGACCGCGTGACCTTGCACGCCTGCGTGCCGACGCCTGTCAAGCCTGACGCCGACGTGATCCAGGACAACGCGCTGGGCAAGATCCCCGCCCTGCGCCTGGCCGACGGCAATGCGCTGCACGACAGCCGGGTGATCCTCGATTACCTCGACTACCAACACACCGGGACTCCACTGATCCCCCGTAACGGCCCGGCCCGCTGGCGGCGCCTGACCCTGGCCTCGACCGCCGACGGCATCATGGATGCCGCCGTACTGGTGCGTTATGAAACCGCCATGCGCCCCGAGGAAAAACATTGGGACCTGTGGCTGGAAGGCCAGCGCGACAAGATCCGCCGCGCCCTCGACATGCTCGAACAGGACGCCATCGCCGAACTGGCCGGGCCGTTTGACGTGGCCGCGATCAGCGTGGCGTGTGCACTGGCTTATCTGGACTTCCGCCACCCGGACATGCAGTGGCGGTCGAGCCATCCGAAGCTGGCGGCGTGGTATGCCGAGGTGAGTCAGCGGCCGTCGATGCTCCAGACCCAGCCACCGGCCTAACCTGCTGCAAGGGTTCTTTTGTGGTGAGGGAGCTTGCTCCCGCTGGAGTGCGAAGCGCTCCCAGGATTTTTGGGGCCGCTGCGCAGCCCAGCGGGAGCAAGCTCCCTCGCCACAAAAAGCTCCCGGGCCAAAGGGAACAGCGCGTTGATCCTCACCACTAACTGCGCGCCCTCTTGCTGATCTTCCCGCAACCCCAACGACCTACTCATTACCCACCTCTTTGCGTTTGCCCACGCCATACCAATCCAGCTTGCGGGTCAGCACCATCACCGTGCCCAGCAACCCGAACAGCAGCAGCGAGCCCATCAACAACGCGTAATCCTCGGCACTCAGCAACCCGTACAGCAAGCCATACAACGCCGCCAACCCTGCTGAAAACCCCAGGCCATGGGCGACACTGCGCAGCACATGGCAGACGTAAAACCCGATCAGCAACACACAGGCCGCCGCCGATATCAGGTAAGCCGGGCCAAACCCGATGTGCTCGGACAACGACAACAGCAGCAGGTAGAAAAACGCCAGGGCAAACCCCACCAGCGCGTACTGGATCGGGTGCACCGCCAGGCTCTTGAGCACCTCGAACAGGAAGAAACCGGCAAACGTCAGGGCAATGAACAGCAGCGCATATTTGATCGCCCGATCGCTCTTGAGGTACTGGTCCACCGGGTCGATAAAGCTTACGCCGAAGCTGCGGCTGTTGAAGTCGTCACAGCCGCGCTCGGCCAGGCAACCGCGCAGTGCTTCTTCCAGGTTGGTGGAAAAGAATGTGGTCTGCCAATTGGCGCTGAAGCCTTGGGCGGTAACCTCGCGCTGGGTCGGCAGGAAGTTGCCGATAAAGCTGGGGTGCGGCCAGTTGGACGCGAGCTTGACCTGGCTGGTCTTGCCCACCGGCACCACTTGCAACTGCTCGGTGCCTTGCAGGCGCAGGTCAAAGGCGAAGTCAAAAGGTGACGGATTCTGGCTGTCCTGCTCGGGCAGCATCACGTGCACACCCTCCCCCAGCCAAGCCACTTGAGTACCCGGGGAAAACGCCAGTTGCTGGCTGCCCAGCTCCAGCTTCAACGCATTTTCGATGCCGCGAATGTCGCTGATACCCACTGCCAGATACGCCGGGTCAAAGCGGTAATCGGCAAAGTTTTCCGTGATGCCCCACTGCTCCGGCAACACAAACCGCCCACTGATACGGCTGTCGGCGTGGAACAACCGCGCCTGGTAGATGCCCCGTGCGCGCACTTCGGTTTGCACCTGCCCGTCGAGGGCAAATTGCTCCGGCAGGAAATACAGATGACCACGCACCTCGCGGGTTTCTTCGTAGCGTTCGTTGAGCTTTTCATTGAGCTTCCACTCCCGGACGGTCTTGCGATAAGGCACCACCAGCACCGGGCCATTGAGGCGCTGGCTGTAGCTGGAACTGCGGGCGATATCCTGCAAGACGTCGTCACGCAGTTGCTGACGGTCGGTAATCACCCCGTGGATCATCAGCAACGGAATCAACAACAGCACGATCAGCAGCGCGATGGCGCCCAATTTGAAAAGCAGATTGCGGTTCATGAAGCTCTCCCTGTTTTGATGGGGGAGAGTCTGGCGGGCGCTTAAGGGGGATTTATGAAGGGAATGTGGAGACTGTGTGGAGATGCAGTTTTACCTGCACGCCGCCGGGCACGTTGCCGATCTGCAATGAGCCGCCGTGCAGCTTCATCACCTCTTCGACAAAATTCAGCCCAAGGCCGGTGCTCTTGCGCCCGCTGGCCGGGCGCGGCAGGGAATAGAAGCGCTCGCTCAGGCGCGGCAACGCATACTCGGGAATGGCGTCGGCCTGGTTGAACAGGGTGAATTCGATCCCGTCATCCAAGGCCTTGGCGCTGAACCGCAATGTGCCACCGGGCGGTGTGAAATCCAGTGCGTTTTCCAGCAGGTTACCCAGTGCCTGGCGCAGCAGGAACGGCTCGCCGTACACCTGCAGATCCGCGGCAATCGCCTGCTCGACCTGCAACCCGGCGCCTTCAATGCGCGCACATTGAGCCCTGAACACTTCGTCCACCAGCGCCGCCAACGACAGGCTGGCCTGGTCCTCAAGGCCCTGGCGCTGCTCCACCTGCGCCAGGTTCAGCAGGCGTTCGATCAACTGCTGCAAGCGCGCACTTTCACTGTCGATATTGCTCACGAAACGCTGCTGCTGGTCACGGGACATGTCGCCCTGCAACAGCTCCGCCGCACCACGAATCGCCGCCAGCGGGCTTTTCAATTCGTGGGTCAGGGTGTGCACATAACGTTCGACGTACGCCTTGCCTTCCAGCTGGGTGCGCATGTGTTCCACGGCGGTGGACAACTGCTCCAGTTCACCGCCGCGATAGTGCGGCAACTCGGCACGCCGGCCTTCACTCACCGCCTGGGCATACGCCGTCAGCCGGCGCAGTGCGACACTCAACCACCACGACAACAGCGCACCAAACAGCAAGCCCAGGGCGACCAGCCCGGCGCCGTACCACAGCAGCCGGTCTTCGGTGCGGTCCACATAGGGTTGCAGTGAACTGTTGGGCTTGGCCACAGTGACCACGCCGATGATCTGCCCGCTATCGCGGATCGGCGCGCCGACGTGCATCACCGATGAGGCAGGGTCGTCCAGTTCGCTGCGGGTCGAGCGCGCACCGTATTCGCCGCGCAGGGTCAGGTACACGTCGTTCCACTTCGAATAGTCCTCGCCCACCGCCTCGCCGCTGGAGTCCAGCAACACGATGCCCTTGGCGTCGGTGACGTAGATGCGGTGGTTGACCTGGTTTTTCGGCAGGCCCCAGATATTCGCGCCGGGCTGACGCTCACCGTAGGCCTTGAGCAGTTCGGGCCAGTGGCTCTGGCCGAGGGTGCCGTTCTTCACATCGTCGCGCAGGATTTCCGCCAGCAGGTTGGCGGTGTCCACCAGGGTTTCCTCGGTGGACTGGCGCACGCCGGGGCGGATTTCCTTCATCACGGTGCTGAGTACGAAGTAGCCTGTCAGGCCGATAAACAATGCGTACACCAGGAAGAACCGAATCCCCAGGCGCATCAGCTGTTGCCCGGGCTGTAGCTGTAGCCAAGGCCACGGTGGGTCTGGATGGGCTCCGCCTCGGGCGCAACCGCGCGCAATTTGCTGCGCACGCTTTTGATGTGGCTGTCGATATTGCGCTCGTAGCCTGCGTCCGCCGCCACGCCCACCGCATCCAGCAGTTGCTCGCGGCTGAACACGCGCTCGGGTTGCTCCAAAAGGCTGTGCAGCAGACGGAATTCATGGCGAGTGAGGCTCAGGGGCTGGCCGCGATAACTGATCTGCATGCGCTCCAGGTCCACCTGGAACACCGCCGGAGCAGCACCGGGGCCCACGCGCTTGAGAATGGCCCGTACCCGCGCTGCCACTTCCCGCGGGCTGAACGGCTTGACTACATAGTCGTCAGCGCCGATCTCAAGACCCACCACGCGGTCGATCTCACCGTCCCGGGCGCTGAGGAACATCACCGGTACTTCGCTGAAACGCCGCAGTTGCTTGCAGGTTTCGAAGCCGGTGATGTCCGGCAGGCCGATGTCGAGGATGACCAGGTCCGCCGGGGTTTGCCGCTGATGGGCCAGCGCCGCCTGGCCGAGGCTCAACCAGGTGGTGGTGAAGCCCTCGCCTTGCAGGGCGAAAATCAGCGTGTCGGCGATAGCCGCTTCGTCTTCGACAATCAGGATATGCGCCATGGTGTTCCGTCAGCAGTCCGGTTTGTCCGCAGTGTAACGGCGGGCCGGGTTTACCGCAGCGCCGAATTCACGCAGGGCCTTGGCGCCGATCAGCAGCGGGTAGTTGAAGCTGCTGCGGTCGGTGAGGTTGACCTCGACGGTGCGCTTGACGTTGCCCAGGCACATTTCCAGGTCGATCACCGGGCGCTTGGCCACGGTGGCTTCGTCCTTGTCGTCATCTTCGTCGGCGCGGCTCTTGATTTTGCTGATGCGCGACACCTTGTGCTCGTACACCTTGTTGGTGGCGTCCTTGCCGCCGAGGCGGAAGCGTACCCAGTCATCGCCATCACGGGTGAAGGTCTCGATGTCCCGGGCCGACAGCGAGGCGGTCAGCGCGCCGGTGTCCATCTTGGCCTTGAAGGTCTCACCGATTTCCGGCAGTTGGATGTATTCGTAGCGACCGTAAAGGGTCGGCTCAGCGGCCATGACAGGCAAGGCCACCAGCGTTAGCAGGGCAAGGATGGATTTCACGTAGGAGGTTTCCTTGGAATAAGTGGGCCAATTCTAGACTGCAAATTCACTGCTTAGTTAGATCACAGAGCATACCCAGCCCGCTGTGAAACATTCGTAAGCTTATTTGCGATTTGGTCTCCAGACCCAAGCTGCTTATCATGGCGGGCCAAAAATGATTCCAAGAGTTACTTATGCGCCGCCTGCTCACCGGCTGTTTCGTCACATTGCTGCTGTTGCTCAACACCCTGGTGCTGTTCGGGCCGCTGATGGTGTTTGCCCTGCTCAAGCTGGTGGCCCCCGGTCGCTTTCGTGACTATGCCTCCTGGGCCGTCATGTGGATCGCCGAAACCTGGGCCGAGATCGACAAGCTGATCTTCGCCCTGTGCATCCCTACCCAATGGGACATTCGCGGCGGCGGCGACCTGCGGGGTGACACTTCTTACCTGGTGATCAGCAACCATCAATCCTGGGTCGACATCCCCGCACTGATCCAGGCCCTCAACCGGCGCACGCCGTTCTTCAAGTTCTTCCTGAAAAAGGAACTGATCTGGGTACCCTTCCTGGGCCTGGCCTGGTGGGCACTCGATTACCCGTTCATGAAGCGCTACAGCAAGGCATTCCTGGCCAAACACCCGGAACTGGCAGGCCAGGACCTGAAAATCACCAAAGAGGCCTGCGAGTTGTTCAAGCGCCAGCCGGTCACCGTGGTGAATTACCTGGAAGGCACGCGGTTCACCCCGGCCAAGCGCAAACAGCAGGCTTCACCCTTCGAGCGCCTGCTCAAGCCCAAGGCGGGTGGCGTGGCGTTCGTGCTCGCGGCGTTGGGTGAACAGCTGGATGCGGTGCTCGACGTCACCGTGGTTTATCCACAGGAAAACATTCCGGGCTTCTGGGACTTGATCAGTGGTGCGGTGCCGAAGGTGATCGTGGATATCCGTACCCGAGAGCTGGATCCGGCGTTGTGGCAGGGGGATTACGAGAACGATCCGGCGTTTCGCCAGACCGTCCAGAACTGGGTCAACCAGCTCTGGATGGAGAAGGATGCGCGCATCGCCCAACTGCGCGCGGAGCGGCCTTAGCCGCCAGTGCCCCAGGCCGAAGCCAGTTTGCCCAGCACCGATTCGCTGGCGCCCTGGCCGCCCAGGTATTTCAGGATAACCGGCGCAAACTGGCCAACCATCCCACTGTCCATGCCCAGCGCGCTGAACGCGGTGTTCAGGTCGTTGGTGTTCTTCACGTTACCCAACACGCCGTCCAGGCCCGAGGTCTTGCTGCCGCCGCTCTGGCCGAGCATGCCGCTCAGGGCGCCGAGGCTGCCCAGGGAGTTGCTGCCGGAGAGCTTGTCCAGGCCCGGTACGCTTTTGGTCAGTTGCGAGTAATCACCGCCGCCCAATTTATTCTTGGCCAGGCCCAGCATTGCGCCGGTACCACCAACGGCCTGCTCAGGGGTCACGTTCAATTGCGAGGTCAGTGCCTGCAGCAGACCAGCGGTCTGTGAAGTGGGTGCAGCCGCTGCTGCCTTGTCGCCACCTTGTGCACCGGACACGGCATTGGCCACGTCGCCGAGGCTGAAACCTGCCGCAAATACCGGGCTGGCAGCCACGGTCAACAGGCAGGACAGGGCAAAACCGCGTGAAATCTTCATCAAGACAACCTCTGAAAGTAAGCGCAAAAAGCAGGAGTTTGACTGGGTACGCCGAAGGATTGTTCCCTCCCTGCAGATTAGTTCAGAAAACCACTGCATCCGATGCGCCTTGCGCTGCGTATATCCACCACGAGCCGCACGGAGGTAGATGGAATGAATGCCCAAGCTGGACTAACCTCAGCCTGCCCTCTTTACCGTGCGCCGTCCCATCGCCCTGTTGCAAGCGCCTGGAGAAGCCCTATTTCGACCCACGATGCAGATCAGCTACGGCAATTGCTGGCCCAGTGTTCACTGGGTAATCGCCAGGCGTTCGAAACGCTCTATCGCAGCGTTTCCCCGCGTTTGCATGGTGTTGCCTTGCGTTTCATGGGTCGCAAGGATCTGGCCGAGGAGGTGTTGCAGGAAAGCTTCGTGCGCATCTGGTACAACGCCTCACGCTATGAGGCCCATCTGTCGGCGCCCATGACCTGGATGGTCAATATCACCCGCAACCTGGCGATCGACCAGTTGCGCAAACACCGCGAACAACCCTTGAACGAAGGCCAGGAGGACGCCACGGCCGACGAAAGCCCCAGCGCCCATGAACAGCTCGACAGCGAGCGTGAAGCCCTCGCCCTGAACCGCTGCCTCGACAGCCTCGAAGGCATGCAGCGCCAGTCGATCACCGTGGCCTACTTCCAGGGCCTGTCGTGCTCGGAATTGGCCGAACATCTGGCCGCGCCGCTGGGCTCGGTCAAATCCTGGATTCGCCGCGGCATGGAACGCTTGCGCAGGTGCCTTGAATCATGAACTACCAGACCACCGCCCTGCGCCGCGCCCTGGCGGCTGACTACGCCATCGGGCTGATGCCTGCCACCGCCCGCCGGCGCTTTGAAGCGCTGCTGCGGGATGACGCGGCGCTGCGCGTCGAACTCGGGCACTGGCAGGATGCCCTCGCCAGCCTCACCGGGCCGCTGCCTGAACGGCCGGTGCCGGACCACGTATGGGAAGGGATCAAGGCGCGCATTGAGCCGCAAGTGCTGCATATGCCGGCGAAGAAACCGTTCTGGATGAACCTGCGCTTGCTGGTAGCGGCGTGCGGGGTGGTGATCGCGGTATTGGTGGGTGTGTTGTACCAGCGCGATCTTGGGGTGGAGTACAACGCCACGCTGGTGGCGGCTGATCAGCAGCCGGCGCTGAAGATCCAGGCCTACGCGGATCACCTGCAAGTGGAACCGCTGACCCTGGCGGCCGTGGAGCCGGCCCGCGCGTTGGAACTGTGGGCAATCCCGGCGGGCGGCAAACCCATCTCCCTGGGGTTGTTGCCGGTGTCGGGTAACGGCCGAATCCAGTTGAGCAAAGAACACCAGGCGCTGCTGACGGCGCCGCTGACCCTGGCAGTGAGCCTTGAGCCTCAGGGGGGCTCGCCGACCGGACAACCCACCGGGCCGGTGCTGTATCAGGGCCAATTGGCATCACTCTGATCCGAGGCTCAATACGACGGATGAGGAACCGATCGCCGTTAACTGGGTCCATGAAAGACTACAAAACATGTCAGGAAGAGCCTAATGACTGCGATCAACCCCCAAGTGATTGAGCACAAGCCTTCATTCTGGAACCGCCCACGCCTGTTCATCGGCGCGTGTTTGGTGGTAGTCGCCGGCGTCGGCGGCGCCCTCTACACCCAGGACAGCGTCAAGGCTGCCGCATTGCTGGTGAACACCACCCAGCAACCGGCCACGCAAATCGTGGCCCACAAGGATTACCTCGAAGTGCAGCCGATTGCCGCCACCGCACCGGCTCCGGATCAAAGCCTGGAACTGTGGGCCGTCCCGGTTGACGGCACGCCAGTGTCGCTGGGCCTGCTGCCGGAAGACGGCAAAGGCATTATCGGCATCAACCCTCGCCAGCAGGAGTCAATCAGTAAACCGGTGACACTGATGGTCAGTTCGGAAACCAAGGGCGGCTCGGTGAGCAAGCAGCCGACGGGGCCAACGGTGTATCAGGGGGCTTTGGCGATTCGCTGATTCTCCCACCCAACCGCAGATGCAAAAAAGGCGACCCTGAGGTCGCCTTTTTATTTGCCCGCGATTTAAGCCGCGCTGAACAACTTGTGCGGATCAATCACAAACTTCTTCGGCACGCCCGCATCGAACTCACCGTACCCGCGTGGCGCGTCATCCAGGCTGATGACTTCCACACCGACGATGTCGGCAATGTTGATACGGTCCCACATGATCGCCTGCATCAGTTGGCGGTTGTACTTCATCACAGGGGTTTGCCCGGTGTGGAAGCTGTGGGACTTGGCCCAGCCCAGGCCGAAACGAATGCTCAGGCTGCCCATTTTTGCAGCGGCATCCACGGCACCCGGGTCTTCTGTCACGTACAGGCCCGGAATACCGATTTTGCCAGCCACCCGCACCACGCCCATCAACGAGTTGAGCACGGTGGCCGGAGCCTCTGCCTTGGCCCCTTCATGACCATGGCCACGCGCTTCGAAACCCACGGCATCGACGGCGCAATCCACTTCCGGCTCGCCCAGCAACGCAGCGATCTGTTCGTGCAGCGGGGTGTCTTTCGACAGGTCGGCAATTTCAAAACCCTGGGCCTTGGCGTGGGCCAGGCGGATCGGGTTGACGTCACCGATGATCACCACCGCAGCGCCCAGCAGGCGAGCGGAAGCGGCAGCCGCCAGGCCTACCGGACCGGCACCGGCGATGTAGACCGTGCTGCCCGGGCCAACGCCCGCAGTGACTGCGCCGTGGTAGCCGGTGGGCAGGATGTCGGAGAGGCAAGTCAGGTCGCGGATCTTCTCCATGGCCTTGTCGCGATCCGGCAGTTTCAGCAGGTTGAAGTCGGCGTAAGGCACCAGCACGTATTCGGCCTGGCCGCCGGTCCAGTCGCCCATGTCGACATAGCCGTAGGCGCCACCGGCACGGGCCGGGTTGACGGTCAGGCACACGCCAGTGTGCTGCTCCTTGCAGGAACGGCAACGGCCACATGCGACGTTGAACGGCACCGACACCAGGTCGCCGATCTTCAGGTTCTCGACGTCGCTGCCCTTCTCGATCACTTCGCCGGTGATTTCGTGGCCCAGGACCAGGCCGGTCTGGGCAGTGGTGCGGCCGCGCACCATGTGTTGGTCGGAGCCGCAGATGTTGGTGGAGACCACGCGCAGGATGACGCCGTGCTCAATCTTCCTGCCACGGGGGTCCTGCATTTTGGGATAGTCGATTTTCTGTACTTCGACCTTGCCGTTGCCGAGATACACGACACCACGATTACCAGACATGCTTTCACCTCGCTGTTGTTTTTATGGAACCGCGTTGCCCAGGCAGGCAGCGCGTTTAAGTGCTCGGGTACAGATGCTGTTTTTGCGTTGTTAGTAAGGGCCTCTTCGCGAGCAAGCCCGCTCCCACAGTTGACCGAGTCCTACCTTTGAAATGCGGTCGAGTGTGGGAGCGGGCTTGCTCGCGAAGGCGTCCATCAGAGCACCACTGTCCGATTGGCGTTCAAAAACACCCGCCGCTCAATGTGATACCCCACGGCCCGGGCCAGGGTCAGGCCTTCGATATCCCGTCCCTTGGCAATCAAATCTTCCGGATAGTGACTGTGGTCCACCACCTCCACGCCCTGGGCGATGATCGGGCCTTCGTCCAAATCGTTATTGATGTAATGCGCAGTAGCGCCCACCAGTTTCACCCCCTTGTTGTAGGCCTGGTGATACGGCTTGGCGCCCTTGAAACCGGGCAGCAGGGAGTGGTGGATGTTGATGGCCTTACCATCGAGCTTGCGGCACAGCTCCGGCGACAGCACTTGCATGTAGCGCGCAAGGATCACCAGCTCGGCGCCGGATTCCTCGATCACCTGCCACACCTGGCGCTCTTGCGACGGCTTGTCGTTGGGGTCCAGGGGAAAGTGGTAATAGGGAATCTGGTGCCAGTCGGCCAGGGGCTTGAGGTCCGGGTGGTTGGAGACTACGGCGACCACGTCCATCGACAGTTGGCCGATGCGCTGGCGGTAGAGCAAATCGTTGAGGCAGTGATCGGCCTTGGAGACCATGATCACCACTTTCGGCCGGTAGTTCGGCGCGGTCAGTTCGAAGATCATGCCGAAGGCTTCGCCACGGGTGGCCAGGCCATCGCGGAAGGCTTGTTCGTCGAAACCATCGGGCTGGCGGAACTCCACGCGGATGAAGAACCGGCCCGAGAGCCGGTCATCGAAGGAGTGGTGCTCAGTGACGTAGCAGCCCTGCTCGAACAGGTAGCGAGTGACCGCGTCCACCGTGCCGAGCACGCTGGGGCAGTCGGCGGTCAAAATCCATGTATCGGGTACGCGGCTCATTATTCGTGACTCCTTGATCGTTCCCACGCTCTGCGTGGGAACGCCGCAATGGACGCTCTGCGTCCGCTCTTGGGACGCGGAGCGTCCCGGGATGCATTCCCACGCGGAGCGTGGGAACGATCAGGCCTGGACGCTTAAACCATACTCAGCCGCCGCATCCTGCAACCACAGCCACCAGTAATCCGAGAAGCTGCGACGAATCACCAGCTCCCAGGTGTCTTCAGCAGTATGGCGAATCACCAATTGCGACTTGGCAAACACCGTGCCCACCGCCTTGCCCACCGGGAAGCTGTTGGGGTGCACGTCGTAGCTGGTGGACTTCATCAGTACATCGCGCACGTTCGGGCCGCTGAGTTCGAGAATCTGCTGGCCGCCGCTGACGTTGACGACCTGGATATGCAAATCACCCAGCGCCTCACGCAAACTTTGCTCGGCGGCGAATTCCTCACCGCCTGGCACTACCAGCAACCACTCATCCGGACCGAGCCATTGCAGGCTGGTCTCGCCCTTGACGATGACTTGCAGGGCACCGGGCAATTCGATACCCAAGGCTTTGTGCACACCGGCGGCGAAGGCTGCGTCATGGCCATCGCCACGAATGGTCAGGTGGCCCAGCAGTTTCTTTTCACGCACGGTCACGCCGGCATTCTTGCGGCCCTTGCCTACCAGGCTGGCGAGGTCGGCATGGTGCAGCGACGACTCGGCCTTGGCTCCGGAGGTGGGGCGTTGTTGGTAAACATTGGCTGCTGTCATAAAGCACCTGTGTTGAATTTGATCGTTCCCACGCTCTGCGTGGGAATGCCGCCATGGACGCTCTGCGTCCGCTCTTTGGGCGCAGAGCGCCCCGGGATGCATTCCCACGCGGAGCGTGGGAACGATCAGGTGTCAGATGTTCTGACGATCGCCTTTAGGATCAAAGAACACCGAAGAAACAATCTCCGCCTCGATCACGCTGCCATCCGCCAGCGGTGCAAACACCCGCTCGCCGATGCGCTTCAAGCCGCCCTTCACCACGCCCATGGCAAACGAATAACCGAGGGAGTTGTGGGCATAACTGGAGGTGACGTGGCCGACCATCTTCATCGGGATCGTCTGCTTGGCGTCGAACACCAACTGCGCGCCTTCCGGCAGCCACACGTTCGGGTCGATCGGCTTGAGTCCGACAAGCTGCTTGCGGTCTTCACGCACGCAATCCTCGCGATTCATCCCGCGCCAGCCGAGCCACGAGAACGGTTTGGTACGGCCTACACACCAGCCCATGTTCAGGTCGTCCGGGGTCATCGAGCCGTCGGTATCCTGGCCGACGATGATGAAACCCTTCTCGGCCCGCAGCACGTGCATGGTTTCGGTGCCATAAGGCGTCAGGTTGTACTTCTTGCCGGCCTCGACGATTTTCTCGAGCACGCCCATGGCGTAGTCGGCCTGCACGTTGACTTCGTACGACAGCTCACCGGTAAACGAAATCCGGAACACCCGCGCCGGCACGCCGCCAACCAGGCCTTCTTTCCAGGTCATGAACGGGAAGCCGTCCTTGTCCAGGTCGATGTCGGTGACTTCGCTCAGCAGTTTGCGGCTGTTGGGGCCGGACAAGGTCATGGTTGCCCAGTGGTCGGTGACCGAGGTGAAGTACACCTTGAGGTCCGGCCATTCGGTCTGCTGGTAGATTTCCAGCCACTGGAGTACGCGTGCTGCGCCGCCGGTGGTGGTGGTCATCAGGAAGTGGTTGTCGGCGAGGCAGGCAGTCACGCCGTCGTCGAAGACCATGCCGTCTTCCTTGCACATCAGGCCGTAGCGGGCCTTGCCCACGTCGAGCTTGGTCCAGGCGTTGCTGTAGATGCGGTTGAGGAACTCGCGGGCATCCGGGCCCTGGATGTCGATCTTGCCGAGGGTGGACGCGTCCAGCAGGCCGACGCTGTCACGCACGGCCAGGCATTCGCGCTTCACTGCGGCGTGCAGGTCTTCACCGTTGCGCGGGAAATACCATGGGCGTTTCCACTGGCCGACGTCCTCAAACTCGGCGCCGTTTTTCACGTGCCAGGCTTGCAGCGCGGTGTAGCGCACCGGCTCGAAGATGTGCCCACAGTGGCGGCCTGCTACCGCGCCGAAGGTTACCGGCGTGTAGTTGGGACGGAACATGGTAGTGCCCATCTGCGGGATGGTCACATTCAGCGAACGGGCCGCGATGGCCAGGCCGTTGACGTTGCCGAGCTTGCCCTGGTCAGTGCCGAAGCCCAGTGCGGTGTAGCGCTTGACGTGCTCCACCGACTCGAAACCCTCGCGGGTGGCGAGTTCGATGGCGGCTGCGGTGACGTCGTTCTGCAGGTCGACAAATTGCTTCGGCGCCCGTGCGGTAGCTTTCTCGTGAGGCACCTGGAACAGCGCCAGGGTCGGTTCTTCCAGACGGCTCAAGGCTTTTGGCAGCGTACCTTCCACCGGCGCAAACCCGGCTTCGCTGGCAGCGCGCACGCCACCTTCAAAACCGTCGGCCAGGGAATCGCCGAGGCCGTAGACGCCATTGATGCCACCGACGCACACGCGTTTCTGCGGTGCTTCGCCCGGTACAAAACCGAGGATGTCTTCACGCCAGGTCGGCTTGCCGCCCAGGTGCGAGGCCAGGTGGACCACCGGGCTGTAGCCGCCGGAACTGGCGACCAGGTCGCAGTCCAGCCATTCGCCGGGGCTGGTGACTTTGTGGGCTTTCACATCAATGGCCGCAACGCGGGCGCCAGTGACGTGCTTGCTGCCACGGGCCTCGATCACGGCGCTGCCGGTGAGGATGCGAATGCCTTTGGCACGCGCCTCTTCAACCAGCGCGCCACGTGGGTTGTGGCGGGCATCGGCTACGGCGACAACGCTGAGGCCGGCGTCGAACCAGTCCAGCGCCACGCGGTAGGCGTGATCGTTGTTGGTGGACAGCACCAGCTTCTTGCCCGGTGCCACGCCGTAGCGACGCACGTAAGTGGAGACCGCTCCCGCCAGCATGTTGCCCGGTACGTCGTTGTTGCCGTACACCAGCGGACGCTCGCACGCACCAGTGGCCAACACCACGCGCTTGGCGCGAACCCGGTGGATACGCTGACGCACCTGGCCGATCGGCGCACGGTCACCGAGGTGGTCGGTGAGGCGTTCGTGAATGGTCAGGAAGTTATGGTCGTGGTAACCGTTGACGGTGGCGCGAGGCAGCAGCACCACGTCCGGCAGGGCCTTGAGTTCAGCAATCACACTGGCAACCCACTCGGCCGCAGGCTTGCCATCGAGGCTTTCGCGGGAGTCCAGCAAGGAGCCGCCGAACTCTTCCTGCTCGTCCGCGATGATCACCCGGGCGCCACTGCGGGCGGCGGCCAACGCAGCCGCCAGGCCGGCAGGGCCCGCGCCCACAATCAGCACGTCGCAATGACGGTTCATGTAGTCGTAGGTGTCCGGATCGTTCTCGGTCGGCGAGCGGCCAAGACCGGCTGCCTTACGAATGTACTTCTCGTAAGTCATCCAGAACGATTGCGGGTACATGAAGGTTTTGTAGTAGAAACCCGGCGGCATCAGCTTGCCGCCGACCTTGCCGAGAATGCCCATCATGTCGTTGTTCACGCTCGGCCAGCCGTTGGTGCTGGTGGCGACCAAACCCTGGTACAGCGCCTGTTGCGTGGCGCGCACGTTGGGGATTTGCGTGGCTTCGGTGGCGCCAATCTGCAGCACCGCGTTCGGCTCTTCGGCACCGGCGGCGAAGATGCCGCGCGGGCGGGAATACTTGAAGCTGCGACCGATGATGTCGACGCCGTTGGCCAGCAATGCAGCGGCCAATGTGTCGCCCTCAAAGCCTTTGTAGCTCTGGCCGTTGAAGGTGAAGCTCAGGGCTTTGTTGCGGTCGATCCGGCCACCGTTGGACAGGCGATTGATCTGGCTCATACCTTCTCTCCAGAAGCCTTGGCGGTGAATTGCGGCTTGGTGCCTATCTTGTAGGTTTCAAGAATTTCGTAGGTCACGGTGTCGCGGGTCGCGTTGAAATACTGGCGGCAACCGGCAGCGTGAATCCACAGTTCGTGGTGCAGGCCGCGCGGGTTGTCGCGGAAGAACATGTAGTCGCCCCACTCCTCGTCGGTGCAGGTGTTCGGGTCCAGTGGGCGCGGGATGTGCGCTTGGCCGGAGGCGTGGAATTCCTCTTCGGAGCGCAGTTCGCCACAGTGAGGACAGAAGATATGCAACATCGGGAATTTCTCCTGTTAGTGGGCGACGGCCGCGGCGCCGTGTTCGTCGATCAGCGCACCGTTGTGGAAACGGTCGATGGAGAAAGGAGCGGCCAACGGGTGCATTTCACCCTTGGCGAGGCTGGCGGCAAATACGTTGCCTGAGCCTGGAGTCGCTTTAAAACCACCGGTGCCCCAACCGCAGTTGAAGAACATGTTCGGGACCGGGGTCTTGGAGATGATCGGGCAGGCATCCGGCGTGGTGTCGACGATGCCGCCCCACTGGCGGTTCATGCGCACGCGGGACAGCACCGGGAACATCTCGACGATGGCCTGGATGGTGTGCTCGATCACCGGGTACGAGCCGCGCTGGCCATAGCCGTTGTAGCCGTCGATACCGGCGCCGATCACCAGGTCGCCCTTGTCGGACTGGCTGATGTAACCGTGCACGGCGTTGGACATGATCACGCTGTCGATAATCGGTTTGATCGGCTCCGACACCAGTGCTTGCAGCGGGTGGGATTCGATCGGCAGGCGGAAGCCCGCGAGCGAAGCCATGTGGCCGGAGTTACCCGCCGTCACCACGCCGACGCGCTTGGCACCGATGAAGCCTTTGTTGGTTTCCACGCCGATGCACACACCGTTTTCCTTGCGGAAACCGATCACTTCGGTCTGCTGGATCAGGTCCACGCCCAGTGCGTCAGCGGCGCGGGCAAAGCCCCAGGCCACGGCATCGTGACGGGCCACGCCGCCGCGCCGTTGCACAGTGGCGCCCATGACCGGGTAGCGAGTGTTCTTGGAGCAGTCGAGGTACGGGATCTCGTCGGCCACTTGTTTGGCGTTAAGCAGCTCGCCGTCCACGCCGTTGAGGCGGTTGGCGCTGACGCGACGCTCGGAGTCACGGATGTCCTGCAGGGTGTGGCACAGGTTGTAGACGCCACGCTGGGAGAACATCACGTTGTAGTTCAAATCCTGGGACAAACCTTCCCAGAGTTTCATCGCGTGTTCGTACAGGTGCGCCGACTCGTCCCACAGGTAGTTGGACCGCACGATGGTGGTGTTGCGCGCGGTGTTACCGCCGCCCAGCCAGCCTTTCTCGACCACCGCCACGTTGGTGATGCCGTGCTCCTTGGCCAGGTAG
The DNA here is from genome assembly GCF_013385805.1 of Pseudomonas sp. C6002. Classification (NCBI taxonomy): domain Bacteria; kingdom Pseudomonadati; phylum Pseudomonadota; class Gammaproteobacteria; order Pseudomonadales; family Pseudomonadaceae; genus Pseudomonas; species Pseudomonas sp. C6002. The sequence continues at coordinate 646,100 of NZ_JACAPH010000030.1, read as the reverse complement.
TAAGCCGTCGCCAGACCATGCCCGCCGCCGCCGACGATGACCACGTCGTAGACCTTTTTCGGGGTGGGCGTGCGCCACATCTTCTGCCAGTTTTCGTGGTGGCTGAGTGAGTGCTTGAAGAGGCCGAAGCCCGAGTAGCGTTGCATAGTCATTACTCCAAAACCGCGCTCAGCGATAAACCGGGAAATCAGCGCACAGGGCGGCCACATGCTTGGCGACGTTGGCCTCCACATCGGCGTCGCCGAGGTTGTCGAGGATGTCGCAGATCCAGCCGGCCAACTCCAGGCATTGGGTCACTTTGAAGCCGCGTGTGGTCACCGCCGGCGTGCCGATACGCAGGCCCGAGGTCACGAAGGGCGACTGCGGGTCGTTGGGCACGGCGTTCTTGTTGACGGTGATGTGAGCGCGACCGAGGGCGGCGTCCGCGTCTTTGCCGGTGAGGCCCTGACGGATCAGGCTGACCAGGAACAGGTGGTTATCGGTGCCGCCGGACACTACATCGTAGCCGCGTTTGATAAACACGCCGGCCATGGCCTGGGCGTTGTCGATCACTTGCTGTTGATAGGCCTTGAAACCTGGTTCCTGGGCTTCCTTGAAGCACACCGCCTTGCCGGCGATCACGTGCATCAGCGGGCCGCCCTGGGCGCCCGGGAATACCGCAGAGTTGAGTTTCTTTTCAATTTCTTCGTTGGACTTGGCCAGGATCAACCCGCCACGTGGACCGCGCAGGGTCTTGTGGGTGGTGGTGGTGACCACATCGGCGTAGGGCAGCGGGTTCGGGTACAGACCGGCGGCCACCAGGCCGGCGACGTGGGCCATGTCGACGAACAGCAGCGCACCGACCTTGTCGGCGATCTGGCGAAAGCGCGGGAAATCCAGGGTCTTGGAGTAGGCGGAGAAACCGGCCACGACCATCTTCGGCTTGTGCTCCACCGCCAGGCGCTCGACCTCGTCGTAGTCGATCAGCCCGGTGTTGGTGTCGATGCCGTATTGCACCGCGTTGTACAGCTTGCCCGAGGACGACACTTTGGCGCCGTGGGTCAGGTGGCCGCCGTGGGCCAGGCTCATGCCGAGGATGGTGTCGCCGGCGTTCAACAGCGCCAGGTACACCGCACTGTTGGCGGACGAACCGGAGTGCGGCTGCACGTTGGCATAGTCGGCGCCGAACAGCTGCTTGGCACGCTCGATGGCGAGCACTTCGACCTTGTCCACGTGTTCGCAGCCGCCGTAGTAACGCTTGCCCGGGTATCCTTCGGCGTACTTGTTGGTGAGGCCGCTGCCCTGGGCTTCCATGACACGCTTGCTGGTGTAGTTCTCTGACGCGATCAGCTCGATATGATCTTCCTGGCGCTGCTCCTCGGCATTCATGGCCGCCAGCAGTGCATCGTCATAACCCTGGATCTGGTCTTGCTTGCTGAACATCGCGTCTCTCCCAGCGGCGGCGGTGCGCCAATCGTATTGTTGGGGCCGCCGCACGACGGAGGGGCCCTTTGATGCGATGGTAGGGCTGGCGCAGAGAGGTCAAATGCCTATGGACGCCACGCAAAGGTGCGTTTACGACATGGCCCCCGGCATTTGTAGGAGCGAGCTTGCTCGCGAAAAACCTGAGGGCGCCGCGCGCATCCAGACAGCCCTCGTAATCGTTGACGTTTTTCGCGAGCAAGCTCGCTCCTACAAGGGGTTAGGCGATGATCTTTCGAAGGAGTAGCAGCAGCAGGAAATGCGCAGGATAAAGCGCATACGCCCAGCGCCGCATGGCCGGTGGCGATACCTGCCCGGCATGTCGCAACAAGACCAATCCGGCCAGCGGCGCAATCAGGCATGTCGCCAATCCCAGCATCGCCACCAGCGTGCCGCTATTGAGCAGGATCTGCCATTGATTGGCAGCCAGGCACACCACACCCGGCAGCACGCTGAAGTACCACGGCCGGCGAAACACCAGCAGCATCGCCAACGGCAGTAGTACGCCAAAGAAACCGAACATCAGCTGCGCCGAGAAAAACCCCGCCAAAACCAGCGCGATCAACGCCAATCCTCGATCAATAACCGTCTTCTGCTGCCATCCCCGGGCAACCAGCAAACCCAGCGCCAGGGTCGGCAGTACGTTCAGCGTATCGGCGTCGTCGATGAACATCCGGTACGACACCTCACTGATCACACTGAACAGCATCAACCAGCCCAGATAGCGCCACTGCCCCGTCACCGGCGCGTCCTTGACCCGATGCAGATTCGCTGCGATCGCCAGGCAAAACCACGGGAACGCCAGGCGCCCCGGCACATACAGCCCGTCCAGGCTCAAACCGACATACCGCAGGTGGTCCAGCACCATACTCAGCAGCGCCAGCCACTTGAGCAGGTCCAGGGCGCCATCGCGGACGCGGCTTACAGGAACGCTTTCAGAACCGTGCATAATTCCCCAATGACTTTGCATTAACAGTGCGTGCGCCCGCCCGACAATCTTGGGTAAAGTGCGCACCAACATCGACCACAGGACTGGGCCATGACCGACAAGAGCCAACAATTCGCCAGCGACAACTATTCCGGCATCTGCCCGGAAGCCTGGGCCGCCATGGAACTCGCCAACCAGGGCCATCAACGCGCCTATGGCGATGATGAATGGACCCACCGCGCCGCCGACGGTTTCCGCAAACTGTTCGAAACCGACTGCGAAGTGTTCTTCGCCTTCAACGGTACCGCAGCCAACTCCCTGGCGCTGTCCTCCTTGTGCCAGAGCTACCATAGCGTGATCTGTTCGGAAACCGCCCACGTCGAAACCGACGAATGCGGCGCGCCGGAGTTTTTCTCCAACGGTTCCAAGCTGCTCACCGCCCGCACCGAGAACGGCAAGCTGACCCCGGAGTCGATCCGCGAGATCGCCCTCAAGCGCCAGGACATTCACTACCCGAAACCCCGCGTCGTGACCCTGACCCAGGCCACCGAAGTCGGCAGCGTCTACACCCCGGAAGAAATCCGCGCCATCAGCGTCACCTGCAAGGAACTTGGGTTGAACCTGCACATGGACGGCGCACGCTTCTCCAACGCCTGCGCATTCCTCGGCTGCTCGCCGGCCGACCTGACCTGGAAAGCCGGGGTCGACGTGCTGTGCTTTGGTGGCACCAAGAACGGCATGGCCGTGGGTGAAGCGATCCTGTTCTTCAACCACAAGCTGGCCGAAGACTTCGACTACCGCTGCAAACAAGCCGGGCAGCTTGCCTCAAAGATGCGCTTCCTCTCCGCCCCGTGGGTGGGCCTGCTGGAAAACGACGCCTGGCTCAAACACGCCCGCCACGCCAACCACTGCGCACAATTGCTCAGCAGCCTGGTGGCGGATATTCCGGGTGTGGAGTTGATGTTCCCGGTACAGGCCAACGGCGTGTTCCTGCAACTCTCGGAACCGGCAATTGCCGCGCTGACGGCCAAGGGCTGGCGCTTCTACACCTTCATCGGTAAAGGCGGCGCGCGGTTCATGTGCGCGTGGGATACCGAGGAAGAGCGTGTAAGAGAATTAGCCGCAGATATTCGGGAAGTGATGAGCGCCTGAAGTAGGCATCAGCCCCTCAGATAATGGCGAAAGGCCGAGACTGTTTTTTGATATTTCTGACAGCAACCAACTTCGTTTTCATTGACTAGCCTCTTGGAACCCGGAAGGAAAAGGCCGCCTTTCGGGACTAACCGCCAGCCGAATAATCGGCCGGAAACGGAAATCCAGCAGAGGGCAATACCATGGAAGCGCAACGCTACGGAAACAACTTGCTAGGCGAAGGCACTATCAGCACCACCGTCATCGACTGGGACGAATTCAGAAAATCCGCGAAAATCGGTGACACCATCAGCGAACCGACGAGGACATTGCGGATCACTGACAAGGTCTATGAACTGACAGCATCCGGCCAGCACTTCGTCGTGCATATCTATGCCCAATAACCTCTAACTGATCGTTCCCACGCTCTGCGTGGGAATGCAGCCCGTGACGCTCCGCGTCACACAGCGGGACGGGACGCGGAGCGTCCAAGGAGGTATTCCCACGCGGAGCGTGGGAACGATCATTAGAACTCGATGCGCACATCACCCTTCGGCACGCTGCAGCACGACAGGATGTAACCCTCGGCTTCGTCTTCCTCGGTGATCCCGCCGTTGTGGTCCATCTCGACCTCCCCGCCCAGCTTCAGCACCTTGCACGTCCCACAGATCCCCATGCCGCAAGCTTTCGGAATCAGCAGGCCAAGCTTGGCCGCCGCTGCGTGCACGGTCTCGCCCGGTGCCACGCGGATGCTCTTGCCAGAGGCAATGAATTCCACCTGATGCAGGTCCGCCAGGTCGATTTCCGGCGCATCCGCCGCTTGTTCGGCTTGCTCCACCGCGTCGGCCCGGGCTTCCGGTGGCGTCGCGCCGAAGGATTCTTCGTGATAACGCGCCATGTCGAAGCCGGCGGCTTCCAGCAGGCGCTTTACCGCGTTCATGTAAGGCGTCGGGCCGCAACAGAAGACTTCCCGCTCCAGGAAGTCCGGCACCATCAGTTCGAGCATCTTGTGGTTGAGGTAACCGCGATAACCGGCCCAGGGTTCACCCAGGCCGTGTTTCTCGCAAATCAGGTGCAGGCTGAAGTTATCAATCCGCGACGCCATATGCTCCAGCTCGCGGTGGTAAATGATGTCCTTTGGCGAGCGGGCGCTGTGGATAAACGTCATGTCGACGTTGGCGTTGGTGTCGTAGAACCAGCGCGCCATGGACATCACCGGGGTAATACCGACACCACCACTGAGGTACAGCACTTTCGGGCTCGGGAAGTCGATGGCATTGAACAGCCCCACCGGCCCGTGCACCGCCAGCTCCTGGCCTTCGTGCAGCGTGTCATGCAACCAGTTGGACACCTTGCCGCCCGGCACGCGCTTGATGGTCACCGAAAAGCTGTAAGGCACCGACGGCGAACTTGAAATAGTGTACGAACGCATGATCGGCTGGCCGTCGATTTCCAGCTCCAGGGTGACGAACTGCCCGGGCTTGAAAAAGAACAGGATCGGCTGGTCGGCCATAAAGCAGAAGGTGCGCACGTCCCAGGTTTCCTGGATGACTTTGACGCAACGGACGATGTGCCGACCATTGGCCCAGGTCTGGGTTGTTACCGGGTTCAGGAAGCTGTTGGACATGCTGTTCTCCATAGCCGTGTGATCGGCCTTATGGTGGCGATTCTGCGTAACGCGCGAATCACCCATTTACCTATCTGCGACATTCACATACTTATCGCGACCAGCCCCCATACCACGGGGGTTGCGCGTCGGGAACAGAGTGGGCCATGTCGTTCATGGATAAGGTTCTGGCCGTTGTGGGGCCCACACTCGCTCCCAACAAAGACGCTTTCTTTACGCCTTGCTGCAAAACCTAGCCACTATTCGCCGGCCACACAGAATGGCCATGAGGACACACACGATGGACGTCACCGCAACCTTAAGCTTGGGCGATCCGCTGGAACCCGCACGCAAGGCCACTGCGCAAATGCTGCAAGAACGCGAGCGGACCTTTTCGCTGCCGCAGCCGTTTTACTCTGATGAACGGCTGTTCGATATCGACATGCAGGAAATTTTCCAGAAAGAGTGGTTGATCGCCGGCATGACCTGCGAGATCCCCGCCAAGGGCAACTACATCACCCTGCAAGTGGGCAAGAACCCGATCATCGTGATCCGTGGCGCCGATGGTGTGGTGCACGCATTCCATAACGTGTGCCGCCACCGCGGTTCGCGCTTGTGCACCAGCGACAAGGGCAAGGTCGCCAAGCTGGTGTGCCATTACCACCAGTGGACGTATGAACTGGACGGCCGCCTGCTGTTCGCCGGTACCGAAATGGGCGCCGACTTCGACATGAAGCAATACGGCCTCAAGCCGGTGAATGTGAAGACCGCCGGTGGCTACATCTTTATCAGCCTGTCGGAGAACCCGCCGGCCATCGACGACTTCCTGTCGACCTTGAGCCACTACATGGAACCCTACGACATGGAGAACACCAAGGTGGCGATCCAGACCACCTTGTTTGAAAAAGCCAACTGGAAGCTGGTGCTGGAAAACAACCGCGAGTGCTACCACTGCAACGCGTCGCACCCGGAACTGTTGAAAACCCTGCTGGAATGGGACGACGTCACCGACCCGCGGGCCGACCAGGCCTTCAAGGACCACGTAGCCGCCTCCGCCGCCGCCTGGGATGCCGAAAAGATCCCTTACGCCCACGCCAGCTTCGGCCTGCGTAACCGCATCGTGCGCATGCCGCTGCTCAAGGGCACCGTGTCGATGACCCTCGACGGCAAGCAAGGCTGCAACAAGCTGATGGGCCGCATCAAGAACCCGGACCTGGGCTCGATGCGCATCCTGCACTTGCCGCACTCGTGGAACCACTGCATGGGCGACCACATCATCGTGTTCACCGTGTGGCCGATCAGTGCCCAGGAAACCATGGTCACCACCAAGTGGATCGTGCACAAGGACGCCGTGGAGGGTGTGGACTACGACGTCGAGCGCATGCGCAAAGTGTGGGACGCCACCAACGACCAGGACCGTCGCCTGGCCGAAGAGAACCAGCGCGGCATCAACTCCACCGCGTACCAGCCAGGGCCGTACTCCAAGACTTATGAGTTTGGTGTGGTGAACTTTGTGGACTGGTACAGCGAGCGGATGCTGAGCAACCTGGGGGCGGCGCCAGCGCCGTATCTGAAAGGCGTCGCCGTACACGAGTAACCGGCTGACACGCCGCCGATCAAAATGTGGGAGCCGGGCTTGCCCGGCCCCCACACTGGTTTGTGACTGTACAAAATTCATCCAACACCGTGACAGACCGCTGCCCGCCTTACTTCCAGCCATTGCCCAACAACTTATCCACAAAGCCACCCACAGCAATTGTGGGCAACTGCGCTTTCCCGTCGAAATAAAACCAAGAAAATCCGTGACTTATTCAAAGGCACCGGTTTTATCCCAAATTGATCATTTTTTGACCTAAAGCCTGAAAGCCACGTCCTGCATGGGCTACAGAGGAACGCAAACACCTTATCCACAGAAGCGCCAACAGACTTTGGGGGCAACTTTGGGCCATCTGTGGAAAACCGGCTTAAACCGAGGAAAATCGCGGCTTTGAAAGCAAAAACCAGCCGGAATAGCGATATTGGTTACATTTTAATCAACGCACTGTAAGCCACGCGTTATATGGCCTACAGCGGATAGCGAACATCTTATCCACAGAAGCACCAACAGACTTTGGGGGCAAGTCTGTCCCGGGCATTTTCCTTATCCACAGAAAAACCCAAGGAAAAACCGCCAGTTAGGTTGGTTATTTTTCGTACAGAGAGCTGGAGGGCTTGATTTGCATGGGGTGTGGACAGCCGCGAACAGGTTATCCACAGGTGGGTTAACAGGGATTGTGGGTAAAGCCACAATCGCCGCAAAACAGTGTGGGAGCGGGCTTGCTCGCGAAAGCGGCGGATCAGTCGGTACATGAGTTACCTGACACACCGCCTTCGCGAGCAAGCCCGCTCCCACAGTGGATCAGCGCACTACACCTTCTTCTATAAGCAATTTAAGAATGGCTTCAGCGCCCGCTTCCGGGCTCACGCCTTTGAGCACCTGCCCACCGCCGCCGCTGGCCTTGGCCGTTGCAGCCTTCATCCGGTCGGCACCGCTTTTGGCCTTGATCACCTTGAGGCGCTTGGGCCGAGGCTTGGCCGGCTGCAATACAGCGCCTGTGAATAACTCATCCTCCAACACCTCGACGTCATGGGCCGTCAGCTCACCGCGTTGCGCCGGGCCGTAGGCGCTTTGCCGTGGCTTGGGCGCCGCGTTATCCACCGTGGCCATAAACGGCAGGCGCACCTTCAGCCGCCGCCGTTGGCCGCGAGGCAAGGCCTGCAGCACATGGGCCACGCCGCCTTCGATGGATTCCACCTGGGCCAGGCCGACAATCAACGGCCAACCCAGTTGCTCGGCCAGCAGGAACGGCAACATGCCCGAGCCTTCGCCGGTTTCCGCCTGGCTGCCGGTGAGCACCACTTGGGCGCCCGCGTCCCGCAGATAGTCGCCGAGCACCGGCAAGGCGTCTGCCCCGGCCGGTTGTTCAAGCACGTGCAACTGCGGCAAGCCCATGCCCAGGTAAGCGCGCAGGGTGGGTTCGCCGATGTCGCCGGCGTGCAGCACTTGCAGGTTATCCCCAGCCAGTTGCAGGCCCAGTTCCACAGCGCGCGCATCTTGCTCGGCGCGGCGTGGGCGGCCTGAAGTCGGGTGGGCGCCGATGGACACCAGGCTGATTACATTCGTCGTCATGGCCATTTCCTTAAGCCGCATCGCGCTTGGCGCCGTTGCGGTAGGCCTCGACCGCAACGATCAAGGCTTGCAGAATCGCGGCGCTTTCGCCGATCACCGACAGGTCGGCACGCTTGATCATGTCGCAGCCCGGGTCGAGGTTGATCGCCACCACCTTGTCGCAGGCACCAATGCCTTGAAGGTGCTGGATCGCCCCGGAAATCCCCACCGCCACGTAAACCCGTGCAGTGACCCATGTGCCGCTGGCGCCCACCTGGCGATCGCGCGCCATGAAGCCGTCGTCCACCGCCACCCGCGAAGCACCTTCGGTGGCGCCCAACGCGGCAGCAGTCTGGTGGAACAGTGCCCAGTCCTTGACCCCGTTGCCGCCCGAGAAGATGAACTCGGCTTCGGCCATGGGAATTGCCCCCGGGTCCACGGCCACCGCGCCCAAATCCTCAATGCGCGGCAAGCTGCGGGCCAGGCTTGTGGATAACTCCACCGGCAACACTTCGTGACGGGTATCGCTGACAGGCTCGGCGCATTCCGCCGCCGCCAGGATTATGCGTGGCAGTGGCCGGGCCAGGTCTTGCTGGCCGGCACCCGCACGGCCAATACATTCCTGGCCCTTGATCTGCCAGACCCGCGTGGCCGGGCGCTCCTTGAGGCTGGCGGCAAAGCGCCGCCCCAATTCACCACCGCCGCTGCGGCTGTCCGGCAGCAACCAGTGGCGCGGGTTGAACTGGTTATCCACAGCCCGCAGCCCGTGAACCCGTTGCTCCGGTGAATAACCGTCGAATTCATGCCCGTCCAACACCAGCAGCCGATCCACACCGGCAGTGGCGAAGGCGTTTTCCTTGTGTTCGCCGAACACCACGGCCAATACCGCACCGTCGTCGCCGGCCAGTTGCCGGGCCAGGCCCAGCAAGTCGCGGTCGTGGCTGCTCAGGCGGCCGCCGACCATGTCCGGCACCACGTTGATGTAGAAAGCGGGCGCCGGTACCTGATGCAGCGGCAACTGCACTTCCACCGCTGCCGTACGCTTGGCCGCGCCGCCCTGCTGGGCGCCGCTGCGGTCAATACGCTTGATGCCGTTGGGGCCGATAAAACCGACACCGTGCACGTTCTTGCGGATGACCCCATTGGGCCCCATCCAGCTGTGTTGCACCGGCTGCATCGCCGCGTGCAGCGGGTGCAGGCGGTTACGGGCGATCCATTCGGCCCGTGGGTCGCGGCGGATAATGTCGCTCATCAATGCACCTCCGCAGGTTCGCGTTTCGGCGCCTTGGCCGGTGCCGCGTCTTCAAGCAACGCGTCAGCTACCAGTTCGGCAATGTCCTTGATCAAGGGACGCGGTTCGACCACGCCTTCCAGCATCGCCGTGCACTGTGGACAACCCACGGCCACCAGTTCGGCGCCGGTCTCGCGGATGTCTTCCATGCGCATGTCGGGAATCCGCTGCTTGCCGGGAATATCGGTGATCGGCGCCCCGCCACCGCCACCGCAGCAGCGCGAGCGGAAACCGGAGCGCTGCATTTCCTTGACCTCGATCCCCAGCGCCCGCAGCACTTGGCGCGGTGCCTCGTACTCGCCGTTGTAGCGGCCCAGGTAGCACGGGTCGTGATAGGTCACGCTGTTGCCTTTGTGCTGGCCCAGGTTCAGGGCGCCGGCGTCGATCAGTTCGGCCATGTAGGTGCTGTGGTGCTGCACCAGGTAGTTGCCATCGAAGGCGCCGTATTCGTTTTTCAGCACGTGGAAACTGTGGGGGTCGCAGGTGACGATGCGCTTGAAGCTGTACTTGGCCAGGGTCTGGATATTGCGTGCGGCCAGCAGCTGGAAAGTGGCTTCATCGCCCAGGCGCCGGGCCACGTCGCCGCTGTCGCGCTCTTCAAGGCCCAGTACGGCGAAGTCGACCTTGGCGGCTTTCAGCACTTTGACGAACGAGCGCAGGGTGCGCTGGTTGCGCATGTCGAAGGCACCGTCGCCGACCCAGAACAGCACGTCGACGGTTTTCCTGTCGCTGAGCAAGGGCAGGTTCAAATCCGCCGCCCAGTTCATCCGCCCGCCCGGTGCGAAGCCGCCCGGGTTGTCGGTGGCGATCAGGTTTTCCAGGACTTCGGCCCCCTTGTTCGGGGTCGCGCCCTTTTCCAGGGTGAGGTGGCGGCGCATGTCGACGATGGCGTCCACGTGCTCGATCATCATCGGGCACTCTTCCACGCAGGCGCGGCAAGTGGTGCAGGACCACAGGGTCTCGGCGTCCACCAGGCCATTGACGATTGGCTGGTGCGGGTTGCCGGCGTGTTCGCCGATGGCTTTGCCCGGATACGGGCTGCCGGCGAACTTGGCGTCGGTGCCACCGGCCAGGCCGACGACCATGTCCTGGATAAGTTTTTTCGGGTTCAGTGGCTGGCCGGCAGCGAACGCCGGGCACGCGGCTTCGCACTTGCCGCACTGCACGCAGGCGTCGAAGCCGAGCAGTTGGTTCCAGGTGAAATCCACCGGTTTTTCCACGCCCAGGGGCGCGCTTTTATCGGCGAGGTCCAGGGGTTTCAAACCGGTGGAACGGCCGCCGCCGAAGCGTTCGGCGCGGCGGTGCCAGGCCAGGTGCAAGGCACCGGCGAAGGCGTGTTTCATCGGCCCGCCCCAGGTCATGCCGAAGAACATTTCCGACACGCCCCACAACACGCCCAGGCTCAGCAGCGCGGCGAGCAGCCAGCCGCCGAAGTCCGCCGGCAGAATCCCGGCCACCGGCAAGGTCACCAGGAAGAAGCTCACCGAGAACGCCATCAGGCTTTTCGGCAGGCGCATCCACGGGCCTTTCGACAGGCGTGCAGGCGGGTTGCGACGGCGCAGGTAGACGAAGGTGGCGCCGACAAACATCAGCACCGAAGCCAACAGCAAGGCGTAGCCGAGGATGCGGTTATGCAGGCCGAAACCGTGCACCAGGATCGCCAGCAGCGCCGAGAGCACAAAGCCCAGGGCGGTGGCGACGTGGGTGTTGGCGATGTATTTGTCGCGGGCGACCACATGGTGCAGGTCGACCATGTAGCGCTTGGGCATGGCCAACAGGCCGCCGAGCAAGTCGACCTTGGAGGACCGCCCGCGGCGCCACATGTTCACCCGGCGCAGCGCGCCGAGGACGGCAAGGCCCAGGGCGGCGAAGAGCAGGATGGGAAGAAGGGTGTTCAACATGGTGAAGCTCCCGAAGACCACACAGGTCTACTGTGAAACTGGCCCGAAATGTGGGAGCGGGCTTGCTCGCGAAGGCAGCGTGTCAGTCGATGCATCCAGTGGCTGACACACCGCTTTCGCGAGCAAGCCCGCTCCCACATTTGACCGAGTACACCTCGTCAGAAATCCTTGCACAGGCGCAGGGCGTCATAGATGGCCGCGTGGGTATTACGCTGGGCCACGCAGTCACCAATGCGGAACAGCAAGTACCCCTCGCCCGGCTCGCTCAGGCACGGCTGCGGCTTGATCGCGAACAGGGCTTCGATGTCCATCTGGCCCTTGTTGCGCGAGCCTGCCTTGAGCCCGTAGTAGAGCTCTTCGTCCGGACGCACGCCGTTCTCGACCACCACCTGGTCCACCACCCGCTCTTCCCTGGCCCCGGTGTATTCGTTCTCCAGCACCGCCACCAGCTTGTCGCCTTCGCGGTAGACCTTTTCCAGCATCATGTCGCCGGTCATGATCACTTCCTTGGGGTACATGCTGCGGTAGTACGTCGGGAACGACGTACCGCCCACGGCCACGCCCGGCTTGATGTCGTCGGTGACGATCTCGACCTGGCTGCCCTTGTCCGCGAGGAAGTCGGCCACCGACATGCCGGTGAACTCGCAGATGGTGTCGTACACCAGCACGTTCTTGCCAGGTAGAACCTTGCCGTCGAGCACGTCCCAGCTGCTGACCACCAGGCCTTCAGCCGCGCCCCAGTGTTCGTTTTGCTCCAGGAACGGATGACCGCCCACCGCCAGCACCACCACGTCCGGGCGCAGGTCGAGGATGGTCGCCGCGTCCGCCGCCACGCCCAGGCGCAGGTCGACGTTCAGGCGCGCCAGTTCCAACTGGAACCAGCGGGTGATCCCGGCAATCTGGTCACGCTGCGGGGCTTTCGATGCAGTGGTGATTTGCCCGCCGATAAATTCTTTCTTCTCGAACAACGTCACGTCGTGGCCACGTTCGGCAGCCACCCGCGCCGCTTCCATCCCGGCCGGGCCGGCACCCACCACCACGACTTTGCGTTTTGGCCCGGTGGATTTCTCGATGATGTGCGGCACGCCCATGTATTCACGGGAAGTGGCGGCGTTCTGGATGCACAGCACATCCAGGCCCTGGTACTGGCGGTCGATGCAGTAGTTGGCGCCGACGCACTGTTTGATCTGGTCGATCTGGCCCATCTTGATCTTGGCGATCAGGTGCGGGTCGGCGATGTGGGCGCGGGTCATGCCGACCATGTCCACGTAGCCGCCTTCCAGGATGCGCGTGGCCTGGTTCGGGTCCTTGATGTTCTGCGCGTGCAGCACCGGGGCCTTGACCACTTCCTTGATGCCGGCCGCCAGGTGCAGGAACGGCTCCGGTGGATAACTCATGTTCGGGATAACGTTGGCCAGGGTGTTGTGGGTGTCGCACCCCGAGCCGACCACGCCGATGAAGTCGAGCATGCCGGTGTCGTCGTAGTACTTGGCGATCTGTTTCATGTCCTCGTGGGACAGGCCGTCCGGATGGAATTCGTCGCCGCACAAACGGATGCCGACGCAGAAATCCGGGCCGACTTCCTTGCGTACCGCCTTCAACACCTCAAGGCCGAAACGCATGCGGTTTTCGAAGCTGCCGCCCCATTCGTCAGTACGTTTGTTGACCCGAGGGCTCCAGAACTGGTCGATCATGTGCTGGTGCACCGCCGACAGTTCCACACCGTCCAGGCCACCGGCCTTGGCCCGTGCCGCAGCGGTAGCGTAGTTGCCGATCACCCGCCAGATTTCTTCAGGCTCGATGGTCTTGCAGGTGGCGCGGTGCACCGGCTCGCGGATGCCCGAAGGCGACAGCAGCGTGGGCCAATGCTCGCCGTCCCAGCGCGAGCGACGGCCCATGTGGGTAATCTGGATCATGATCTTGGCGCCATGCTTGTGCATGGCGTCGGCCAGGTTCTGGAAGTGCGGGATGATCCGGTCATCCGCCAGGTTCACCGACTTCCACCAGCCTTGCGGGCTGTCGATGGCGACACTGGAAGAACCGCCGCAGATCGCCAGGCCGATCCCGCCCTTGGCTTTCTCTTCGTAGTACTTCACATAGCGGTCGGTGGTCATGCCGCCGTCGGTGGCATACACCTCAGCGTGGGCGGTACTGAGCACGCGGTTGCGGATGGTCAGTTTGCCGATCTGGATCGGCGCAAACATTGCTTCGAAAGCCATGGCAGGGTCCTCGACTTACAACGGCTTGACGGTGAACAGGCCGTCGTCGTGGCCCTCTTCGGAGCCGCCGTATACCTGTTCCGCAACGGTGCGGATCTTGCTGCCGCGGGCTTCGAGAATCTGGTCCATCGCGCCGGCAAACCAGCCGGTGAACATGTAGTCGACCTTGCGCCCGACCTTGCCGTACACGTAGACGAATGCCGAGTGCTCGAGCTTGACGCTGGCGGTGCCTTTATCGAGGTCGATGTCCTGGATATTGAACAGGCCCCAGCCGCGCTGCGACAGGCGCTTCATGTAGTGCTCGAACACTGCGACGCCTTCCAGGCCGTGGCATTCAGCTTCTTTTTCACACCAGTGCCAGGCGGACTTGTAGCCGGCCTTGTAGAGGATTTCGGCGTAGGCCTCGCTGCCCAGGACTTCTTCGATCCCCATGTGGTTGTTGACGAAGAAATGGCGCGGCACGTACAGCATCGGCAGGGCGTCGGAGGTCCAGACACCGGTTTCGCTGTCGACTTCGATAGGCAATTGAGGGGCGATCTTGGCCATGGAAACTTAACTCCGGAAAATGCTTTGGTAAGCCCCCGACGCATAAGGTTGGGGGAAAAGAGGCGTGAGTGGTGGCTTATTCGCCCCAGACGTCCTTCAGGACGTTGACCCAGTTTTCGCCCATGATCTTGCGCACCACGCGCTCGGGATGGCCGCGCTTGAGCAGGGTCTCGGTGAGGTTCGGGAACTCGCCCACGGTGCGGATGCCCAGCGGGTTGATGATCTTGCCGAAGCTGGTCAGGCGGCGGGCGTAGCCCTTGTCGTGGGTCAGCATTTCGAAGAAATCCTGGCCATGGCCCTGGGTGAAGTCGGTGCCGATGCCGATGGCGTCTTCGCCCACGATGTTCATGGTGTATTCGATGGCTTCGGCGTAGTCGTCGATGGTCGAGTCGATGCCCTTGGCCAGGAACGGCGCGAACATGGTCACGCCGACAAAGCCACCGTGGTCGGCGATGAACTTCAGCTCTTCATCGGACTTGTTGCGCGGGTGCTCTTTGAGGCCTGAAGGCAGGCAGTGGGAGTAGCACACCGGCTTTTTCGATTCGAGGATGACTTCTTCGGAGGTCTTGGAGCCCACATGGGACAGGTCGCACATGATGCCGACGCGGTTCATCTCGGCGACGACCTCGCGACCGAAGCCCGACAGGCCGCCATCGCGCTCATAGCAGCCGGTGCCCACCAGGTTCTGGGTGTTGTAGCACATCTGCACCACGCCAACCCCGAGCTGCTTGAAGATCTCGACGTAGCCGAGCTGGTCTTCAAACGCGTGGGCGTTCTGGAAGCCGAAGATGATGCCGGTCTTGCCCTGTTCCTTGGCGCGACGGATATCGGCGGTGGTTTTCACCGGGATCACCAGGTCGCTGTTTTCGCGAATCAGGGTCTGGCTGGCCACGATGTTGTTAATGGTGGCCTGGAACCCTTCCCATACCGACACGGTGCAGTTGGCAGCGGTGAGGCCACCCTTGCGCATGTCTTCGAACAGGTCGCGGTTCCACTTGGCAATGATCAGCCCGTCGATAACGATGCTGTCGGCGTGCAATTCGGCTGGGCTCATCAGGCGTCCCCTTATTGGCGATTCATGCGCCGAATCGTCTGCCGGCGCTTTGGGGCCAGCATATGCCCCGGGGCAGAAGGAGCCGGGTGCAAAAACGACAAGGGAATTGCCGAAAGCGTCAATCCGCGACAAAGGCCAACATGACATCTCTGACGGGTGTCTGTTCTTTGTCTTACGCTTGAGCCAGAATTTGCTCATCAACTGATATGAGACGGCGCAATGAAATCGATTTTCCTGGCTTTGGCACTCATCGCAACCGGCGCACACGCCGCTGAAGACACCGATAACACGCCCTGCGATGGCATCGAGAACGACAAGCAAACCCTGGAATGCGCCACCTACAACAAAACCACCGCCGAACAACTGCTCAAGGATAACTACCAGGGCTTGCTGGAACGCATGGGTTCGACCTATGGCAGCAACAAGACGCAGCTGGCGGACATTACCGCTCGTCTGAAGGATGCCCAGCAGAAGTGGGAAAAGTTACGGGATGCGGATTGCGCCGTAGATACCTTTCCGGCAGTGGCGGGAAGCAAGGCATATGCGATCCAGCAGAATGATTGTCTGGCGCGGATGAGTGATGAACGGTCGGAGTTTTTGGAGTCGATTGGGCAGGAATAAGCGACAATCCCCTCCACTCTTTACTCAGAACCAAGGCTATTCATGACAATCTGCGGCATCGAAATCAAAGGCAGCGAAGCCATTATTGCTGTCGCCTCGCTCGACGGTCAGGCATTGGGCCACGTCGCTCTGGCCACCAAGAAAATCGCCCTTGAAGACGATGATGAGGCGGCCAACGTCAAGGCCTTCGCCGCTCAGGTCAGCGCGTTCGTGCGGGAAAACGGCATCAGCCGCATCGCCATCAAGAAGCGCAGCAAGAAAGGCGAATTCGCCGGTGGCCCGACTACGTTCAAGATTGAAGGTGTGTTTCAGTTGCTGGACGGCGTTGAAGTGACGCTGCTGTCGCCGCAGACCATCAATGCGCAGAACAAGAAACACGACTTTGCCCTGCCGGCGACGCTGAACAAGTATCAGCATGAGGCTTACAAGGCCGCGTGTTCAGCCCTGCTGAAGAAGTAAGCCACACCACAAATCTCCTGTGGGAGCGGGCTTGCTCGCGAATGCGGTGTGTCAGTCAATACATGTACCGACTGATCCACCGCTTTCGCGAGCAAGCCCGCTCCCACATTTGATCTGTATTGTTCTCAAGAGCGGTGTTCATACCGCTTCCCGGCGCCGATCTTCCCTTGGGCACTTGGCAAACCTTGCCCGGTAGCTGCGGGTGAAATACGACGGCGATTCAAACCCGCAGGCGATGCTCACCTCCAGCACGCTCAGGTCGCTCTGGCGCAATAGCTGCCGGGCCTTCTCCAGGCGCAAGCCCAGGTAGAAGTTGCTCGGTGTGTCGTTCAGGTGCAGCCGAAACAAGCGCTCCAACTGCCGCCGCGTGACCTTGATCGCCTCCGCCAGCGCCAGTGTGCTCAACGGCGGTTCCGTGTGCTGTTCCATCTCCCCAATCACCTGCACCAACTTCTTGTTGTTGATGCCGTAGCGCGTGGCGATCTGCATGCGTTGGTGGTCTTTGCGCGGGCGGATGCGGCCGAGCACGAATTGCTCGGACACCTGGATCGCCAACTCGGGCCCGTGGGCCTGGCTGATCAGGTCGAGCATCAGGTCGATGGACGCGGTGCCGCCCGCCGAGGTGATGCGCCGGCGGTCGATCTCGAACAGCTCCTGGGTTACCGTCAGCTGTGGATAAGATTCCTTGAAGGCGTCGATGGCTTCCCAGTGCAGGGTCAGGCGGTGGCCGTCGAGCAGGCCGGCTTCGGCGAGTACGCAGGCGCCAGTGTCGATGGCGCCGAGGGTCACGCCGTCGTGATCAAGGCGACGCAGCCAGTGTTCCAGTGCGGGCGTGGCGAACTTCAGCGGTTCGAAGCCGGCCACCACCAGTAAGGTCGAGCCTTTCTTCAGCGGCTCCAGCGCGGCGTCGGCGTTGACCGACATGCCATTGCTCGCCAGCACCGCGCCGCCGTCGGCGCTCAAGACGTGCCAGCGGTACAGCTCGCCGCGAAAACGATTGGCGACACGTAAAGGTTCGATCGCGGAGATAAAGCCGATGGCGGAGAAGCCCGGCATCAGCAGAAAGTAGAAATCCTGGGACATGGAGCGCTCTCGTAGGACGGACAGCGTGGTCACTGTGATACGCCAGTTCAATCGGTCATTCAAGGGGGCAGGTCGCTGCAGTGCAAGAGCTGGTCGCCGCCGTGCGTTTTGTCGGGGACCAAGCTGCGTAACTTGGCTGCACGGTGCACAAAGACGCCGGAACCCACAATAACAACCTGCCGAGGGAACCACCATGAACCGACTGATCAGCCGCTGCGTGCTCGCACTCAGCGCCAGCGCCATTTTGAGCACCAACGTCATGGCAGCCGATGCGGCTTCTTGCCAGAACGTGCGCATGGGCGTGGTGAACTGGACCGACGTAATCGCCACCAGTGCCATGACTCAAGTGTTGCTCGACGGCCTCGGCTACAAGACCAAACAGACCAGCGCGTCCCAGCAAATCATCTTTGCCGGGATTCGCGACCAGCGCCTGGACATGTTCCTGGGCTACTGGAACCCGCTGATGACCCAGACCATCACCCCGTTTGTCGAGGCCAAGCAGGTGAAGGTGCTCGACAAGCCGTCCCTGGAAGACGCCCGCGCTACGTTGGCGGTGCCGACTTACCTGGCCGACAAGGGCCTGAAGACCTTCGCCGACATCGCCAAGTTTGAAAAAGAACTGGGCGGCAAGATCTACGGTATTGAACCAGGCTCGGGCGCCAACACCCAGATCAAGGCGATGATCGCCAAGAATCAGTTTGGCCTGGGCAAGTTCCAACTGGTGGAATCCAGCGAGGCCGGCATGCTCGCCGCCGTCGACCGCGCCGTGCGCCGCAAGGAGGCCGTGGTGTTCTTCGGCTGGGCGCCGCACCCGATGAACGTCAACGTGGCGATGACTTACCTCACCGGCAGTGATGACGCGCTGGGCCCGAACGAAGGCATGGCCACCGTGTGGTCCGTCACCTCGCCGACCTACGCCGAGCAATGCCCCAACGTGCACAAGTTGCTCAGCAACCTGACCTTCACCGCCGCCGACGAGAGCCGAATGATGCAGCCGCTGCTGGATCACAAGGACGCTTTCGAGTCGGCCAGGCAATGGCTCAAGGATCACCCGCAAGACCAGCAGCGCTGGCTGGAAGGCGTGACCACCTTCGACGGCAAACCCGCCGCAGCCAACCTGCAATTGACCAGCAAATAAACTGTCTTGAATCACCGTTTCGCAGCCGCTCCCGGCTGCGAACGGTATGACTACGCCTGAAAATCACGCCTGTAAGGAACCTGCCTCATGAACCACGACGTCATCATCACCTGCGCACTCACCGGTGCTGGCGACACGACCGCCAGAAGCCCTCACGTGCCGGTCACTCCCAAACAAATCGCTGCCGCGGCGGTGGAAGCAGCCAAGGCCGGTGCCACCGTGGTGCATTGCCACGTACGTGACCCCGAGACCGGCAAGTTCAGCCGCGACGTGGCGCTGTACCGCGAAGTGATGGAGCGCATCCGCGAGGCGGACGTCGACATCATCGTCAACCTCACCGCCGGCATGGGTGGCGACCTGGAAATCGGTGGCGGCGAGAACCCCATGGAGTTCGGGCCCAACACCGACCTGGTGGGCCCGCTGACCCGCCTGGCCCACGTGGAAGAGCTGCTGCCGGAAATCTGCACCCTGGACTGCGGCACCCTGAACTTTGGCGACGGCGACACCATTTACGTCTCCACCCCGGCCCAGCTGCGGGCTGGCGCCAAACGTATTCAAGAGCTGGGCGTTAAAGCCGAGCTGGAGATTTTCGATACCGGTCACCTGTGGTTCGCCAAGCAGATGATCAAGGAAGGCTTGCTCGACAACCCGTTGTTCCAGCTGTGCCTGGGCATCCCGTGGGGCGCGCCGGCCGACACCACCACCATGAAAGCCATGGTTGACAACCTGCCGGCTGACGCGGTGTGGGCCGGCTTCGGGATTGGTCGCATGCAGATGCCGATGGCGGCGCAAGCAGTGCTGCTGGGCGGCAACGTACGGGTCGGCCTGGAAGACAACCTTTGGCTGGACAAGGGCGTGCTGGCGACCAACGGCCAGTTGGTGGAACGCGCCAGCGAGATCCTCAGCCGCCTGGGTGCGCGGGTCATGACCCCGGCCGAAGGCCGCGTGAAGATGGGCCTGACCAAGCGCGGCTAAAACACACTGCACGACGCCCTGCAGGAACCGAATCAAATGTGGGAGCGGGCTTGCTCGCGAATGCGGTGGATCAGCCACCGAATGCATCAACTGACAGACCGCTTTCGCGAGCAAGCCCGCTCCCACAGGAGATCACCGAACTCTTTAGGAATTTGCCATGAGCTTTATCACTGAAATCAAAACCTTCGCAGCGCTGGGCAGCGGCGTTATCGGCAGTGGCTGGGTATCCCGCGCCCTGGCTCACGGCCTGGATGTGGTGGCCTGGGACCCGGCGCCTGGCGCCGAAGCGGCCCTGCGCAAACGTGTCGCGAATGCCTGGGGCGCACTCGAGAAACAAGGCCTTGCACCCGGCGCCTCGCAAGACCGCCTGCGCTTTGTGGCCACGATTGAAGAGTGCGTGAAAGACGCCGACTTCATCCAGGAAAGCGCCCCGGAACGCCTGGAATTGAAGCTGGAGTTACACAGCAAAATCAGCGCGGCGGCCAAGCCGAATGCGTTGATTGGTTCGAGTACTTCGGGGTTGTTGCCGAGCGAGTTTTATGAAGGCTCCACGCACCCGGAACGTTGCGTGGTGGGGCATCCGTTCAACCCGGTTTACCTGTTGCCGCTGGTGGAAGTGGTAGGCGGCAAAAACACTGCGCCGGAAGCTATTCAGGCAGCAATCAAGGTGTACGAATCCCTCGGCATGCGCCCTTTGCATGTGCGTAAGGAAGTGCCTGGGTTTATCGCTGACCGACTGCTGGAAGCCTTGTGGCGTGAGGCCTTGCACCTGGTGAATGATGGCGTGGCAACCACCGGCGAAATTGACGACGCGATTCGCTTTGGCGCCGGTTTGCGCTGGTCGTTCATGGGCACGTTCCTGACCTATACGCTGGCGGGCGGTGATGCCGGGATGCGGCACTTCATGGCGCAGTTCGGCCCGGCCTTGCAGCTGCCGTGGACCTATCTGCCGGCGCCGGAATTGACCGACAAATTGATTGACGACGTGGTGGACGGCACCAGCGATCAGTTGGGCAAGCACAGCATTTCGGCGCTGGAGCGCTATCGTGATGATTGCCTGCTGGCGGTGCTGGAGGCGGTGAAGACCACCAAGGAAAAACACGGTATGACCTTCGCCGAATAAGCCCTGTAAAGATCGTTCCCACGCTCTGCGTGGGAATGCAGCCCAGGACGCTCTGCGTCCCAACGCGTGACGCAGAGCGTCACAGGAGGCGTTCCCACGCAGAGCGTGGGAACGATCACGTACCTACCGGGAACCGAACCATGGCCGCATTGACCACCTACACCACCAAAATCCTCCCCGAGTGGGTCGACTACAACGGCCACCTGCGCGATGCGTTCTACCTGCTGATTTTCAGCTACGCCACCGATGCGCTGATGGACACCCTGGGCCTGGACAGCGAAAACCGCGAAGCCAGCGGCCACTCGCTGTTCACCCTGGAGTTGCACCTCAACTACCTGCACGAAGTGAAACTGGGCGCCGCCGTCGAGGTGCACACCCAACTCATCGCCCACGACCGCAAGCGCCTGCACCTCTATCACAGCCTGCACCTGGTGGGCGACGAAAAGGAGCTGGCGGGCAACGAACAGATGCTGCTCCACGTCGACCTCGCCGGGCCGCACTCGGCGCCATTCAGTGAAGCGGTGCTGGGCAAGCTTGCCAGCATCAGCGCCGAACAAACCGACCTGCCGAAGCCCGCCCTGCTCGGCCGCGTGATTGGACTGCCACCCCAAAAATAAGGAATCGCCATGCAAACCGCCGCCGCTGTTGCCGACTTCCGTACTTACCCACTGATCAGTGACCTGGCCGATGTGCAGGTGCACGGCGATCACCTCAGTGTGCGATGGGCCGATGGGCGGGTCAGCCCGTTTCATCACCAGTGGCTGCGGGACAACTGCCCGTGCCCTGTTTGCGTCTACAGCGTGACCCGTGAACAGGTGCTGGAAATCGTCGATGTGGACGAACACCTCACGGCCCTCAGTGCACGTATCGACCAGGGTCTGCTGACAGTGGAATGGAGCGGCGGGCATCGCAGCCAATACGATCCCGGATGGTTGCGGGCGCACGCCTACGACGATGAGTCCCGCGCCGAACGCCGGGCTGCCAAACCGAAATCCCTGCTGTGGGACCGTACGTTCGAGCTGCCCGTATTCGACTACGCAGCGCTGATGGAAGACCCGAAAGCCCTGCTGCAATGGCTGCTGGCTTTGCGTGACAGCGGCCTTACGCAAGTGCGTGGCGTGCCCACCGAACCTGGCTCGCTGGCGCTGATCGCCAAGCGCATTTCGTTCATCCGCGAGAGCAACTTCGGCGTGCTGTTCAACGTGCAGTCCAAGGCCGATGCCGACAGCAACGCCTACACGGCATTCAACCTGCCGCTGCACAGTGATTTGCCGACGCGGGAGCTGCAACCCGGGCTGCAGTTCTTGCATTGCCTGGTGAACGACGCCGACGGGGGCGAGAGTATTTTTGTCGATGGTTTTGCGATTGCGCGGGCGCTGCGGGACGAAGATCCGGAAGCCTTTCGCGCGTTGTGCGAGATCCCGGTGGAGTTTCGCAACAAGGACCGTCACAGCGACTATCGCCGGCTGGCGCCGATCATCGCTCTGGATGCCTTGGGTGAAGTCGCCGAGATTCGCATGGCCAACTTTCTGCGCGGGCCGTTTGAGGCGCCTGCAGAGCAGATGCCGTTGCTCTATCGCGCCTATCGCCGGTTTATTGCGATGACCCGGGAGGAGCGTTTTCGACTGGTCAAACGTCTGAATCCGGGCGAGCTGTGGTGCTTTGATAATCGCCGGACCCTGCATGCGCGCAATGCGTTTGATCCGGCGTCCGGCGCGCGGCATTTCCAGGGCTGCTATATCGACCGCGATGAGTTGTTGTCGCGGATATTGGTGTTGCAGCGGTAGACCGAGACGCGCCCTTCGCGAGCAAGCCCGCTCCCACAGTTGACCGAGTTCTCCTGAAAAAACGCGGTCAACTGTGGGAGCGGGCTTGCTCGCGAAGGGGCCAGCAGCTTCACCTCAAATTTCAGCTCAAAAAAAGCCCCGATTCAGCCGTGACAGGATCGGGGCAGAGTGCTTTGTGTGAGCTGCGCATCCCGAGGGTGACCAAACCTTCAAGCTGCTTGCTTGGTGTCAGTGTGCACACTCCCCTGCCTTGCGAGTTAGCCGAAAACGACCTGTTCATAGGTGTGCCGGACATTCATGCATTCAGGCCTTGCCGACTCGGTGATGGCCTACCAGAATCGACTTCAATCCCCCGCTCCCCTAACAAGGATTAACGTCATGATGCACGCGGATTTGATTGACCAGGATGACCTGCTGGGCCAGCTGCGGTCGTTGGGTTTCGAGGTGTCCAGCGGCGCAACGGCCGAGCAGGCTTGCGAGTGTGCGGTGCGCGGATTGAGCGCGGCGCGGGCCAAGGCGCTCAAGGGTATGGTTGAGCAGATGTACACCGGCAGCGCGACGATCTTGCCGGCGGTGAGGCAGGCGATCGACAAGCAGTTGTTGCCGGCGCTGGTGCAATTTCGGCAGAACTCTGGCGCCTGATATACCGCATTCGCGAGCAAGCCCGCTCCCACATTCGACCGCGTTCCTACTGAAAAAACGCGGTCAAGTGTGGGAGCGGGCTTGCTCGCGAATGCAGGCGACTCGGTCTAAAGCCTTACACTCGCGAAAGTCGACTCATTCCTGGCCTGGCTCAACGCCGACAACGGCCCGGACAACGGTGACAACACCAGCGCCTGCGGAATCGGCATCATCGCCACCTGCTGCGTGGTGTTGGAACCCACACGCTCATCCCGCGGCGGAATGCCGAAGTATTCGCGGTAGCACTTGGAGAAGTGCGGCGTGGAGACAAACCCGCACACCGACGCCACTTCGATGATCGACATCGGCGTTTGCTTGAGCAACTGCCGCGCACGGATCAGGCGCAACTTGAGGTAGTAGCGCGACGGCGAACAGTGCAGGTATTTCTGGAACAAGCGCTCCAGCTGACGCCGGGAAACCGCGACGTACACCGCCAGTTCATCGAGGTCGATCGGCTCTTCCAGGTTGGCCTCCATCAGCGCGACGATTTCCTGCAACTTCGGCTGGTTGGTGCCAAGCATGTGCTTGAGCGGCACGCGCTGGTGATCCTGTTCGTTGCGGATGCGCTCGTACACAAACATCTCGGAGATTGCCGCCGACAATTCACGGCCGTGGTCGCGGCTGATCAGGTGCAGCATCATGTCCAGCGGCGCGGTGCCGCCGGAGCTGGTGAAGCGGTTGCGGTCGAGGGTGAACAGGCGTGTGCTCATGGCCACGCGGGGAAAGGCTTCCTGCATCGACGCCAGGCATTCCCAGTGCACGCTGCAATCAAACCCGTCCAGCAGGCCGGCGCAGGCCAGGGCCCAGCTGCCGGTGCACACCGCGCCAAGGCGACGGGATTGGCGCGCCTGGCTTTGCAGCCACGACACATGTTCACGGGTCACGGTGCGCTGGATACCCACGCCGCCACAGACGATCACGGTGTCCAGGGCCGGGGCTTTGTGCATGGAAGCATCGGGGGTGATTTGCAGACCGTCGCTGGCCCACACCTGGTTTCCGTCCACACTCAACGTCGTCCAGCGATACAGCTCGCGGCCGGAGAGTTGGTTGGCCATGCGCAGGGGTTCGACTGCGGAGGCCAGGGAAATCAGCGTGAAATTGTCCAGCAGCAAAAAGCCGATGGATTGAGGCGCACGGTTCTGGGGTTGAGCCCCGGAGTTGAACGACGTCATCGCGGTATCTCCTCACACAAAGCGGGTGATGGCCTCAGGCGAGGCTCTTGTTATTGCGCTCATCGCCTTAAGGAAACGCCTATGGCGAGAGGCTTTGGATTGATAGAGCAAATGCCATGCCTAAAGTTGAATGCGTATTCAATAACTCCTGAAAACGACCTCATGACGTGTCTATATAAGCCCGCGCATGGAGTGGGGGATATGACCCAGAAAAGACGTGAGAGAACGCAGGCTCAAGGTGTGTGAGCAGATCGGTAGCACTTGTGGGAAGGGAGAGAAACGACGTGGGAAAAGTCTGTCACCACAGGCACGGGTGACCGATGGTCATGAGGGGAAATCGTTCGGGAGCTACTTATCTAATTGCGACGCGCTAAAAGGTGGCGCTTTTGGTTCTGGTGTTCACTTTATGAGCAGTGTTGCCCGGTCTACCGCATTCGCGAGCAAGCCCGCTCCCACACTTGACCGCGTTTTTTCAGTAGGAACTCGGTCGAATGTGGGAGCGGGCTTGCTCGCGAATGCAGGCGACGCGGTCTTTCCGGATCAACACTCCACCGCACTCACCGCCAACCCACCCCGCGATGTTTCCTTGTACTTGTCATGCATATCCGCCCCGGTATCGCGCATGGTGCGGATCACCCGGTCCAGCGAGATGAAGTGCTGGCCATCCCCCCGCAGCGCCATCTGCGCCGCGTTGATCGCCTTCACCGCGGCAATCGCATTACGCTCGATGCACGGCACCTGCACCAGCCCGCCTACCGGGTC
The DNA here is from genome assembly GCF_013385805.1 of Pseudomonas sp. C6002. Taxonomy (NCBI): domain Bacteria; kingdom Pseudomonadati; phylum Pseudomonadota; class Gammaproteobacteria; order Pseudomonadales; family Pseudomonadaceae; genus Pseudomonas; species Pseudomonas sp. C6002. Next base: position 621,014 of record NZ_JACAPH010000030.1, on the reverse strand, counting down.
GCAGGTCAGGCCGAGGTTGTGTTCCAGGCCAATCTCCGCCGCGTTGCACAATTGCTCCGGCGTAGCCCCGAGGATCTCCGCCAAACCCGCCGCCGCCATGGCGCACGCCGAGCCGACTTCACCCTGGCAGCCGACTTCGGCACCCGAGATCGACGCGTTCTTCTTACACAGGATGCCCACCGCCGCCGCGCCGAGGAAATAGTCGACCACGTTGGCTTCGGTCACTTCTTCGCTGAACTTCATGAAGTAGTGCAGCACCGCCGGGATGATCCCCGCCGCGCCGTTGGTCGGTGCCGTGACCATGCGCCCGCCGGCGGCGTTTTCTTCATTCACCGCCAGGGCGAACAGGTTGACCCATTCCATCGCGCTCAAGGTCGAGCCGATCACATTCGGCTTGCCCAGCTCCTGCAAGCTGCGGTGCAACTTGGCTGCACGGCGCCTTACATTGAGGCCGCCGGGAAGGATGCCTTCGTGCTTTAGGCCTTGCTCCACGCAATCCTGCATGGCGCGCCAAAGCTTCATCAGGCCGCTGCGGATTTCTTCTTCCGAGCGCCAGGTTTTTTCGTTCGCCAACATCAGCTCAGCGACGCGCAGGTTGTGGGTCTTGCACAGCTGCAGCAGTTCCACCGCACTGGAAAAATCATAGGGCAGCTCGGTGCGGTCCATGTCCGCCACGCCGCTGTTGGCCTGGGCTTCATCCACCACGAATCCGCCGCCCACCGAGTAGTAGGTGTCGCGGTGCAGCTCGCCGTTATCACCGAACACCACCAGGGTCATGGCATTGGGGTGGAACGGCAGGTTTTCGTCGATCAGGCGCATGTCCCGCGCCCATAAGAAAGGCACCGGCAAACGTGCGTCCAGCAGCAGGGTGTTGGTCTCGCGCAGGGTTTCGATGCGGATGCCGATCTGTGACGGATCGATCGCGTCCGGCCACTCGCCCATCAGGCCCATGATCACCGCGTTGTCGCTGCCGTGACCGATGCCCGTGGCCGATAAGGAGCCATACAGCTGAACTTCGACGCGCCTGACTTGTTCCAACACATCACGTTCACGTAATCCTTGAACGAACAACGCCGCGGCGCGCATGGGGCCGACGGTGTGAGAACTCGAAGGCCCAATGCCGATCTTGAACAGGTCGAAAACGCTGATAGCCATTGCCGTGAAACTCCTCGATGAGCACAGGCCAGGCGCACATAACGCCTGGTGACGGAGCTGCTACGCTCATGTCGCAATCCGCCCAGATGCGGCCATCATCAAGCTTTTGTTGGCGCTCACGGCGTCTCACACCGACGTACCCATGCTCATCAGCGCCGCTGTTGTGGAAGGCGACGTTTTGGCCGTTTTTTGCGGTGCAGATCGGTAAAAAGTGCAGTTTTGCCGTGGAAAAAATCTGTAAGCGACGTCACCGACACTGGATACGACCATCCCTGTACTGGATACGACGCCCCCTGTAGGCGTCAGATTTTCACTGGTACATGATCAGTCTCGACTCGTTTGCACAGTTGCGTGGCAGAGCTGTGCCGCACGCCCAACCGCAACACCTATAAGCGCGGTGTTATTGCCGCCAGAAAAACACCAGGAGTCCACCCCCATGAAAGGTTCCCCGTCGTTGTTGTTGGCCGCCATGCTGAGTCTGCCAGTCGTGGCTCACGCTGCAGAACCGGCGCAATGCCAGACCGTCAACTTCTCCGATGTCGGCTGGACCGACATCACCGTCACCACGGCCACCACCAGCGAAGTCCTCAAGGGCCTCGGCTACAAACCCCGCACCACGATGATTTCAGTACCAGTGACCTACAAGTCCCTGGCCGACGGCAAGAACATGGACATCTTCCTCGGCAACTGGATGCCGACCATGGAAAACGACATCAAGCAGTACCGTGATGCCGGCACCGTGGAAACCGTGCGCGCCAACCTGGAAAACGCCAAGTACACCCTGGCCGTACCGGAAGCGCTGTACAACAAGGGCCTGAAAGACTTCGCCGACATCGTCAAATTCAAGGATGAGCTGGGCGGCAAGATCTACGGGATCGAGCCGGGCAACGACGGCAACCGGACCATCCAGACCCTCATCGACAAGGACGCTTTCGGCCTGAAAACCGCCGGTTTCAAAGTGGTCGAATCCAGCGAAGCCGGGATGCTTTCGCAGGTGGAACGCGCCACCAAGCGCGACCAGGCCATCGTGTTCCTCGGCTGGGAACCGCACCCGATGAACACCCGCTTCAAGATGAAGTACCTGACCGGGGGTGATGATTCATTCGGCCCCAACTACGGCCAGGCCACCATCTACACCAACGTCCGCAAGGGCTACACCCAGGAATGCAGCAACGTGGGCCAGTTGCTGAAAAACCTGTCGTTCACCCTGAACATGGAAAGCACCCTGATGGGTAACGTCCTGGACGACAAAATGAAGCCTGACGCCGCCGCCAAGGCGTGGCTGAAGAAGAACCCGCAAGTGCTCGACACCTGGCTCGCCGGTGTCACCACGGTCGATGGCAAACCAGGACTGGAGGCCGTCAAAGCTTACCTCGCCAAGTAAACCGCTGACCCCGGGCCGGTACGCTGGCCCGGGATGTTTTTCCTCTTCGCATGTGGACATTCACTACCATGCTGACTGAACATAAAATCCCGCTAGGCCAGTACATCGCTGCCTTCGTTGAGTGGTTGACCCAACACGGGGCCGCCTACTTCGACGCAATCGCATCGACCCTGGAAACGATGATCCACGGCGTGACGTTCGCGCTGACCTGGTTCAATCCACTGGCATTGATCGGTCTGATTGCGCTGCTCGCTCACTTCATTCAACGCAAATGGGGCCTGACCGTTTTTGTCATCGCCTCCTTCCTGCTGATCCTCAACCTGGGGTACTGGCAGGAAACCATGGAGACCCTGGCGCAAGTGCTGTTCGCCACCCTGGTCTGCGTGGTGATCGGCGTGCCGCTGGGCATTGTTGCCGCGCACAAACCGATGTTCTACACCCTGATGCGGCCGGTGCTCGATCTGATGCAGACCGTACCGACCTTCGTCTACCTCATCCCTACCTTGACCCTCTTCGGGCTGGGTGTGGTGCCCGGGCTGATTTCCACGGTGGTGTTTGCGATTGCCGCGCCTATCCGTCTGACTTACCTGGGTATCCGTGATGTGCCGCAAGAGTTGATGGACGCCGGCAAGGCCTTTGGCTGCTCGCGCCGTCAGTTGCTCTCGCGGATCGAACTGCCCCACGCCATGCCGAGCATCGCCGCCGGCATTACCCAATGCATCATGCTGTCGTTGTCGATGGTGGTGATCGCGGCCCTGGTGGGCGCCGACGGCCTCGGCAAACCGGTGGTCAACGCGCTGAACACCGCCGACATCGCCCTGGGCTTTGAAGCCGGCCTGGCGATCGTATTGCTGGCCATCATGCTCGACCGCATCTGCAAACAACCCGACGCCAAAGTAGGGGGTGATGCATGAGCATTATCCGATTCGAAAATGTCGACGTGATCTTCTCCAAAGACCCACGCGAGGCGCTCAAGCTGCTGGACCAGGGCATGACGCGCAACGAGATCCTGAAAAAGACCGGGCAGATTGTCGGCGTTGAAAACGCCAGCCTGGATGTCGAGAAAGGCGAGATCTGCGTGCTGATGGGCCTGTCCGGCTCGGGCAAGTCGAGCTTGTTGCGCTGCATCAATGGCTTGAACACCGTCAGCCGCGGCAAGCTGTTTGTGGAGCATGAAGGTCGCCAGATCGACATCGCATCCTGCACCCCCGCCGAGCTGAAAATGATGCGCACCCAGCGCATCGCCATGGTGTTCCAGAAGTTCGCCCTGATGCCCTGGCTGACGGTGCGCGAGAACATCAGCTTCGGCCTGGAGATGCAGGGCCGCCCGGAGAAAGAACGACGCAAGCTGGTGGACGACAAGCTGGAACTGGTGGGCCTGTCGCAGTGGCGCAACAAGAAGCCCGACGAGCTTTCCGGTGGCATGCAGCAGCGTGTCGGCCTGGCCCGCGCATTGGCGATGGACGCCGATATCCTGTTGATGGACGAACCCTTCTCGGCACTCGACCCGCTGATCCGCCAGGGCTTGCAGGATGAGTTGCTGGAGCTGCAACGCAAGCTGAGCAAGACCATCGTATTCGTGAGCCACGACCTGGATGAGGCGCTGAAACTCGGCAGCCGCATCGCGATCATGAAAGACGGCCGGATCATCCAGTACAGCGTGCCGGAAGAGATCGTGCTGAACCCGGCGGATGACTATGTGCGGACCTTCGTGGCCCACACCAACCCGCTGAATGTGCTGTGTGGCCGCAGCCTGATGCGCACGGTGGATAACTGCACCCACGTCAACGGCTCCATCAGCCTGGACCCGGGCGGTGACTCGTGGCTGGACCTGGCCGAAGGCAACACCATCAAGGGCGCGCGGCAGAACGGTTCGGTGCTGAACTTGCAGAACTGGGCACCGGGGCAATCGGTGGAGGGCCTGGGCCGGATGCCGACGCTGGTGGATTCGAATATCGGAATGCGCGATGCGTTGCAGATTCGGTACCAGACAGGCAACAAGCTGGTGCTGCAGGACGACAACAAGGTGGTGGGGATTCTGGGTGACAGCGAGCTCTATCACGCCCTTTTGGGCAAGAACCTGGGCTAACAGACACCGCAAAATAAATGTGGGAGCGGGCTTGCTCGCGAATGCGGTGTATCAGTGTCAGATGTACTGACTGACACTGCGCATTCGCGAGCAAGCCCGCTCCCACATTTTGCTCAGGTGGTGTCAGTAACGACACCACCTGTCCTTTCAACACTCAGCTATAGACACGGCCAAGGAGCTGCCGATGGCTTTCAAACTGATCGAGCACGTCCCGGGTGATCTGCTCCTGGGTGAAGCCCATCAGGTCGTATTCCTGAGGCCCGTTGTGCAGGTAAACCTCGGCGCGGTAGTAGCGCGTGCGTTCTTCCTCGGGCAAGTCGTTCGGTGCCGACGAATAAGCATCCAGGCTCACCTCGTAGACAAACGGATTGCCCTCTTGCATCTCGATGCGCACACCAATGCAGCGCTTGGATTTGCCCAGCAGGGTCTGCACTTCCAGCCCCTGGTCACGCAACGCAGTCGCCGCTTCTTCCAGCGCCGGCGTGACGTGCTTGTCCATAAAGCGTTGCACGGTACCCTGGCTAGGTTGCAGGTCCAGGGCAGTCAAACGCTCGCTGAAACCACGCCGACCACGCTCGGCCAACTGCGCCTGCTCCAACTCGATCGCCACGTCCTGGCGCATCGCCTTGTGCAGGCCGAACATGAAGAACACCAGCACCACCGAGAACGGCAAGCCCGCCAGCACCACCATGGTTTGCATGGCTTCGAAGTTACCGGCGAACAACAGGCCGATGGTCACCAGGGTGATCACCGCCGACCAGAAAATCCGCAGCCAATGCGGCGCATCTTCGTCAACGTTGCCGCCCTTGCAGGACAGGTTCGCCATCATCACCGCGCCGGAATCCGCCGGGGTCAGGAACAGTACGAAGCCCACGAAGATCGACACACCGATGACGATTTTCGACGCCGGGTAATGCTCGAGCAGTTGGTAGATCGCCATGGACGGCTGTTCCAGCGCCGTCTTGCCCAACTCCACCGCGCCATGGTTCACCACCAGGTCCAGGGCCGAGTTGCCGAAGATCGACAGCCACGCCAGGGTGAAGCCCAGCGGGATCAGCAGCACGCCGGCCACCAGTTCACGCACCGTGCGACCGCGGGAAATACGCGCGATGAACATGCCCACGAATGGCGCCCAGGAAATCCACCAGGCCCAGTAGAACAGGGTCCACAGGCCCATCCAGCGTTCGGTCTTGTCGGCGTCGCCTTCGTACACGTACAGGTCGAAGGTCTTCAGCACGATGCCGTTCATGTAGTCGCCGATGTTCTGCACGAAGCCGTTGAGCAGGTGCAGGGTCGGGCCGAACAGCAGCACGAAAATCAGCAGGCCGCTGAACAGCACGATGTTCAGGTTGGACAGGCGGCGAATGCCGTTCTCCACACCCGACACGGCGGCAATGGTCGCCACGGTGCTCATCACGATGATCACGATCAGCAGGTTGGTGTTGCTGTGTTCCATGCCGAACAGGTTTTCCAACCCGGAGGACACTTGCATCGAACCAATCCCCAGGTTCGTCACCAGGCCCAGCAGCGTTACGAACATGCCGAAGCCGTCTACCGCGTGACCGGCCGCACCTTTGACCCAACGCTCGCCCACCAGCGGGTACAGCGCCGAACGCAAGGCCAGCGGCTGGTTATGACGGTAGGCAAAATACGCCACGGCCAGGCCGACCAGTGCGTAGATCGCCCAGCCGTGCAGGCCCCAGTGCAGGAACGTCAACTGCAACGCCTGGCGTGCAGCTTCGCCGGTGGCCGACGCGCCTTCAGGCGGGTTGAAGTAGTGGTCCAGCGGCTCGGAGGCGCCGAAGTACAGCAGCGAGATGCCGATGCCCGACGAGAAGAGCATGCCGGCCCAGGCGCCGTAGCTGAAGTCCGGGGTGTCGTCCTTGCTGCCCAGTTTCAATTTGCCATAGGACGAAAACGCCAGGCCCACCACAAACACCAGGTAGGCGGCGATCACGACCATGTAGTACCAGCCAAAGCTTTTCGACAACCAGGCTTGGGCCACACCGAGCATCCTGCCGGCTTCCTGCGGGGCGATGATCAGAATCGCGGTCAACAACAGAATCAGCGCGGTGGAGGTGTAGAACACCCAACCGTTGACCCGCACCTTTTCTGGCGGGGTCTTTATAAGAGAGGCAGAACTCATGGCACAGATGCTCCGGGCAGTGCAGAGAAACACAAGGCAACGCTTGACCCGAGCCATCGATTTTTCGGCAGTCGACGGACGGGTGTATAAAGACACCCCGAAAAACCATAAACCCCCGGCGAACCGCTGTGCCGGGCTGTTTCATGGGTTTTCCCGATGTCAGGTGGCGCCACATGCACGTAGGAAATACCTGTAGGCAGCGACCATTTGTCGCAGATCTTATTCTTTGTTGATTGAACGTTCAATCAAAACAAAATAGACTGGCCCTCAAGCCGACGGACGTTTATCGCCCGTTGGCAGGCCTAAGGAGAGGTGCACGATGCCCAAGGTCGGTATGCAACCCATACGCCGCCAGCAGTTGATCGAAGCCACATTGACGGCGGTCGATCAGGTCGGAATGGGGGATGCCAGCATTGCGCTGATCGCCCGTCTGGCCGGTGTCTCGAATGGCATCATCAGTCACTATTTTCAGGACAAGAATGGCCTGATCGCCGCCACGATGCGGTACCTGATGAACGTGCTGATCGAGAACGTCACCGAGCGCCGGTTGGCGCTGAAAGATGACAGCCCGCGGGCCCATCTTCAGGTGATCATCGAAGGCAACTTCGACGCCAGCCAAGTCAACGGCCCGGCTATGAAAACCTGGCTGGCCTTCTGGGCCACCAGCATGCACCACCCGTCATTGCACAGGCTGCAGCGGATCAACGATCACCGTCTGTATTCCAACCTGTGTTGCCAGTTCCGCCGAGCGTTGCCGTTGCCCGAGGCACGCAGCGCAGCCCGAGGCCTGGCGGCCCTGATCGACGGTTTGTGGTTGCGCGGCGCCCTGTCGGGAGACGCTTTCGACACGGAGCAGGCGCAACGGATCGCTTACGAATACATGGATTTCCAATTGGCCAAGCAGGTGAGTTAGAGCACACATAAACGCTCAACTCCCGAACCGCGCCAACCACTAATGCACTTGCGAGGACTTTATGGCCCGTTTCGAACTGCAAAAACTCTACATTGACGGCGGCTACTCCGACGCTGGCAGCGATGCCACTTTCGAAGCCATCAACCCGGCTAACGGTGAAGTTCTCGCCAACGTGCAACGCTCCACCAAAGAAGACGTCGAGCGCGCTGTGGTCAGCGCCGAAAAGGGCCAGAAAATCTGGGCCGCCATGACTGCCATGGAGCGTTCGCGCATCCTGCGTCGTGCCGTCGACATCCTGCGTGAGCGCAACGACGAACTGGCCGCCCTGGAAACCCTGGACACCGGCAAGCCGTATTCCGAAACCCAATACGTCGACATCGTCACCGGCGCTGACGTGCTGGAATACTACGCAGGCCTGGTGCCCGCCATCGAAGGCGAGCAGATCCCGCTGCGTGACACGTCGTTCGTCTACACCCGTCGCGAGCCACTGGGCGTCGTGGCCGGTATCGGCGCGTGGAACTACCCGATCCAGATCGCCCTGTGGAAATCCGCACCTGCCCTGGCGGCCGGTAACGCGATGATCTTCAAGCCAAGCGAAGTCACCTCACTGACCACCCTGAAACTGGCTGAAATCTACACCGCCGCCGGCGTTCCGGATGGCGTGTTCAACGTCCTGACCGGCAGCGGCCGTGAAGTCGGCACCTGGCTGACCGAGCACCCGCGCATCGAGAAAGTCTCCTTCACCGGCGGCACCGACACCGGCAAGAAAGTCATGGCCAGCGCTTCGAGCTCTTCGCTCAAGGAAGTCACCATGGAACTGGGCGGCAAATCCCCGCTGATCATTTTCGACGACGCCGACCTCGACCGCGCCGCCGACATCGCGATGATGGCCAACTTCTACAGCTCGGGCCAGGTCTGCACCAACGGCACCCGCGTGTTCGTTCCGACCGCCCTCAAAGGCGCGTTCGAAGCCAAGATCGCCGAGCGCGTTGCCCGCATCCGCATCGGCAACCCGGAAGATGAAAACACCAACTTCGGCCCGCTGGTCAGCTTCGCCCACATGGAAAGCGTGCTCGGCTACATCGCCAAAGGTAAAGAAGAAGGCGCCCGCGTGCTGTGCGGCGGCGACCGTCTGACCGACGGTGAATTCGCCAAGGGTGCCTACGTGGCCCCGACCGTGTTCACTGACTGCACCGACGAAATGACCATCGTCCGTGAAGAAATCTTCGGCCCAGTGATGAGCATCCTCACCTACGACACCGAAGAAGAAGTGATCCGCCGCGCCAACGACACCGACTTCGGCCTGGCCGCTGGCCTGGTGACCAAGGACCTGAACCGCGCCCACCGCGTGATTCATCAGCTGGAAGCCGGTATCTGCTGGATCAACGCCTGGGGCGAGTCCGACGCGAAGATGCCGGTGGGCGGCTACAAGCAGTCGGGCGTGGGCCGTGAAAACGGGATCAGCTCGCTGAACAACTTCACTCGCATCAAATCGGTACAGGTTGAGCTGGGCGACTACGCCTCGGTGTTCTAAAACCTGATTGAGCCTGGCATGGCCCATGTGGCGAGGGGGCTTGCTCCCGTCGGGCCGCGAAGCAGCCCCATGCCAGGTACCGCAGTTCTTTCAGACAGAACTCGAGCGCTGACTTTGCGACTGCTGCGCAGTCGAACGGGACCAAGCTCCCTCGCCACAAAAGCAGCCTGAACCAACTTTCACGAGGGTGCATTTAATGTCCCAAGAATACGACTACATCATTGTGGGTGCCGGCTCTGCCGGTAACACCCTGGCGACCCGTCTGACCGAAGACGAAGGCGTCACCGTCCTGCTGCTGGAAGCCGGCGGCCCGGACTATCGTTTCGATTTCCGTACCCAGATGCCAGCCGCCCTGGCGTTCCCGCTGCAAGGCCGCCGCTATAACTGGGCCTACGAAACCGATCCAGAGCCACACATGGACGGCCGCCGGATGGAGTGCGGTCGCGGCAAGGGCCTCGGCGGCTCCTCGCTGATCAACGGCATGTGCTACATCCGCGGCAACGCGATGGACTACGACAACTGGTCGAAACTGCCGGGCCTGGAAGACTGGACCTACCTGGACTGCCTGCCGTATTTCCGTAAAGCCGAAACCCGCGACATCGGCCCGAACGACTACCACGGTGGCGACGGCCCGGTCAGCGTGACCACGCCAAAAGCCGGCAACAACCCGCTGTTCCACGCGATGGTTGAAGCCGGCGTACAGGCCGGTTACCCACGTACCGAAGACTTGAACGGCTACCAGCAGGAAGGCTTCGGCCCGATGGACCGTACCGTGACGCCAAACGGTCGTCGCGCCAGTACCGCTCGCGGTTACCTGGACACGGCCAAGAAGCGCTCGACGCTGACCATCGTCACCCACGCCCTGACCGACAAAGTCCTGTTCGAAGGCAAGCGTGCCGTCGGCGTGCGTTACCTGATCGGTGCTGCCGAAGAGCGCGTTGAAGCCCGTGCCCGCAAGGAAGTCCTGGTGTGCAGCGGCGCAATCGCTTCGCCGCAACTGCTGCAACGCTCCGGTGTTGGCCCGGCGAAACTGCTGGAAAGCCTCGACATTCCGGTGGTCCACGACCTGCCAGGCGTCGGCGAAAACCTGCAGGATCACCTCGAGCTGTACCTGCAATACGCCTGCACCCAACCGGTCTCGCTGTACCCGTCGCTGCTCTGGTACAACCAGCCGGCCATTGGTGCCGAGTGGCTGTTCAACGGCACCGGCATCGGCGCCAGCAACCAGTTCGAAGCGGGCGGTTTCATCCGTACCCGTGAAGAATTCGATTGGCCGAACATCCAGTATCACTTCCTGCCGGTAGCGATTAACTACAACGGCAGCAACGGTGTGAAAGAGCACGGTTTCCAGGCGCACATGGGCTCCATGCGTTCGCCGAGCCGTGGCCGCGTGCAGTTGAAGTCGAAGAACCCACGGGAATACCCGAGCATCCTCTTCAACTACATGTCTACCGAACAGGACTGGCAGGAATTCCGCGACGGCATCCGCCTGACCCGTGAAATCATGCAGCAGCCGGCACTGGACCAATACCGTGGCCGCGAAATCAGCCCGGGCATCGACGTACAGACCGACGAGCAACTGGATAAATTTATCCGTGAGCACGCCGAGACCGCGTTCCACCCGTCCTGCTCGTGCAAGATGGGCACCGACGAGATGGCCGTGGTTGACGCCGAAGGCCGCGTGCATGGCATGCAGGGTCTGCGCGTGGTTGACGCGTCGATCATGCCGATCATCACCACCGGCAACCTGAACGCGCCGACGATCATGATCGCCGAGAAAATCGCCGACAAGATCCGTGGCCGCAAGCCACTGCCGCGCAGCACTGCGGATTACTACGTGGCAGGCGATGCGCCGGTGCGTGGCAAGCCGATGCGTGAAGTGGGTCCTACTGCGCAGTAACTGATGGACCGAGGTGCTCCCTTCGCGAGCAAGCCCGCTCCCACATTTTTGACCGTGTGAACCCGATCAAATGTGGGAGGGGGCTTGCTCCCGAAGAGGCCCGATCTGACACCGCAAGACCTCCCGCCCGCCTACACTTTCCTTGATCAGCTCCCAGCCCGGGCCTACTCTGTTTGCCTGCCCGCGCCGAGCCGCCCACAAGGAAGGCCCCATGTTCGAACACCACGCCACACTCAAAAAGCAGTTCAGTGCCCTGCGCACTACCGCCGAATTCTTTTCCCTGCGCTACGTCCGCGAGTCCGGCCAGTACCTGTCGGTACGCAAGAACGTCGCCGAGCCGCCACATCTCAGCCAGGACGAAGGCGCGATGCTCACCGTGCGCCTCAATGGCGTCGAAGCCTACGCCGCCACCCACGACATTTCCCTGCCCGGCCTGCAAGCCGCCCTTGAGCGCGCCGAACAGCAAGCCCGGCTCATCAAGCCCCACGCCCTGCTCGACCTGCGCGACCAGCCAGTGTCCAGCGACATTGCCGACTACCTGTCGCCGAGCCTCGACCAGCCCTTCCCGTCCCTGAGCGACTGCTACCAACTGCTCGGCGCCGAATCGGCCGCCGTGCCCAAGGACGAGCGCCTGGTGAACTGGGAAGTCAGCCTGGGCACCACCCACGTCGAACAGATCTACCTCAACAGCGCCGGCGCCGAACTGCGCCAGGCCCAGCGGTTTGTGTTCCCGGGTGTCAACGTCACGGCCTACGACGGCAATGACAGCCAGACCCGCACCCTGGGCGGCACCAACTTCGGCCAGCAAGGCGGCTTTGACGTGATCAGACGCTTCGGCCTGGTGGGCGCCGCGCCGCAGATTGCCGACCAGGCGCTGCAACTGCTGCTGGCCCCGAACACGCCCCAGGGCCCACGCGACCTGCTGCTGATGCCCGACCAGATGATCCTGCAGATCCACGAATCCATCGGCCACCCGCTGGAACTCGACCGCATCCTGGGCGACGAGCGCAATTACGCCGGCACCAGCTTCGTCAAGGCCAGCGATTTCGGTCACCTGCAATACGGCTCCAACCTGCTGAACGTGACCTTCGACCCGGACATTCCCGAGCAGCTCGCCAGCTATGGGCATGACGACGACGGCACGAAGGCCAGCAAACAATTCCTGATCCGCGAAGGCTTGCTGCTCAAGCCGTTGGGCGGTGCGTTGTCGCAATACCGCGCCGGCATGCAAGGCGTGGCCAACAGCCGCGCCTGCAGCTGGAACCGCGCGCCGATCGACCGCATGGCCAACCTGAATATCGAGGCCGGCGACCAGAACATGGCGCAGCTGATTGGCGGCATCGAGAACGGCATCCTGATGTCCACCAACCGTTCGTGGTCGATTGACGATGCACGCAACAAATTCCAGTTTGGCTGCGAGTGGGGCCAGTTGATTGAAAACGGCGAACTCAAAGGCGTGGTGAAGAACCCCAACTACCGGGCGATTTCCGCGCAGTTCTGGCGCAACCTCAGCGCCGTCGGCGACGCCAGCACCTTCAAGGTGCTGGGCACGCCGAACTGCGGCAAGGGCGAACCCAACCAGGTGATCCGCGTCGGCCATGCGTCGCCGGCCTGTGTGTTCAGCAACGTGGACGTGTTCGGGGGAGACGCCTGATGAATAATTTCAAAGCCCTGGTGGATTGGCTCAAGCAGGCCATCACCGACCACGAACAATTCCACCTCGGCTACGCCGACGAGTCCTCCGAGTTTGTGCGTTTCAACCACGGCAAAGTGCGCCAGGCCGGCCAGGTGCAACAGGCCAGCCTGAACCTGAAGCTGATCAACGACGGGCGCCACGCCGACCTCGGTATCACCCTGGCGGGCGAGCCTGAACTGGATCGCCAGCGCCTGGCCGACGGCCTGCAACAACTGCGCGAGACCTTGCCGTTGTTGCCCCAGGATCCGTACCTGCTGCTCAACCACAACGCCTGGCAAAACAAGGACCAGCAGGACCGACCACTGCCGGACCTGGCCCAGGTGCTGGAAGCAGTCAGCCTGGCCGCTGAAGGTGTGGACATGGTCGGCTTCTACGCCGCCGGCCCTATCAGCCGTGGTTTCGCCAGTTCATCAGGCGCCTTCGGCTGGCACCAGGCCAACAGTTTCAACTTCGACTTCAGCCTGTTCCACGCCAACGGTGAAGCGGTGAAAGCCAGCTACGCCGGCAACGATTGGGACAGCGTGGCCTTCGCCCAGCGTTTCAAGCAGGCCCGTGAGCAACTGGAATACCTTGGTCGCCCGCTGCACCCGCTGGCACCGGGGCAATACCGCGCCTACCTGGCACCGGCGGCCATGGAAGAGATCATCAGCATGCTGACCTGGGGCGGGTTTTCCGCCCAGTCCATCGCCAGCAAGGGCAGCCCGTTGCAACGCTTGTACAACGGTGATCAAACCTTGAGCACGCTGGTGACCCTGGACGAACAGGTCAGCGGCTCCCTGAGCTCGGCGTTTTCCCGTGACGGCTATCCGCGCAGTGATGTGAAGCTGATCAATGCCGGCAAGGCTGAAGGCCAATTGGTGAACTCCCGCAGTGCTGCCGAATACGGCTTGAGCACCAATGGCGCCAGCGGCGATGAATCTCCCAGCGCCCTGCAGATGGCGGCCGGCGACCTGGCCCAGGCCGATATCCTCAAGCAACTGGGTACCGGTTTGTACATCAGCAACCTGTGGTACCTGAACTACTCCGACCAGCCCGCCGCACGCCTGACCGGCATGACCCGCTTCGCCACGTTCTGGGTCGAGGACGGTGAGATCAAGGCGCCGGTCAGCACCATGCGTTTTGATGACAGCGTGTACAGCCTGCTGGGCTCGCAACTGGAAGCGCTGACCGCTGATCGGGAATTGCTGCTGTCGGCGAGTACGTATAGCCAGCGCAATACGTCATCCAATCTGCTGCCGGGGGCGCTGGTAAAACGCCTGACCCTGACCTTATAAGCAACGCAAAAACCTTGTGGGAGCGGGCTTGCTCGCGAATGCGGCGTGTCAGCCACTACATCTGTGACTGAGGCACCGCATTCGCGAGCAAGCCCGCTCCCACAGTTGATCGCATTCCACATTTTGATTCGGTTCATCCTCAAAACCCCACTCCAGACACCTGGCCGTCCGGCCAGTTGTCGCTCGCGAAAAACCTCGTTATAAAGGTTGGTGGCACCTAGCCACGTCCGCGCGGTAAAAAAACTCAAACAACACCCCGCCGTCCTCAACCCACTTGCACGCAAGTGATGCACGACCTTGCCCGGGATAGGGCAAGCTGGAGCGTTGACATGAACCATGGAAGTTTTGTCATTGAAAAGCTGTTCAAGCACTACAACGTTCACGTAGAGCAACTTGGTAACAACCCAGAGAAGAAAACCGTGCTGTTGGTCAACGGCGCGCTGTCCACCACCCGCTCGTTTGCACGCACCAGCAAGTGCCTGTCCGAGCACTTCAATGTGCTGATGTTCGACCTGCCGTTCTCCGGCTATTCACGCCCGCACAACACCGACCTCGACCTTGTGACCAAGGACGATGAAGTGCAGATCCTGCGCGCTCTGGTGGAACGCTTTCAGGTCAACCACCTGGTGTCTGCCTCATGGGGGGGGATTTCCACGCTGCTGACCCTCGCCCACAACCCGCCGTCGATTGAAAGCTCGGTGGTGATGGCACTGGCGCCCAACCTCAACCAGGCCATGCTCGAATACGTAGAGCGGGTGCGCGTGCTGATCGAGGCCGATGACAAATCCGCCGTCGGCCATCTACTGAATGAAACCGTGGGCAAATACCTGTCGCCCCGGCTCAAGCGCAACAATCACCGGCACCTGTCGACCATGGCCACCACCGAGTATCGCCAGGCACGCTTCCATATCCATCAGGTGCTGGCGCTGGGTGACGGCAACTACCTGCCGCAACTGACCCGGATCGAAACCCCGGTGCACTTCCTCAACGGCGTGCTGGACGAGTACACCCCGGCAGACGAAGCCCAACTGTTCAAAAAATACGTAGGCCGCAGCAGCTTCGCCACCGCCGAACACACCGGCCATTTGCTCGACCTGGAATCCCGCGAAGCGGCCCTGGCCGTGCACCGCGCGCTGATTGATTTCCTGGTGGGCAAACACGTGGCGTTGTCAGATATAGACGAAGGGCCTGTGGGAAAAGGAGCCGCCGATGGCGCATAATCGCCGACACATAGGCTGCTAACAAAAAGGTAACTCATGCCGAATCGCGCCCCTCTCGATGCCAAGACCGCCCGCTGGCTACCCTGGGTGGTAGCGATTGCCTTCTTCATGCAGTCGCTGGATGGGACGATTCTCAACACCGCCTTGCCGGCCATGGCCCGAGACCTGGCGGAGAACCCCTTGCGCATGCAAGGCGTAGTGATTGCCTACATGCTCACCGTGGCCCTGCTGATTCCCGCCTCGGGCTGGGTGGCCGACCGCTTCGGCACCAAGAAGATCTTCTTCGGCGCGATCATGCTGTTCAGCATTGGCTCGTTGCTCTGCGCGCTCTCCAGCACGCTGACCATGCTGGTGGGCGCCCGGGTGATCCAGGGCCTGGGCGGTGCGTTGATGTTGCCGGTGGGCAGGCTGGTGGTGCTGCGCGCCTACCCGCGCTCGGAGCTGGTGCGGATCATGGGTTTCATCACCATTCCCGGGCTGCTCGGCCCACTGCTCGGCCCGACCATGGGCGGCTGGATGGTGCAATACCTGACCTGGCACTGGATCTTCCTGATCAACCTGCCGGTGGGCATCATCGGCTGCTACGCCGTCTGGAAATTCATCCCCGACCTGCGCGGCAGCGAACGTACGCGGTTCGACGGCGTGGGTTTCCTGCTGTTCGGCGCGGCGATGGTGCTGATCACTATCGCCATGGAAGGCCTCGGCGAATTGCACCTGCCGCACCTGCGGGTGATGTTGCTGCTGTTCGGCGGCCTCGCGTGCCTGGCGGCGTATTGGCTGCGCGCCGGGCATATCGACAACCCGCTGTTCTCGCCGGTGCTGTTCAAGACCCGGACCTTTGCGGTGGGCATCCTCGGCAACCTGTTCGCTCGCCTGGGCAGCGGCGCGTTGCCGTTCCTGGTGCCGCTGTTGCTGCAGGTGGCGCTCGGTTACTCACCGTCCGAAGCCGGGATGAGCATGCTGCCCCTGGCGGCGGCGGCGATGTTTGCCAAGTCCATCGCCCGGCCGCTGATCGAGCGCCTGGGCTACCGCGTGGTGCTGACCGGCAACACCCTGGCGCTGGGCATCATGCTGGCAAGCATGGGCCTGGTCAGCGAACACACGCCCTACCCGCTGCTGCTGAGCATGCTGGCGATCCTCGGGGCGATCAACTCGCTGCAATTCACCGCGATGAACACCGTGACCCTGATCGACCTCGACGACGCCCAGGCCAGCAGCGGCAACAGTTTGCTGTCGGTGGTGGCGCAGTTGTCCCTGAGCCTTGGGGTGGCCTGCGCCGGTGCGCTGCTGGGTGGTTTTACCGCCGAAGTGGGCAACGACGGGGTCGACACCGTGCTCGGCGCGTTCCAGTTGACCTTCGTCACCGTGGGCATCATGGCGATGCTGGCGGCGGCGATCTTCCTGCAATTGTCGCCAAAAGACGGCAAACGCGTGGTCAGCCGTGAGCACGACATTGAGCATTAACAGGCTTCTCGTCTAGAACTTGCAGGGAAAATCCCACGAGGCTGGTACACTGCGCGACATTTTGTTTTGCAGAGCCAGTCCCGTGACTACCATCGCCACCGCTTTTAATACTTTGCCCCTGTCCGCCGCCATGCTGGCTAACCTCGACTCGCTGGGTTATGTCGAGATGACGCAGATCCAGGCGCAAAGCTTGCCGGTGATCCTCAAAGGGCTGGACCTGATTGCCCAGGCCAAGACCGGCAGCGGCAAGACCGCAGCCTTTGGCATCGGCCTGTTGAACCCGATCAACCCGCGCTACTTCGGCTGCCAGGCACTGGTCATGTGCCCGACCCGCGAGCTGGCTGACCAGGTGGCCAAGGAAATCCGTCGCCTGGCCCGCGCCGAAGACAACATCAAGGTGCTGACCCTGTGCGGCGGCGTGTCCCTCGGCCCGCAGATCGCCTCCCTGGAGCACGGCGCCCACGTCATCGTCGGCACCCCGGGCCGCATCCAGCAGCACCTGCGCAAGGGTTCGCTGGTTTTGGACGGCTTGAACACGCTGATCCTCGATGAAGCCGACCGCATGCTCGACATGGGCTTCTACGACGCCATCGAAGACATCATCAGCAAGACCCCGGCCCGCCGCCAGACCCTGCTGTTCTCGGCCACCTACCCGGTGAGCATCAAGCAGCTGGCCTCGAAATTCATGCGCGCGCCGCAACAGGTCAAGGCCGAAGCGTTCCACTCGGACGACCAGATCGAGCAACGCTTCTACGAGATCTCCCCGGAAGAGCGCATGGACGCGGTGACCAAGGTCCTGGCGCATTTCCGCCCGGCGTCTTGCGTAGCCTTCTGCTTTACCAAGCAGCAAGTGCAGGAAACCGTGGATCACCTGACCGCCAAGGGCATCTCCGCCGTTGGCCTGCATGGCGACCTGGAACAGCGCGACCGTGACCAGGTACTGGCGATGTTCGCCAACCGCAGTACTTCGGTACTGGTCGCCACTGACGTTGCCGCCCGTGGCCTGGACATTGATGCACTGGACATGGTGATCAACGTCGAACTGGCCCGCGACTCGGAAATCCACATTCACCGCGTGGGCCGTACCGGTCGCGCGGGTGAGACTGGCATCGCTATCAGCCTGGTTGCCCCGTCTGAAGCCCACCGCGCCCAGGCCATCGAGCAGTTGCAGAAGTCGCCGCTGAACTGGGACCAGTTGGACAACCTCAAGCCTCAGAGCGGCGGCCCGTTGCTGCCGGTGATGAGCACCCTGTGCATTGCCGCCGGCCGTAAAGACAAGGTTCGCCCGGGCGACATCCTCGGCGCACTGACCGGTGAAGCCGGGATCCCGGGGGCCCAGGTCGGCAAGATCGCGATCTTTGATTTCCAGGCGTTCGTGGCCGTTGAACGCGGGATCGCCAAGCAGGCATTGCAGCGTTTGAATGACGGCAAGATCAAAGGCCGTTCGTTGCGCGTGCGTATCCTGTAAAGATCTCAAGCTATACCGAGATCAAAAATGTGGGAGCGGGCTTGCTCGCGAATGCGGTATATCAGTCGACAGATTCGGTGACTGACACTGCGCATTCGCGAGCAAGCCCGCTCCCACATTTGACTGTATTCCAATTCAGAATTTGTATGAGGACATGGCTGTGCGCTCGACCGAAGTTGTGATCATTGGCGCCGGCGCCGCAGGCTTGATGTGTGCGCTGACCGCCGCCGGGCGTGGGCGCAAGGTGATGTTGATCGACCACGCGAACAAGGCCGGCAAAAAGATCCTGATGTCCGGCGGTGGCCGCTGCAACTTCACCAATATGTACACGGAGCCTGCCAACTTCCTCTCCCACAACGCGCACTTCTGCAAGTCCGCCCTGGCCCGCTACACCCAGTGGGATTTCATCGGGCTGGTGGCCAAGCACGGCGTGCCGTACCACGAGAAAAAACTCGGCCAGCTGTTCTGCGACAACAAGTCCAGCGACATCCTCGGGATGCTGCTGGATGAGTGCATCCAGGTCGGCGTGAGCATGCACCTGGACACCTCGGTGCAGGAGATTGCCAAGGTCGATGGCGGCTATCAGTTGCAAACCACCCTGGGTGAGTTGCGCTGCGAATCACTGGTGATCGCCACCGGCGGGCTGTCGATCCCGACCCTGGGTGCCACCGGCTTTGGTTACCAGGTCGCCAAGCAGTTCGGCCATGAACTGCTGCCAACCCGCGCCGGGCTGGTGCCGTTCACCATCACTGACCAGCTCAAGGAATTGTGCGGCGAGCTGTCCGGTACGTCCGTGGATTGCCTGGTGAGCTGCAACGACCAAAGCTTTCGCGAGAACATCCTGTTTACCCACCGCGGCCTGAGCGGGCCGGCGATCCTGCAGATTTCCTCCTACTGGGAACCCGGCGACACCGTGGAAATCAACCTGCTGCCCGACCACGACGCCCACACCTGGCTGCAAGCGCAACAGGTGGAGCGCCCGAACAGCGAGCTGAAAACCCTGCTGGGTGAGATCTTCACCAAGAAGATGGCCAACCTGCTGGCCGAAACCTGGTTCGTTTCCAAGCCGATGAAGCAGTACACCCACGCCGAGATTGCCGACATCGCCGGCAAACTGGGGAGCTGGCAACTGGTGCCGGCGGGTACTGAAGGCTATCGCACCGCCGAGGTCACCCTGGGTGGCGTGGACACCCGGGAGGTTTCGTCCAAGACCATGGAATCCCTGAAAAGCCCCGGTTTGTACTTCATCGGCGAAGTGTTGGATGTGACCGGTCACCTGGGCGGGTTCAATTTCCAGTGGGCGTGGGCCTCCGGTTATGCCGCTGCCCAATTTGCCTGACGGAACCCGGTAAAAAATGTGGGGGCGGGCTTGCTCGCGAAGGCGGAGTGTCAGCTAATACATCAGTGACTGATACACCGCCTTCGCGAGCAAGCCCGCTCCCACATTTGGTTCGTGGTGTGCTTGGAAGTAATGACTGGAATAAATTTTGCTCTCAGATGTGATCGCCACGCTTGCCGTGGCGTCATTACTGGCTCAATTTAGCGGCATCGTCCCGGAAGACCCCAGACTTCATGTCATCGACCTCCTTCAAGCAGTCCATGCGGCGCCTTTGGGCACTGGATAAGTTCAGTTACAGCGTACGGGTATTCATCGCCCTGACCGGCAGCATGGCGCTGTGCTGGTACCAGAATGAAATGGCGCTGCTGATCCCGCTGTTCCTGGGCATTATCGCCAGCGCCCTGGCCGAGACCGATGACAACTGGCAAGGCCGGCTCAACGCCCTGGCCGTGACACTGGTGTGCTTCAGCACTGCGGCACTGTCCGTCGAACTGCTTTTCCCTTATCCCTGGATCTTCGCGATCTTCCTGGCTCTATCCAGCTTCGGCCTGACCATGCTCGGTGCCCTCGGCGAGCGTTATGGGGCGATCGCTTCGGCCACCCTGATTCTCTCGGTCTACACCATGATCGGCGTGGACCAGCGCGGTGGCGCCGTCACCGACTTCTGGCATGAACCCTTGCTGCTGGTGGCCGGCGCCGCGTGGTATGGCGCGCTGTCGGTGTTGTGGCAGGTGCTGTTTTCCAACCAGCCGGTGCAGCAGAGCCTGGCGCGACTGTTTCGCGAGCTGGGACGCTACCTCAAGCTCAAGTCGTCGCTGTTCGAACCGATCCGCCAACTGGATGTGGAAGCGCGGCGCCTGGAACTGGCGCAGCAGAACGGCCGGGTGGTGGCAGCACTGAACGCCGCCAAAGAGATCATCCTGCACCGGGTCGGCAATGGTCGCCCGGGCTCCAAGGTCAGCCGCTACCTCAAGCTGTACTTCCTGGCCCAGGACATCCACGAGCGCGCCAGCTCCTCGCACTACCCTTACAACGCCCTCGCCGAAGCCTTCTTCCACAGCGACGTGCTGTTCCGCTGCCAGCGCCTGTTGCGCCAGCAAGGCAAGGCCTGCCAGACCCTGGCCGAATCGATCCAGATGCGCCAGCCGTTCGTTTATGACGCCAGCTTCGCCGAAGCCCTGGGCGACCTCAACGCCTCCCTGGAACACCTGCGCATCCAGAGCAACCCGGCCTGGCGCGGCCTGCTGCGCTCCCTGCGCGCCCTGGCCGCCAACCTGTCGACCCTGGACCGCCTGCTCGGCGACGCCGCCAACCCAGACAGCCTGGCCGATGCCACCGACAGCAGCCTGCTGGACCGTGCGCCGCGCAACCTCAAGGAAATGTGGACGCGCCTGCGCACGCAGTTGACGCCGACTTCGTTGCTGTTCCGCCATGCCCTGCGCCTGCCCCTGGCGCTGAGTATCGGCTACTGGATGGTGCACTTGATTCACCCGTCCCAAGGCTATTGGATCATCCTCACCACGCTGTTCGTGTGCCAGCCAAACTACGGCGCCACCCGGCGCAAGCTGGGCCAGCGGATCATCGGCACAGCCATCGGCCTGACCATCGCCTGGGCGCTGTTCGACCTGTTCCCCAACCCGCTGATCCAGTCGATGTTCGCCATCGCCGCGGGCCTGGTGTTCTTTATCAACCGCACCACGCGCTACACCCTGGCGACCGCCGCGATCACGCTGATGGTGCTGTTCTGCTTCAACCAGGTGGGCGACGGCTACGGGCTGTTCCTGCCACGGCTGTTCGATACCTTGCTCGGCAGCCTGATCGCCGGGCTGGCGGTGTTCCTGTTCCTGCCGGACTGGCAGGGCCGACGCCTGAACAAGGTGCTGGCCAATACCCTGACCTGCAACAGCATCTACCTGCGCCAGATCATGCAGCAGTACGCCGCGGGCAAAAGCGACGACCTGGCTTACCGTCTTGCCCGGCGCAATGCCCACAACGCCGACGCCGCGCTGTCCACCACCCTGGCGAACATGCTGATGGAGCCGGGGCATTTCCGTAAGGAAGCGGACGTGGGATTCAGGTTCCTGGTGCTGTCCCACACGCTGCTCAGCTACCTGTCGGGGCTGGGCGCCCACCGGGAAACCCAACTGCCGGCGGAAGTGCGCGAACACTTGATCGAAGGTGCCGGGAAGACGCTGGCGGCGAGCATTGACGAGATCGCCACCGGGCTGGCCAACAAGCAGCCAATCGCGATTCAGAGTGATGCGGAAGAAGCCTTGGCGGTGGATCTGGAGCAGATGCCGGATGAGATTGATGAAGGGCAGCGGCTGGTGCAGACGCAATTGGCGTTGATCTGCCGGCAACTGGGGCCGCTGCGCACGCTGGCGGCTCACCTGATCAAAGATACCAGCGAAGCCTGAACCCTCTTCGCGAGCAAGCCCGCTCCCACATTCGGCCGAGTTCCACCTTTGGAATGCGGTCGAATGTGGGAGCGGGCTTGCTCGCGAAGGGGCCATTAGCCTCACTACATCCCGTGCTGCTTCATCAACCGCGCATAACTGCCATCCACTTTCATCCTGGCAATCTCCCGATCAAACCCGGCAACAATCTGCTCATGCCGGGGATTTTTCAGGCTGACCAGAATGTGCAGGCTGTTCTCACTCAACGGTACCGGCAAAAACTCCACCGCGTTGCGCACGGTGGCGGACTCCCGAGCCAGGTAGTAGCGGGCGACGAATTCGTCCTCCAGCGTCAGCCGCACCCGCCGTGCCGCCAACATGCGCACGGCCATGGCGAAGTTATGCACCGGGACTTTCTGCAATTGCGGATCGGCATCGAACGCCGCTGAATAGGCATAGCCACGCACCACCGCGACGGGGTAGTCGTGCAACTGCTCCAGGTTCTGGTAGTCGATGGGATCGTCGCGGCGCTTGAGAAACAGCACCCGGTTGAGCAGGTATTCGCCGGAAAACTGCCCCAACTGAGTACGCGCATCGTCGTACCAGGCGTTCACCAATACGTCGTAACGCCCATCGCCCACACCCATCAGGGCGCGGGCCCAGGGCACCTGTTCAAACTCACTGGCATAGCCGGCACGGGCCAGGGCGGTGGTCACGATGTCGGTGGCCAAACCACCATTGACCAGGGTGGCGTCAGTGAACGGCGGCCAGGCATCCGCCACCAGTCGCAAGCGTTCTGCCGCCGCCGCCTGGGCCAGCAACAACAAACCGATCAAAGCAACGGCACGAGAAAATCGCGGCATGCTCAAGTCCTTGGCGGGCATTCTATGGCCTGACCTCTGGGGCAACCCGAGGATTTAACAGTAGCTCATCAATGAGCCTGTACTGCAGATTACACAAAGACGGCAGCGTCGCACGCAGAGAATGATGGCAAATTGATCTCACTCACAAAAAAACCGCAATTTAGACACTCGCCTCCCGCGCGCTTACTATCCTGACCAGACAATCAGCCGAGAGAACACCATGACAGTCGAATGGGTCTGCAAACACCACAGTGACCTGGGCAAGGAGCAGCTGTACGCCATTTTGCGCCTGCGCTCGGAGGTCTTCGTGGTCGAGCAGAAATGCGTGTACCAGGACATCGACGGCCAGGACCTGGACGGTGACACCCATCACCTGATGGCCTGGGATGATGGTCAACTGCGGGCCTACCTGCGCCTGCTGGATCCTGAATCACAGGGTGGTGATGTGGTGATCGGCCGGGTGATCGTTGCGCCGAGCGCGCGGGGTACCGGGCTGGGCCACCAGATGATGGACGAAGCCCTCAGGCAGGCAGAGAAACAGTGGCCCGACGTGCCGATCTATCTGTCGGCCCAGGCGCATTTGCAGGGGTATTACGGGCGTTACGGGTTTGTGGCGGCGGGTGAGGAATACCTTGAGGATGACATTCCACATATAGGCATGCGCCGGGCATGAGGGCCTCTTCGCGAGCAAGCCCGCTCCCACATTTGACCGAGTTCCACCTTTGGAATGCGGTCGAATGTGGGAGCGGGCTTGCTCGCGAAGGCGTCGGCCCGGTCACTACAAGCCTTCAGGGGTAATCCAACACCTGTTTAATGCTCGCCAGGTTCGCCTCGATCCAGCGCCGATCAATCGCGCCCCAATCACGAATCCGATAGCGCCCGGCATGATTGCGGGCGCCGTCTTCCTGTTCAAACTCACACACAATATCCAGGTCCGCCAACGCCGCAATCGTGTCCTGTGCAGTACGCCGGGGCATGCCCGTCACCTCGGTCAGTGCCGGCACGCTGCTGGCCAGCTGGCTATCAATCAGGTACGCCACATACAGGCGCCGGTAGAAGCTGCTTTTGGTCTTGCTCACATCCATGCTTGATCGCCTTTGAAGGTCAGGGCTTGCCCTGCAGGTCCCGCCAGGTCAGGTACACCCGCAGGTCGAATTCCACCTGATGGTAGCCCGGCAACATGTATTCACAGAGTTTGTAGAACGCCTTGTTGTGGTCCGATTCCTTGAAGTGCGCCAGTTCGTGTACCACGATCATGCGCAGAAATTCCGGCGCGGCTTCCTTGAACAGCGAGGCGATACGGATTTCTTTCTTCGACTTGAGGTTGCCACCCTGCACCCGAGAGATGGTGGTGTGCAGGCCGAGGGCGCGGTGGGTCAGGTCCAGACGGTTATCGAACAACACCTTGTCGATGGCCGGGGCGTTGCGCAGGTGTTCCTGCTTCAGGGCCTGGGCGTAGCTGTACAGCGCTTTGTCGCTCTGCACGCCATGCCGCTCGGGGTAGCGCTGGGTCAGGTAGTCGCCGAGTTGGTCCTTGGCAATCAACTGGCGCACTTGCTCCTGCAATGCTGGGGGGTAGGCCTGGAGGTATTTCAGCGCGGTCATGGGGTCAACAACGGGTATTTGAATGGGCGCCAGTGTAGCGAATTCAGCGGGCCGCTGCGCGCAGGCGCCAGTCGGCAATTTCATCCGCGATCAACGGCGGCGCCACCTGCGGGCCCTGGATGAACTGGCAGCCGTTGGCCTTGAGCCACTCAACTTGCTCCTGGGTCTCGACGCCTTCGGCAATCACCAGCAGATCAAAATGCCGGCACAATTCGATAATGCTGCGCGCCATCGCCGCGTCCCGGGATGAACCCGGCAGGCGGGCGATCAGCTTCGGGTCGAGCTTGAGGGTGTCGAATTCCAGGTCCCGCAGGTGGGCCAGGGAGCAGTTGCCCGCGCCGAAATCATCCAGGGCAATCCGCACGCCGGCCCGGCGCAACAGCTTGAGCTGCTTGGTGGACTCATCCAGATTGTGCATCAGGCTTTCTTCACTGATCTCCACCTCAAGCTGCCGGCCTTGCAACCCATGTCGCTCCAGCACCTGCTGCAGCTGGCTGGCCAGGTTCGGCATATTGAACTGGCTGCTGCTCAAGCTCACGCTCAGGACCAACTCATCGCTGAACACCCCTGCCCATGCCTGCCGTTGGGCGGCCACCTGCTGGTAGATCCAGGTGCTCAACTGGCTGATCAGCCGCGCCTCTTCGAGCAACGGCAGAAACAGCCCCGGCGGCACATCGCCGACACTCGGGTGCTGCCAGCGCAGCAGCGCTTCGACGCCCCGCAGATGGCCGTCGTGCAACGACACCTGCGGCTGGTACACCAGGGTGAAATCCTTGCTGTCGATGGCGCTGCGTACGCTGTCTTCGAGCATCAGGCGCGAGCGGGCCCGGCCGTTCATTTCCTGATCGTAGTAGCGATATTGCTGACGCCCGGCGCGCTTGGCCTCGTACATCGCGACGTCGGCCGCGCGCAGCAGGCCGTTGAGGTCCGAGCCGCAGTCCGGGAAAGTGGCGATGCCGATACTGACGCCCAGCATCACATCCAGACCGTCGACCTGCTGACAGATCGACACCCGTTCGATCAGTTTTTCCGCAATCTTGGCCGCCTGCTCCGGAAATTCCAGCTCCAGCAGCGCGGTGAATTCATCCCCGCCCATGCGGCCAAGAATGTCGTAGGAGCGCAGGCACGCCTTCAACTGTTCCGAGACCCAGCGCAGCACGCGGTCTCCGGCGTCGTGGCCGAGGGAATCGTTGACCCGCTTGAACCCGTCCAGGTCCAGGTACAGCAGCACCAGCGACTGCTCGTTACGCTCGCTGCGCAACAGCACATTCTCCACCGACTGGTGAAACCCACGCCGATTGAGCAGGCCCGTCAGCGGGTCGGTGACGGCCTGG
Organism: Pseudomonas sp. C6002; assembly: GCF_013385805.1. Taxonomy (NCBI): domain Bacteria; kingdom Pseudomonadati; phylum Pseudomonadota; class Gammaproteobacteria; order Pseudomonadales; family Pseudomonadaceae; genus Pseudomonas; species Pseudomonas sp. C6002. The sequence goes on along the minus strand of NZ_JACAPH010000030.1, from coordinate 595,234 downwards.
AACTCCAGTTGCTGATGCAGATGGCGCACCTCGGACATGTCCAGCACCGTGACCACCATGGCTTTCTGCTCGGCCGGCAGCGGGGCGCACGACATCGCCACGGGCAACTGCTGGCCGGGTGCGGTGCGCAAGATGGCGTCGTGCAGGCGCCAGGTTTCGCCACGTTTGTAGCCTTCATACAAGGCAGAATCGGACCACCCAGGCACATGGGGCTTCTGTAGGAAGCCCAGGAACTCGGCACCCTGGATCTCGGCGACCGGCGCATTGATCAGCCGCGAAATCGCCGGGTTGGCGTAGCTGATCACGCCGTCTTCGCCCACCACCAGGATGCCTTCGGCGGCATTGTCGAGCACCGAGGCATTGAAGGCCCGGGCCGATTCCAGATCGTGACTCAGGCGCTGCAAGGCACGGCGGTTGCGCTGGTGCTCCAGCAGGGCCTGGACCTTGGGCTTGAGGATATTCGGGTCGAAGGGTTTCAGCAGGTAGTCGATCGCGCCGCTGGCATAGCCTTCCAGCATCGCCGCTGGCGATTGGGCGTGAGCGCTGAGAAAGATGATCGGGGTCAGTTGCGTGCGTTGGCTGCCGCGCATCAGCCGGGCCACCTCGAACCCGTCCATGCCGGGCATCATCACATCCAGCAACACCAGGTCGACGTCGTGTTCGAGCAGCAATCCCAAGGCTTCAACCCCGGAGGCCGCCGTCACCACATGCCAATCTTCACGCTGCAATAGCGCACGCATGCTGATCAGGTTTTCTGGATAGTCATCGACCACCAAAAGCACTGAACAACCATCGCGAGGCTTGATTGGAGCGCATTCCATTGCTGCTTCTCTTTCGTCGGAGTCATTCCGGTCATTTTTGCGACAAAACCGGATAAACAATAAGGGCTCACTCTAGCCCTGGATCCCATAAAGCAGAAGCCACGACGGTGCCATCATTGCGCCAAAGCCCAGACAACCGACTAACGGTCAGTGTCTACAGCCCGCGGTTTACGGGAAACATGGCTTTTTGCCATTTCATTGGCGCCAACAATCCGCCACAAAGCCATTAACAATCCATTTCGAGCCACCTATAAAGAAAGTGCCGGCTCCCGAGCCAAGGCCTTCTCTCCCCGTTAAAGGCGTATTCAATGATTGATCTGTCCACCTGGAACCTGAGCATCCCCGTCGGCTCCCCGCCCTCGACCATCGACACGCCGAAACTGCTCAGCGGGTTCAAGGACCAATACTTCCAGGCCGAAGGCAGCAGCGTGCAATTCTGGACCCCGGTAACCGGCACGCGTACCGAGAACGCCGTTTACCCTCGCAGCGAACTGCGGGAAACCTACGCCGACGGCCGCCTGCGCAACTGGCTGTACAGCGACGCCGACAATTTCCTGCGTGCCACGTTGGCGATCAACAAGGTGCCGTCGTCCGGCAAGGTGGTGATCGGTCAAATCCACGCCTACGAAAGCCAGAAGCCACTGATCAAGGTCGAATACCAATACAAGGAAAAAACCCAGACCGGCAACATCGTCGCCAAGGTGCGCATGCGCCCTGACGAGTCGGAAGGCCGGGTGATCATCGTCGCCGAGAACGTACCGCTGGACCGCAACTTCACCTACGTCATCCACCTGAACAAGGCCGGCCTGCTGAGCGTCGACGCCGCCAACGGGCAATGGAACGAACGCATCGGCGCTGCGTGGGGCAAACAGCCGCTGTACTTCAAGGCCGGCGCCTACGTGCAGGACAACAGCGGCAACAGCAAGGAAGGCGCCCGCGTGACGTTTGCCAAGCTGGACATTGACCACGACTGAAGCTGATTCGCTTCAGCGACCGGTCCCACGACGCTTTAGGACAGAACCGCGACCCAGGGTCTCGACTTTCTTGTAGGACAATCCGAGTATGGCGCCGCGCACGCGCACTACCCCCTACAAGAAAGTCATGGAGACTGCCCAATGCCCTTTTCCCGCACCCTGCTCGCCCTCTCTATGGGCATGGCACTGCTGCAAAACCCGGCCTTCGCCGCCCCGCCCCTCTCGATGGCCGACGGGGTGGCCCAGGTCAATATCCAGGACAGCAACGCCTGGGTCGAAATCAACAAGGTCGCCTTCGAAAACAATATCCGCACCCTGCAAGCCAGCCTCGCTGACAAGTCGAAAATCTGCGCCGTGCTCAAGGCGGATGCCTACGGTCACGGCATCGGTTTACTGATGCCCTCGGTGATCAAACTGGGCGTGCCCTGCGTCGGCATCGCCAGCAACGAAGAAGCCCGCGTGGTCCGTGAAAGCGGCTTCAAGGGCCAACTGATCCGCGTACGCACCGCCGCCCTGAGCGAGCTGGAAGCTGCGTTGCCGTATAACGTCGAAGAGCTGGTGGGCAATCTGGACTTCGCCGTGCGCGCCAGCCTGATCGCCGAAAACCACGGCCGCCCGCTGGTCGTGCACCTGGGCCTGAACTCCAGCGGCATGAGCCGCAACGGTGTGGAAATGACCACCGCCCAGGGCCGCCGCGACGCCGTAGCCATTACCAAGGTGCCAAACCTGCAGGTGACGGCGATCATGACCCACTTCGCCGTTGAAGATGCCGCCGACGTGCGCACCGGGCTCAAGGCGTTCAACGAACAAGCCAACTGGCTGATCAGCGTCGCCCAGCTCGACCGCAGCAAAATCACCCTGCACGCCGCCAACTCCTTCGCCACCCTGGAAGTACCCGAGTCGCGGCTGGACATGGTTCGTCCGGGCGGCCTGCTGTTTGGCGATACCGTGCCGTCGTTCACCGAATACAAGCGCGTGATGCAGTTCAAATCCCACGTGGCGTCGGTCAACAGCTACCCGAAAGGCAACACCGTAGGCTACGACCGCACCTACACCCTGGCGCGGGATTCGAAACTGGCGAACATCACCGTGGGTTATTCCGACGGCTATCGCCGGGCGTTTACCAACAAAGGCATCGTGCTGATCAACGGGCACCGGGTGCCGGTGGTGGGCAAGGTGTCGATGAACACCCTGATGGTCGATGTCACCGACGTGCCGACCGTGAAGAGCGGCGATGAAGTGGTGTTGTTCGGCAAGCAGGGCGCGGTGGAGACCAGCCAGGCGGAAGTTGAAGACATCAACGGTGCGTTGCTGGCGGATCTGTATACGGTGTGGGGTAACTCGAATCCGAAGGTGCTGGTGGAGAACTAAGTCTCCTCACATCTCGTAGGCACTGTCCTAGGGACCCAAGGATCATTCGGTGATTAACACAATCGCTTAAACAACACTTATCCCTGTGGGAGCCGGGCTTGCCCGCGATGGCGGTGTATCAGCCACATAATAAGTTGGCTGACCCACCGCCATCGCGGGCAAGTCGAATCGTCGCACCGCCAGCTCCCACAGGGGCGTTGTGTCCTACAGGGCCGTTGCGGTGAATCGGAGCGCCGCTTATAGTTCGCCCCGTCGCCGGCATTGAACGGCGACAGGGTTTCGCAGCCCTACAGAGTTAATACCGTACCCGTCAAAATACGACATAGGCAGTCCTGCCAATGGTCGGCTTTTTATGGCGGTTGTACGTGGGAGACCTTCGGGTCTGCCGGGTCTTAACTCCTCGGTCTGCGAACCCGCGTACAGCTGCCACCCTATTTGTTTCGCAGCAAACGGTGGCCAATTTTCTTTTGAGTTAAGGATTTGCCATGAAGCCACAACTCCCACCCCGCCGTTTCACCCCTTGCACCGAAACAGCCACGGAATACCCCGTGCTATTGATCGACAGCGATGCACCACTCACGGACCTGCACGCCTGCCTGCGTGAACGCCTCAACGCCGCCCTCGAACACCTCAACCTGATGGCCTGCTCCAGCCTGCCCGATTTTGCGGAGCGTGACCTGAACCACGTAGCCAACACCGCCCGCATCCTGGTGCAGGACGTAAGCGACGTATTCCGCGTCATCGAATACCGCGGCTTCGACACCCCCGCAGCCGCCTGATCAAATTTCAGCCACAAAAAAGCCCGCATCGCTGCGGGCTTTTCATTAACGCGTAAGGCTTAGTTAACCTTGGCGTTCAACTCACCTTTCAGGTAACGCTGGTACATCGCTTCCAACGAGATCGGCTTGATCTTCGAAGCGTTGCCCGCAGTACCGAAGGCTTCGTAACGTGCGATACATACATCACGCATGGCAGTCACGGTAGCGCCGAAGAATTTACGTGGGTCAAATTCGCTCGGGTTGGTGGCCATCAGGCGACGCATTGCACCGGTGGAGGCCAGGCGCAGGTCGGTGTCGATGTTGACCTTGCGCACGCCGTACTTGATGCCTTCGACGATTTCTTCAACCGGCACGCCGTAGGTTTCTTTGATGTCGCCGCCGTACTGGTTGATGATCGCCAGCCACTCTTGCGGTACCGAGGAAGAACCGTGCATCACCAGGTGGGTGTTCGGGATGCGCTTGTGGATTTCCTTGATGCGGTCGATGGCCAACACATCGCCGGTAGGTGGCTTGGTGAATTTGTAGGCGCCGTGGCTGGTGCCGATGGCGATGGCCAGGGCGTCAACTTGGGTCTTTTTCACGAAGTCGGCGGCTTCTTCCGGATCGGTCAGCATTTGGCTGTGATCCAGTACGCCTTCGGCTCCGATACCGTCTTCTTCACCGGCCATGCCGGTTTCCAGGGAACCCAGGCAGCCCAGTTCGCCTTCAACCGAAACGCCACAGGCGTGAGCCATGGCCACGGTTTGTTGGGTGACGCGTACGTTGTATTCGTAGTCGGTCGGGGTCTTGCCGTCTTCGCCCAGGGAACCGTCCATCATTACCGAGCTGAAGCCCAGCTGGATGGAGCGCTGGCACACGTCAGGGCTGGTGCCGTGGTCCTGGTGCATGCACACCGGGATGTGCGGGAATTCTTCAATCGCGGCGAGGATCAGGTGACGCAGGAACGGGGCACCGGCGTATTTGCGCGCGCCGGCCGAAGCCTGGACGATCACTGGAGAGTCAGTCTTGTCAGCGGCTTCCATAATGGCGCGCATCTGCTCAAGGTTGTTGACGTTGAAGGCTGGAACGCCATAGCCGAATTCGGCTGCGTGGTCCAACATCTGGCGCATGCTGATAAGTGCCATTGTGAGTCTCTCTCCCGGTCGAGGGTCGTTAATCGTGCAAGCCTGCCGTAGCGGCGGCTGCTATTCAAGTTATTGAAGGTCAGGCTTTCAAAGCCTGCCCTGCTGAATCGTTATTGCTGTCGGGGTTACTGTGCTTTACAGCCACGCCCGATCAAATCATCGGTGGCAACCCAGTAAACCAGGCCTTCCTCACCTTTTGTGTGAAACGCCAACTGGCCGTCGCTGTACAGCACGCCCGAGGCCGCCACATCCTGCTTGAGGCGATACACCTGGTCCGAGCCGCCGAGGCGCACATCCACCTGGGTGCGGGCCTGGTCGGCAAACCGCCAGTTGACTTGCGCCTGGCTGTCACACGTCCAGGTGGTCCACTTGTCTGCCGGCTCTGCCTTCTTGTCGAACATGTTCAGGTTGGTGCATCCGGCCAATAACGCCAGTGCCGCCAGGGCGAAAACGCCTTTCATTGCCAATCCTCAAGCGGCGACCTGCGGCCACCGCTGCTGTCGGTTAGTGAATCAGACCCGTCAAGGGCAACCCTGTTCCTGACCGTTGGGCGCAGAGTCGTATTTCTCCAACCCGTCCGGCCCGATGCGCTTGTTGATCACCGGCATGGTTTCGGCTTGCCAGTCAGCCTGGTAGCAACTCTTTTGCCGAGCCGCCCCGGCCTTTTCAGACTCGGGCGCCGCTTTCGGCGTGCTGCCGCAGCCGGCCAGCAGGCCCGCTGCAATCACCAGTGCCAACGACCTGATCATCGGAATGCTCCTTTTCCTCAGCAAGTGCCTTATCCCTTGGCCCGGCTTTCCAGCACTTCGACAGCCGGCAGTACCTTGCCTTCAACGAATTCGAGGAACGCACCACCCCCCGTAGAAATGTAGGAGATCTGGTCAGCAACGCCATATTTATCGATGGCCGCCAGGGTGTCGCCACCGCCGGCGATGGAAAATGCCGAGCTTTCAGCGATGGCGTGGGCCAGCACTTTGGTGCCGTTGCCGAACTGGTCGAACTCGAACACGCCGACCGGGCCGTTCCACAGGATGGTCTTGGACGACTTCAGCAGTTCAGCGAAGTTGGCTGCCGTTTGCGGGCCGATGTCCAGGATCATGTCGTCAGCGGCAACGTCAGCGATCAGCTTGACGGTGGCTTCGGCGCTTTCAGCGAATTCCTTGGCCACCACCACGTCTACCGGCAGCGGCACGCTGACCTTGGCGGCGATGGCGCGGGCGGTGTCCAGCAGGTCCGGTTCGTACAGCGATTTGCCCACCGGGTGACCGGCAGCCGCCAGGAAGGTGTTGGCAATGCCGCCGCCGACGATCAGCTGGTTGCAGATCTGGCTCAGGCTGTTCAGCACGTCGAGCTTGGTGGACACCTTGGAGCCGGCAACGATGGCGGCCATCGGTTGGGCCGGAGCGCCGAGGGCCTTGCCCAGTGCGTCCAGTTCAGCCGCCAGCAACGGGCCAGCTGCGGCAACTTTGGCAAACTTGGCCACGCCGTGGGTCGAACCCTCGGCACGGTGCGCGGTGCCGAAGGCGTCCATCACGAACACGTCGCACAGGGCAGCGTATTGCTGGGCCAGTTCGTCGCTGTTCTTTTTCTCGCCCTTGTTGAAGCGCACGTTTTCGAACAGCACGATGTCGCCAGCCTTCACGTCCACACCGTTCAGGTAGTCGGCAACCAGCGGCACGTCGCGGCCCAGGGCCTTGCTCAAATATTCAGCTACAGGCTTGAGGCTGTTTTCTGCCGAGAATTCACCTTCGGTGGGACGACCCAAGTGGGAGCAGACCATCACGGCCGCACCTTTTTCCAGGGCCAGCTTGATGGTCGGCAGCGAGGCCAGGATTCGCGCATCGCTGGTGACAACACCGTCCTTGACTGGGACGTTGAGGTCTTCGCGGATCAGTACGCGCTTACCTTGCAGATCGAGGTCGGTCATCTTCAACACGGTCATGGGGGGCAATTCCTGAGAGCTAAAGTTGTGGAGAGGCTGTTTGCAGATAGTGTTCTGCAACGTCCAGCATTCGGTTGGCAAAACCCCATTCGTTGTCGAACCAAGCCAGGATGTTCACCAGCCGTGGGCCGGAAACGCGGGTCTGGCTGGCATCGACGATGGCCGAATGCGGGTCGTGGTTGAAATCACAGCTGGCGTGCGGCAACTCGGTGTAGGCCAACAGGCCTTTGAGCGGGCCGCTGGTGGCGGCGTCGCGCAGGATCCGGTTGACTTCGCCGGCGTCGGTGTCGCTGACGGTTTGCATGGTGATGTCCAGGCAAGACACATTCACCGTCGGTACCCGTACGGCTTTGGCCTGGATTCGCCCGGCAAGTTCCGGCAACAGTCGCTCGATACCGCGCGCCAGGCCGGTGGACACCGGAATCACCGACTGAAACGCCGAACGCGTACGGCGCAGGTCTTCATGGTGGTAAGCGTCAATCACCGGCTGATCGTTCATTGCCGAGTGAATGGTGGTGATCGACACGTATTCCAGGCCAATCGCCTGGTCCAGCAGGCGCAACAGCGGCACGCCGCAGTTGGTGGTGCAGGAGGCGTTGGACACCAGCAATTCGGCACCGGTCAGGCAATCCTGGTTCACGCCGTAGACGATGGTGGCGTCGACATCCGCCTCGCTGGCCATCGGCTGGGAAAACAGGACCCGTGGTGCGCCGGCGTCGAGAAACCGCTGGCCGTCGGCACGGGTGTGATAGGCACCGGAGCATTCCAGCACCAGGTCGACGTCCAGCGCCGCCCAGTCGATGCCCTCAGGGGTGGCACTGCGCAGGACCTTCACGCAGTTGCCATTAATATGCAGACAATCGTCCTCGACCCGCACTTCGCCGGGGAACCGGCCGTGGGTGGAGTCAAAGCGTGTCAGGTATTCGATGCTGGCCATGTCCGCCAGATCGTTGATCGCGACAATTTCAAACCCGGCCGCCGGCCCTCGCTCGAACAGAGCACGCAAGACGCAACGACCAATCCGGCCGTAGCCGTTGAGTGCAACTTTGTAGGGACGCGGTTGAGGCATGGGGTTCTCGCATTGTGGGCGACACAAACCTTTGCAGGAACTCGCTTGTGTGGCGAGGGAGCTTGCTCCCGCTGGAGTGCGAAGCACTCCCAGACCGGCTGACGAGGTGTATCTGACACATCTCGATCGCACGGCTTGGGGCCGCTTCGCAGCCCAGCGGGAGCAAGCTCCCTCGCCACAACAAGCTCGCTCCTACAAGGGGACGCGCTTTAGTCTTCCAGCAGCTCTTCAGCCTGACCCAGGATGTTTTCCAGGGTGAAACCGAACTCTTCGAACAACGCTGGCGCCGGCGCCGACTCACCGTAGGTGGTCATGCCGATCACGCGACCTTCCAGGCCCACGTACTTGTACCAGTAGTCGGCGTGAGCCGCTTCGATGGCGATACGTGCGCTGACCTGCAACGGCAACACCGATTGCTTGTAGTCGGCGTCCTGGGCTTCGAAGACGCTGGTGCACGGCATCGAAACCACACGCACGTTACGACCGGCGGCAGTCAGCTTGTCGTACGCCTGAACCGCCAGGCCCACTTCCGAACCGGTGGAGATCAGGATCAGCTCCGGCTCGCCGATGCAGTCTTTCAGCACGTAGCCACCACGGCTGATGCCTTCGATCTGCGCCGCGTCGCGGGTTTGGTGCTGCAGGTTCTGACGGGAGAAGATCAGCGCCGAAGGGCCGTCCTTGCGCTCGATTGCGTGCTTCCAGGCCACAGCCGATTCGACCGCGTCCGATGGGCGCCAGGTGTCCAGGTTCGGCGTGGTGCGCAAGCTGGTCAATTGCTCGACCGGCTGGTGCGTCGGGCCGTCTTCGCCCAGGCCGATGGAGTCGTGGGTGTAGACGAAGATCACACGCTTCTTCATCAACGACGCCATGCGTACGGCGTTGCGGGCGTATTCCATGAACATCAGGAAGGTCGCGCCGTAAGGCACCAGGCCGCCGTGCAGGGCAACGCCGTTCATGATGGCGCTCATGCCGAACTCGCGTACGCCGTAGTACATGTAGTTGCCGCTGGCGTCTTCCGCCGAGACACCTTTGCAACCTTTCCACAGGGTCAGGTTGGAACCGGCCAGGTCAGCCGAACCGCCGAGGAACTCAGGCAGCAGCGGGCCGAACGCGTTCAGGGTGTTCTGGCTGGCTTTACGGCTGGCGATGGTTTCGCCCTTGGCCGCCACTTCGGCGATGTAGGCCGAGGCCTTTTCAGCGAAGTCGGCAGGCAGGTCACCGGCCAGGCGGCGAACCAGTTCGTTGGCCAACTCAGGGAATTCGGCGGAGTAGGCCGCGAAACGCTGGTCCCACTCGGCTTCGACCGCCAGGCCGGCTTCCTTGGCGTTCCACTCGGCGTAGATGTCAGCCGGGATTTCGAACGGGCCGTGGTTCCACTTCAGCGCAGCGCGGGTCAGGGCGATTTCCGCGTCACCCAGTGGGGCGCCGTGGCAGTCTTCCTTGCCTTGCTTGTTCGGCGAACCGAAGCCGATGGTGGTCTTGCAGCAGATCAGGGTCGGCTGCTCGCTTTTGCGGGCCGTCTCGATCGCAATCTTGATTTCTTCCGGGTCATGACCGTCGACATTGCGGATCACCTGCCAGTTGTAGGCTTCGAAACGCTTTGGCGTGTCGTCGGTGAACCAGCCTTCGACTTCGCCGTCGATGGAGATGCCGTTGTCATCGTAGAAGGCGATCAGCTTGCCCAGGCCCAGGGTACCGGCCAGGGAGGCGACTTCGTGGGAAATGCCTTCCATCATGCAGCCATCACCGAGGAACACGTAGGTATGGTGGTCGACAATGTTGTGGTTCGGGCGGTTGAACTGCGCGCTCAGGACTTTTTCAGCGAGGGCAAAACCCACGGCGTTGGCCAGGCCCTGGCCCAGTGGACCGGTGGTGGTCTCAACGCCAGGGGTGTAGCCGTATTCCGGGTGGCCCGGGGTGCGGCTGTGGATCTGGCGGAAGTTTTTCAGGTCGTCGATGGTGACGTCGTAGCCGGTCAGGTGCAGCAACGAGTAGATCAGCATCGAGCCGTGGCCGTTGGACAGGATGAACCGGTCACGGTCGGCGAACGACGGGTTGCTCGGGTTGTGTTTCAGGTAGTCACGCCAAAGTACCTCGGCGATATCCGCCATGCCCATCGGGGCACCGGGATGGCCGCTGTTGGCTTTTTGCACGGCATCCATGCTGAGGGCACGAATGGCGTTGGCACGCTCACGACGGCTGGGCATCGCTGATCTCCTGGAGGTTGAATAAAAGAAACGGAAAAAAGGATCGGCATTTTCCCTCAGCCACGGCCCTCGGAGCAATGACAGATAGTCACTTGGGGGTGTTTTTCCTGCGGATTGACTGGAGAAACCGCCCCCCGCCTCGTCCATGGGTTATAGCGGCTGCTTATAACCACCGATTATCGACCAATATCAAAACTTTTTGATATTGCCCTTGCGGGGTTTTCCCACCGTCACTAGACTGCTGGCCTTATGAACCTGAGCGCACCTTCCATTCGACCCGACGACAGCGACGAGCTGGCAGCCCTGTGCAAGGCCGGTGGCGATCCGTTGCGCCTGAATGTGTTGCGCGCGCTGACCAACGATTCGTTCGGGGTGCTGGAGCTGGCGCAGATCTTCGCCATCGGCCAATCCGGCATGAGCCACCACTTGAAGGTACTGGCCCAGGCCGACCTGGTGGCGACCCGCCGCGAGGGCAATGCGATTTTTTACCGTCGCGCCCTGCCCCACACCGAGCAACTGGGCGGCAAGCTGCACGCCGCTCTGCTCGAAGAAATAGACAGCCTGGCGCTGCCGGCTGACGTGCAGTCGCGCATCAGCCAGGTGCACGGGCAACGTGCTGCCGCCAGCCAGGACTTTTTCTCACGGGTAGCCGAGAAGTTTCGCGCCCAGCAGGATCTGATCGCCGGCTTGGCGCAATACCGCGAAAGCGTGCTGGCACTTTTGGACAAGCTGAGCTTCAGTGATGAGGCTACGGCGGTTGAAGTGGGCCCGGGTGATGGCGGCTTCCTGCCGGAGCTGGCGCGGCGCTTTCATCAGGTCACGGCGCTGGACAACAGCCCGGCGATGCTGGAGCTGGCCCGCCAATTGTGTGAGCGCGAAGCGCTGGGCAATGTCCACCTGCAGTTGGCGGACGCCCTGAATGACACCAGCCTGCGGGCCGATTGCGTGGTGCTGAACATGGTCCTGCACCATTTCGCCGCCCCGGCAGACGCCCTCAGGCAGATGGCGAATTTGCTGCAACCAGGCGGCAGCCTGTTGGTCACGGATTTATGCAGCCACAACCAGAGTTGGGCCAGGGAAGCCTGCGGTGATCTCTGGCTGGGTTTTGAACAGGACGATCTGGCCCGTTGGGCCACCGCTGCGGGACTCGTTCCCGGGGAAAGCCTCTATGTAGGTTTACGTAATGGTTTCCAGATTCAGGTCCGCCATTTTCAGCGGCCGGCTGGCGACACTCACCATCGGTAAATATCAGGAAAACATCGAGATGAGCGAATACTCCCTTTTCACCTCCGAGTCCGTGTCTGAAGGGCATCCGGACAAAATCGCCGACCAGATCTCTGACGCGGTGCTGGACGCCATCATCGCTGAAGACAAGTTCGCCCGAGTGGCGTGCGAGACTCTGGTGAAAACGGGCGTGGCGATCATCGCCGGCGAAGTCACCACCTCTGCCTGGGTAGACCTGGAGCAGATCGTGCGTGATGTGATCATCGACATCGGCTACAACAGCTCCGACGTCGGCTTCGACGGTGCGACCTGCGGCGTGATGAACATCATCGGCAAGCAGTCCCCTGACATCAACCAGGGTGTCGACCGTGCCAAGCCTGAAGATCAGGGCGCCGGCGACCAGGGCCTGATGTTCGGCTATGCCAGCAACGAAACCGACGTGCTGATGCCGGCACCGATCACCTTCTCCCACCAGTTGGTGAAGCGCCAGGCCGAAGCCCGTAAATCCGGTGCATTGCCATGGCTGCGCCCGGACGCCAAGTCCCAGGTGACCTGCCGTTATGAAGGCGGCAAAGTCGTCGCCATCGACGCGGTGGTACTGTCGACCCAGCACAACCCGGACGTTTCCTACGCCGACCTGCGAGAAGGCGTAATGGAGCTGATCGTCAAGCACGTGCTGCCTGCCGAACTGCTGACCAAGGACACCCAGTTCCACATCAACCCGACCGGCCAGTTCATCATCGGTGGCCCTGTGGGCGACTGCGGCTTGACCGGTCGCAAGATCATCGTCGACAGCTACGGCGGCATGGCCCGTCACGGCGGTGGCGCGTTCTCCGGCAAGGATCCATCCAAGGTTGACCGTTCGGCGGCCTACGCCGGTCGTTACGTGGCCAAGAACATCGTGGCCGCCGGCCTGGCCGAGCGTTGCGAGATTCAGGTGTCCTACGCAATCGGTGTGGCCCAGCCTACGTCGATCTCGCTGAACACCTTCGGTACCGGCAAGATCAGCGACGACAAGATCGTCAAGCTGGTGCGTGAGATCTTCGACCTGCGTCCTTACGCAATCACCACCATGCTCGACCTGCTGCACCCGATGTACCAGGAAACTGCGGCCTACGGCCACTTCGGTCGTACCCCTGAGCAGAAGACTGTCGGCAACGACACGTTCACTACGTTCACCTGGGAAAAGACCGACCGTGCCAACGACCTGCGTACTGCCGCCGGCCTGTAATCGTCCTACGGTGTACACAAAGCCCCGCGTTCTGTTCAAACGAGCAGAAACATCGGGTAAAAAGCCTCGCGGTTGCGGGGCTTTTTTATGCCCGCAGGGATGGCTTAGGCTGGGCGTCCTTTTCAGAGCAAGGATGCTCATGATGACGTCACTTATGCGCTGGCTGTTTTTCCTTTTACTCAGCTTCTCGCCGCTCACTGCGTGGTCGCAGGAGTGCCCCGACTGGGAGGCCGATCACGCCCGGACCCAGATCAGCACCCTGGCGCAACAAATCCGCTTGTGGGATGACAGCTACCACCGGCTCGGCCAGTCATTGATCAGCGATGAGCTGTATGACCAGGCCAGCCAGCGCCTTGCCCAATGGCGCAGGTGTTTCACTCCCTCCGCCCCAGTCACGGACGACCCGCTGGGCAGCGCGCGAGGCACGACCGCCCACCCGACGCCCCACACCGGCCTGGAAAAACTGCTGGACGATAACGCCGTGCAAACCTGGCTGGGGACTCGCCAGGACGTGTGGATCCAGCCCAAGGTCGATGGCGTCGCCGTCACGCTGGTTTACCGCAAGGGCCGCTTGAGCCGGGTCATCAGTCGCGGCGATGGCCGGCTGGGCCAGGATTGGTCAGCCTCCGCCCGCCGGATTCCGGGGATCGTGCAGCAACTGCCCGAGCCCGTTGACCTGCTGTTGCAGGGCGAACTCTATTGGCGACTGAATGACCATGTGCAAGCTGCCAAAGGTGGCCTCGGCGCCCGCGGCAAAGTGGCCGGGCTGATGAATCGCCGGCAGTTGAGCGAAGCCGAGGCCGCCAATATCGGTCTGTTTGTCTGGGCCTGGCCCCAGGGCCCCGATGACTTTTCCGAGCGGCTGAGCCAGCTGGCGCAGTGGGGCTTCACCGACAGCGGGCGCTACAGCCACCCGATCAAGGACATTACCGAAGCGGCGCACTGGCGCAGCTATTGGTACAGCCACCCGCTGCCCTTCGCCAGCGACGGCGTGGTATTGCATCAAGGCCAGCGGGCCCCGGCCGAGCGCTGGCGGGTCAGCGCGCCCTACTGGGCGGTTGCCTGGAAGTACCCGGTGGCCAAGGCATTGGCCCATGTGCGCAAGGTGCACTTCAAGATTGGCCGCACCGGGCGCATCACCTCCATCCTGGAGTTGGAACCGGTACTGCTCGATGACCGGAAGATCAGCCGGGTCAGTGTCGGTTCCCTGAAACGCTGGCGGGAACTGGATATCCGTACTGGCGACCAGGTCTCCATCAGCCTCGCCGGGCACGTCATCCCACGCCTTGACCGCGTCATCCTGCGCAGCCAGCCACGGGCCGAGTTGCAGGTCCCGCAGGCCAGGGACTTCCACCCCTTGAGTTGCTGGCAACTGGCCCCGGGTTGCGAAGAACAGCTGCTCGCGCGCCTGACCTGGCTGAGCGGCGCCCAGGGCCTGGCCCTGCCACACATCGGCCGCGAAACCTGGAACACCTTGATCCAGGCCGGCCTGATCGACGGCCTGCTCGATTGGTTAACCCTGGATGAGGCAGAGCTTGCTAACATTGATGGCTTCGGCGAACGCAGCAGTGCGCGTTTACTCGACAGCTTGCGCAGCGCCCGGCAGCGACCGTTCGCGCAATGGCTGATGGCCCTGGGAGTACCGCCCACGGCCCGCAACAATCTACAAGGCGGCTGGCAAACCCTGGCCGCCAGAGACACTCAAGCCTGGCTGGCCGAAGACGGCATAGGCCCGGGTCGCGCGGCGCAACTGAGCGCCTTTTTTCGCGACCCGCAGGTGCTGGCCTTGAGTGAAACATTACGGGCTGCCGGGATAGATGGTTTTTGACCTCTGCCCGACGGCATTAACCGGTGCCGGCAGAATTCATCCTGCCCACCTGATTGCGACCTTGTTTGCCTTGGAGCCTTTATGAAATTTCTTGCACCTTTTGCCCTGTTGACCGTCGCTACCCTTATGTCCGCGCCATTGCTGGCAGCCGAGGAAGCTGCGCCACTCACAGGCTGCGCCGCCAAGCGCGAGTCCATCAGCACCCAGATCGAACAAGCCAAGGCCCACGGCAACAGTGAGCAACAAGCCGGCCTGGAAAAAGCCTTGAGTGAAGTCACCGCCAACTGCACCGATGCCTCCTTGAAAAAGGAGCGGGAAAACAAGGTGCTCGACGCCAAGCACGAAGTCAGCCGCCGTCAGGCTGACCTCGACAAGGCCATGAAGAAGGGTGATTCCGAGAAGATCAACAAGCGCAAGGACAAGCTGGCCCAGTCACGCAAGGACTTGCAGGAAGCCCTGGACGAACTGGACAAGTAAGACGGCCTCAGTGATCGCGGAACTGTTTATGGCACGCGGTGCAGGCATCTTCGACTTTCTGCACCGCCGGCCCGAGGTTGCGGGCCTTGTAGGGCTGGACCTGGCTGGCGATCACCAATTCACCGGTGGCCGTTTCAAGGTTTCGAGCCATTTCCTGGAAGCGTGCCTGCTGCTGCCACACGTCGTCCTTGGCGCTGGTGTGGTCTTCTTCACGCACGCTCGGGAAATGTTTCCACGGTTCGTGGGACAACGCATCAAGCTTGACCGCGCCTTCGGCAAATTTGCCGCCGTCGAATGGAATGCGCCCACGCAACATGCCGCCCAGGTCTTCGCCGGTCTTGAGCATCTGCTTGAAAATGGCCTTGCGCTGGCCAAGGGGCGAATTCGGATCAACCCCGCCGCAGGCGGACAGTGTCAGGCAGGCCAGCAATACAACGGTCAGTCTTTTAAAAGTCATGATGGCTCAAGGTCACGGGAAACGGCGGCCAGTATCCTCGCCCCGCCCGCAAAGACCAATACCCCTATTAATAATAAGGGTTGCTCGAACGCCAGCCGATACGAGCAATCACTTCAGGAATTTTGTGTATGAATACCCGTTTTAAGCCTTGGCGCCGCCTCGTGTGGGCCCTGCCAATGATCGCGCTGCTGGCCGGTTGCGACACCGGCAAGGACGAAAAAGCCAAGCCCCACGCCATCGCCACCTACGTTGGCGCTACCTGGGAAAACCTGCCGGCCGTGTCGGACAGCGACCTGCAAGCCGGCTTTGAATCCTGGCGCAGTGCCTGTCAACGCCTCAAGGCTGACCCGGTGTGGGGCACGACGTGCGCGGCATCGGCCACTGTGCCGTCGACGGCAGTGGCGATTCGCGACTTCCTCAAGGCCAACCTCGATGTCTACGGCTTGCGCTCGGCCGACAACAGCCCCAATGGCCTGATCACCGGCTACTACGAACCGGTTTACCCCGGCAGCCTCACCGAAACCGCCACCGCCCATGTACCGGTGTTCGGCGTACCGGATGACCTGATCATCGTCAACCTGGAAAGCATCTACCCGGAGCTCAAGGGCAAGCGCCTGCGCGGTCGCCTGGAAGGCCGGGTACTCAAACCCTATGACGACGCCAGCACCATCAACCACCAAGGCTCCACCGCCAAGCCCATCGCCTGGCTGACCAACCCGATGGACCTGCAATTCCTGCAGATCCAGGGTTCGGGTCGTATCCAACTGGCCGACGGCCGCCAATTGCGGGTGGGTTACGGCGACCAGAACGGATACCCGTACCGCCCCATCGGCCGCTGGCTGGTGGAGCAGGGCGAGCTGAAAAAAGAAGACGTGACCATGGGCGCCATCGCGGCCTGGGCCAAGGCGCATCCGCAGCGTATTCCTGAATTGCTGGCAAGCAACCCCAGCTACGTGTTCTTCAGTGCCCGCCCCGACAGCAACGAAGGCCCGCGTGGCTCGCTGAACGTGCCGCTGACTGCGGGGTATAGCGTTGCGGTGGATCGCAAGGTGATTCCACTGGGCAGCCTGTTATGGCTGTCGACTACCCGACCGGACGGCACACCGATTGCCCGCCCGGTGGCCGCGCAGGACACCGGCGGTGCAATTACCGGCGAAGTGCGGGCCGACCTGTTCTGGGGAACCGGTGATGCCGCCGGCGAGTTGGCGGGCAACATGAAGCAGCAGGGCCAGATCTGGATGCTGTGGCCCAAAGGCGCAGCGTTGCCAAAAGTGCCGGACGCGCCGACAGGCACCTGAAGAACACCACTGACCTATGTGGAAGCGGGCTTGTGTGGGAGCGGGCTTGCTCGCGAATGCGTTGGATCAGTCGATACATCCGGTGACTGACTCACCGCATTCGCGAGCAAGCCCGCTCCCACATTTGAACAGTGTCAGGCTTTAGATCGAGACGAAGAAGAAGCTCGCAATCAACGCCATCCCCACCGCCCACACCACCGACCGCAGCATCGCCCAGTCCGCCAGGTAGCAGATGATGTAGAGCAACCGGCTGGTGATGAACAGCACCGCCAGGACGTTGATCGTCACCAGCGACGCAACGCCAGCCAGATGGGCAATGATCACCGCGGCCGCAAAGGCCGGGGTCACTTCGAAGCTGTTGAGTTGCGCACTGTGGGCGCGCTTGGCAAACCCCTCGAGGGTGTCGAGGAACGCCCGCGGGTCATGGTTCTGCCGGGGCCCGAACTTGCCGCCGCTGAACTTGGCCACGCCCGTGCACAGGTACGGCAGAAAAATTGCGATCAACACACACCAGAAAGCGACTGTCATAACCCATTCCTTTTTTAGTTTTATCCGACGGTTAGAGTTTCATCACGAACATGCCGATCAGCACCAACCCACAGGCTATGAGCCGTGGGCGGCCGAAAGGTTCTTTCAGGTAACGCATGCCGAACAGCACCACCAGGATCACGCTGACTTCGCGCAGCGCGGCGGCTTCGGCAATCGAGCCCAACTGCATGGCCCAAAGCACCAGAGCGTAGCTCAACAACACGCACAACCCGACACTCAGCCCCAGTCGCCACTGCGTGCGCCAGAACAGCCCGAACGCCGCCCGTTTGCGCACCATCGCCAGCAACGGAAACGGCCACGCACTGATCAGCGTCAGCCACACCAGGTAGTCCAGCGGGTGTGACCAGCGCCGCAGCGCCTGCCCATCCAGAAAGGTGTAGCAGCCAATACACAGGCCGATCAACGCCACCACCGGCAGCATCGACCAGGGCAACCGGTCGCCACCGCCGCCCTGCCACAACAGGCATAGCATGCCGAACGGGATCAGCAGAATGCCGAGAATCTGCTGGGTACTGAGCACCTCACCGGCAAACACCAGCGTCAGCGCCAGCACCACCAAAGGCGACAAGCCGCGCATCAATGGGTACACCAGGCCCAGGTCACCCACGCGATAGGCCTGGATCAGCAGGTAGCGGTAGAGCAACTCAAACAACGCCGAGGCGATGATCCACGGCCAGATTTCCAGTGGCGGAAACGATACAAACCCCACCGCCAGCACCACAAACAGCAATGCCACCGTGTCCATGCACGCGATGACCAACAGGCGCTCGCCGCTGAATTTGATCAAGGTGTTCCACGTCGCATGCAACAACGCCGCTACCAGTACCAGAGCTGTTGCAATCACGGTGACTCCCCAGTCATAAAAAGCGGAATTGATTCGTCATATTTCAGCACCTGTTTATACTAAAGCCGACCACGCCGCACTCAGTTGCGCAAAGACCTGGACCAATAAATTTTTGCCGCTGCCCGATCTTCGCCGATCCGGGCGTCGGCCTGCGTATGCCTGATCAGAGCGCCGCGATTACCGAAGGAGATCCTCGCATGCCGCCCGGTGCCCTGGATCGGCGGGATGGTGGTGGCGGCACTTTTGTTCATCGACCTGCAACGTCGTCGCCCTGCTGCGGTCAACGTAGCCAACTGATAAATGTGTTCTGTGTGGGAGCTGTCGAGCTTTAGCGAGGCTGCGATACAGGCGCTGCGGTCTTGCAGCCTCACCCAGGTGATGCCATCGCAGCCTCGCTGGGGCTCGACAGCTCCCACATATGATCTCTACTCACTCCTCCATCCAAGGACCCCGGATGCTTGAACTTGTCGCTGCGTTTATTTGCCTCACCACCCTGCTCACGTATGTGAACTACCGCTTCATCGGCCTGCCGCCCACCATTGGTGTGATGGTGACGGCGCTGATGTTTTCCCTGCTGCTGCAAGGCTTGAGCTTTATCGGCTACCCCGGCCTTGAAGAGCGCATCCAGCAGTTGATCGGCCAGATCGACTTCGGCGACTTGCTGATGAACTGGATGCTCTCGTTCCTGCTGTTCGCCGGCGCCTTGCACGTCAACCTGAGCGACCTGCGCAGTTACCGCTGGCCCATCGGCCTGCTCGCCACCTTCGGCGTATTGATTGCCACGGTGGTGATCGGCAGCCTGGCCTTCTACATCTTTGCCCTGTTCGGCTGGCACGTGAGTTTCCTGTACTGCCTGCTGTTCGGCGCGCTGATTTCCCCCACCGACCCGATCGCCGTGCTCGGTGTGCTGCGGACCGCCAATGCGTCGAAACCACTGAAAACCACCATCGTCGGCGAATCGCTGTTCAACGACGGCACGGCGGTGGTGGTGTTCACCGTGTTGCTGGGCATCGCGCAACTGGGCGAGACGCCTACGGTCGGCGCCACGGCCATGCTGTTTGCCCATGAAGCGATTGGCGGCGTGGTGTTTGGCGGGCTGATCGGCTACATCGTGTACCTGATGATCAAGAGCATCGAGCAGTATCAGATCGAAGTGATGCTGACCCTGGCCCTGGTGATCGGCGGCTCGGCGATGGCCACTGAACTGCACGTCTCGGCACCGATTGCGATGGTGGTGGCGGGCCTGATCATCGGCAACCTCGGCCGCAAGCTGGCGATGAACGACATGACCCGGCGCTACCTGGACGGTTTCTGGGAACTGCTCGATGACATGCTAAACGCCCTGCTGTTTGCGCTGATCGGCATGGAACTGCTGCTGTTGCCGTTCAACTGGCTGCACGTGTTGGCCGCCAGTTTGCTGGCCGTGGCAATCCTGTTGTCACGCCTGCTGACGGTGGCCCCGGCGATCCTGCTGCTGCGCCGCTGGCGCACGGTGCCCCGCGGCACCATCCGCATCCTCACCTGGGGTGGCTTGCGCGGCGGGGTTTCCGTGGCACTGGCTCTGGCCCTGCCACTGGGCCCGGAGCGTGACTTGCTGCTGAGTATCACCTACATCGTGGTGCTGTCGTCCATCCTGTTGCAGGGCTTGAGCATCGGCAAGCTGGTCAAGCATGTGACCAAGGATGAGCCGGCGCCTGCTGCGGCGCCGGAGACTCACTGACCCTTGTTGATCTGCTGCGGATGCCTCGGGTCCGCAGCGGCTTTGCCCGGCAGGCTGCTTTCGCTGCGAATCTGCGCATGGCTGATCAGCGCAAAGATAAAGCTGCCGCCGATGATATTGCCCGCCAGCGTCGGCCCGGCGAACACCAGCCAGAAGTCTTTCCACGGCAGCTCGCCGGCGAATACCAGGTACGACACTTCCGCCGAGCCCACCACGATGTGGGTGAAGTCTCCCAGTGCCATCAGGTAGGTGATCAGGATGATGATCCAGATTTTGGCGCTTTCCATGGAGGGGATCATCCACACCATGGTGGCGATCATCCAGCCCGACACGATGCCCTTGGCGAACATCTGGTAGGCGTCGTTTTCCATGACCTTGCGCCCGATTTCCAGGAAGGCCAGGTCGGTCTTGGTGTCAAAGATCGGCAAGTGCAGCATCACGTACGCCACCAGCAAGGTGCCGCACAGGTTGCCCACCAGCACCACGGCCCATAAACGCAGCAGGCGTGCGAAATTCTTCAGCGTGGGTTTGCTCATCACCGGCAACACCGCGGTCAGGGTGTTTTCGGTGAATAACTGCTGACGGGCGAGGATCACGGCAAGAAAGCCGGCGCAGTAACCAAAACTGGCGATCACCTTGAACTCTTCGCCATCCGGCAGGCGCGAGTTGAGCAAGCCCATGCCCATCAGTGACAGGCCCATGGTCAGGCCGGCGGCCAGCGCCGACCACCACAACGCGGCGACGTTGCGCTCCAGTTCCTGGTCGCCTTGAGTGCGGATGATTTCATGCAGAACCGCCGCGCGAGGCGGCTGGTTCTTGTCGACGTCGTGCTGTTCTTCCTGCGACAGATTGGGGGTCTTGCCGTCTTCTTGCGTGGCCATGGTGATACCTGAACGGGGGGGCGATGTTCAGGTACGACCTATGGTTGATCAAGAGCGTTCACTGGCCCTGCGCAGGATTACTCGCCGAGGCCTTCCGACTGGAACTGATCCTTCACGTACTTGATCTCGGTACGGCCGTGGGGCGCTGGCAACCCGTCTTCACCCAGGTTCACGAAGACCATTTTTTCCACCGTCAGAATGCTCTTGCGGGTGATCTTGTTGCGCACTTCACAGGTCAGGGTGATGGAGGTGCGACCGAACTCGGTGGCGGTGATGCCCAGTTCGATGATGTCGCCCTGGCGCGAGGCGCTGACGAAGTTGATTTCGGAGATGTACTTGGTCACCACCCGCTGGTTGCCCAACTGGACAATCGCGTAGATGGCCGCTTCTTCGTCGATCCAGCGCAGCAGGCTGCCACCGAACAGGGTGCCGTTGGGGTTGAGGTCTTCGGGTTTTACCCATTTGCGGGTGTGGAAGTTCATGTTCACTCCAAAGCGTGTTGCGAAATGATGGGCAACATCATGGCAGAGGCCGGGCCCAAGCTCTATGAGCCATTGCCTATCAACCCCATGAGCGATCTTCATGCCGCCGACAGAAAGGCTTTAGAAGTCAGGCGCAGGCGGCTATAATCGCCTCCGCTTCAAAACGGTCATCTTCGATTGATACCGTTCTCCCGCCACCTGTCCGAGGGGCGCTGCAGCAGGCTCGACCTGTCAGGCTCGGATGGGGCGTTGTCCGGCCTGGTTAGCCAGCTGGATACTAAACGCACAACGGCGCCCATTCGCACACTACGAATGGAGGCTCTTCATGAGCGCTGTAATCACGCCTGCAGGTTTTACCGACTACAAAGTCGCCGACATGTCCCTCGCTGCCTGGGGCCGTCGCGAAACCTTTATCGCCGAATCCGAAATGCCAGCCCTGATGGGCCTGCGTCGCAAGTACGCCGCTGAGCAGCCGCTCAAGGGCGCGAAGATTCTCGGCTGCATCCACATGACCATTCAGACTGCCGTGCTGATCGAAACCCTGGTTGCCCTGGGTGCCGAAGTACGCTGGTCGTCCTGCAACATTTTCTCGACTCAAGACCAGGCCGCTGCCGCTATCGCTGCTGCCGGTATCGCCGTGTTCGCCTGGAAAGGCGAGACCGAAGAAGAGTACGAGTGGTGCCTGGAGCAAACCATCCTCAAGGATGGCAAGCCATGGGACGCCAACATGATCCTCGACGACGGCGGCGACCTGACCGAGCTGCTGCACAAGAAATACCCGCAGATCCTCGACCGCGTCCACGGCGTGACCGAAGAAACCACCACCGGCGTACACCGCCTGCTGGACATGCTGGCCAAGGGCGAGCTGAAAATCCCGGCCATCAACGTCAACGACTCGGTGACCAAGAGCAAGAACGACAACAAGTACGGCTGCCGTCACAGCCTGAACGATGCGATCAAGCGCGGCACCGACCACCTGTTGTCCGGCAAGCAAGCGCTGGTGATCGGCTACGGTGACGTGGGCAAGGGTTCGTCCCAGTCCCTGCGTCAGGAAGGCATGATCGTTAAAGTCTCCGAAGTCGACCCGATCTGCGCCATGCAAGCCTGCATGGACGGTTTCGAAGTGGTTTCGCCGTTCATCAACGGCCAGAACGACGGCACCGAAGCCAGCATCGACAAGGCCCTGCTGGGCAAGATCGACCTGATCGTGACCACCACCGGCAACGTGAACGTGTGCGACTCGAACATGCTCAAGGCCCTGAAAAAGCGCGCCGTGGTGTGCAACATCGGTCACTTCGACAACGAAATCGACACCGCTTTCATGCGCAAGAACTGGGCATGGGAAGAAGTGAAGCCACAGGTACACAAGGTTCACCGTACCGGTGCTGGCGATTTCGACCCGCAGAACGATGACTACCTGATCCTGCTGGCCGAAGGCCGTCTGGTCAACCTGGGCAACGCCACTGGCCACCCAAGCCGCATCATGGATGGCTCGTTCGCCAACCAGGTACTGGCCCAGATCTTCCTGTTCGGCCAGAAATACGCCGACCTGTCGCCCGCCCAGAAAGCCGAGCGCCTGACCGTGGAAGTACTGCCGAAGAAACTCGACGAAGAAGTGGCCCTGGAAATGGTCCGCGGCTTCGGCGGCGTAGTGACTCAACTGACCAAGACCCAGGCCGACTACATCGGCGTGACGGTCGAAGGCCCGTTCAAGCCGCACGCTTACCGCTACTGATTTGCCTGCTGCCTGCTCCCCATGTGGGGGGCAGGCTTTTGTGGGAGCGGGCTTGCTCGCGAAGGCGGTGTGTCAGTCGACTTATCTACTACTGACATACCGCCTTCGCGAGCAAGCCCGCTCCCACATTGACGGTGTGCACCTTCTGGCTTTATGAGTTTCCATAGGTATGACCATGTCCCAAGACCGTCGCTACAGCTTCGAGTTCTTCCCGACCAAGACCGATGCTGGGCATGAAAAACTGATGGCAACTGCCAAGCAGTTGGCCAGCTACCACCCCGATTTCTTCTCCTGCACCTACGGTGCCGGTGGCTCCACCCGCGATCGCACGATCAACACCGTGCTGCAGCTGGAAAGCCAAGTCAAAGTACCTGCAGCTCCGCATTTGTCCTGCGTGGGCGACAGCAAGGCCGACCTGCGCAGCCTGCTGACCCAATACAAGCAAGCCGGCATCAAGCGCATCGTCGCCCTGCGCGGTGACCTGCCGTCCGGGATGGGCATGGCCAGCGGCGAGCTGCGCTACGCCAATGACCTGGTGAGCTTCATTCGCGAAGAAACCGGCGATCACTTCCACATCGAAGTGGCCGCTTATCCGGAGATGCACCCCCAGGCGCGCAATTTCGAAGACGATCTGCAGAATTTCGTGCGCAAGGCCAACGCCGGCGCCAACAGCGCGATCACCCAGTACTTCTTCAACGCAGAGAGCTACTTCTACTTCGTTGAGCGTGTACAAGCGATGGGCGTGAACATCCCGATCGTGCCGGGCATCATGCCGATCACCAACTACAGCAAACTGGCGCGCTTCTCTGACGCCTGCGGCGCGGAAATCCCACGCTGGATTCGTAAACAACTGGAAGCCTACGGCGACGACGTCAAGAGCATCCAGGCGTTCGGCGAACAGGTCATCAGCGAAATGTGTGAACAATTGTTGCAAGGTGGCGCGCCAGGGTTGCACTTCTATACCCTGAACCAGGCTGAGCCAAGCCTCGCTGTCTGGAACAACCTGAAGCTGCCACGCTAAGGTCTGTTCCGAAATGCAAAGGCCCTCATAATGAGGGCCTTTGCCGTTCTAAACGCCCACGGAATTCTGCAGTCCATGAATACAACCGCCCCGACGTCCCGCCCGCAACTGGTCTACCTGGTGTTCGGCGCAGAGACTTACCATCAGGAAGCGGTATTCAGCATCGCCAGCGCCCTGTCGTTCCTGCGGGACGAGCCGGACACAGGCATCGACATCCAGGTCTTCACCGACAACCCCGAGCCCTACCGCCTGCTGCCGGTACGGGTACGCCCGCTGGACGAAGCCACGCGCAAACGCTGGAGCGAGCCTCACGGCTACCACTTTCGCACCAAGCACGTAGTGCTGCGGCAAGTGTTGCAAGAATCCGAAGTGGCGCTGCTGATCGACACCGATACGTTTTTCCATCATTCGCCCCTGGCGCTGTTTGAACGCGTGCAACCGGGCACTCTGCTGTGCAACGCCTTCTACACCAAGTACGGCGACAACCACGAAAGCATTCTGTACAGCGCCCTGTACCAGCGCCTGCTGGACATGGGCGTGGCCGACGATGACATGATGACCCTCAATTCAGGGGTCATGGGCCTGACGCAGCAGGACGCGCACATCCTCGACCGCTCGATCGAGTTGATGGACGAACTGTTTCCCCATGCCCAGGGCGCCTACACCCTGGAAGAGTTCTGCCTGTCCATTGCCGCCTATCGCACCCTCAACGTGCGCGAATGCCCGGACCTGATCCACCATTACTGGAGCCGCAAACAGCTGTTCCGGGCCAAGGTCAAGGCGTGGATCGCCAAGCATGGGGCAAACCCCACCAGCGCCACGGCCCTCGATGACACGCGCCAGGTTTCCGCCCACCTGCCCCGCCCGCCTCGTCTGCAACGCTTGATGTACAAGCTGATCACCCTGGCACTGCCCAAGCACCAACAGCAGTTCATCCGGGAAATCCTCTACGGCTGCTACGAACATGAAAACGAGTTCGACCAGGCGTGTGGCCCGGTTTGGTGGGACAAGGCCCGACAAAACCAGGAAGAGCGCCAGGGTCGACCGGTGGATGCCCATCTGCTGGAGCACTGGTTTGGCAATCCCGTGGTGCGGCTGATTCTCGGCGAGCGGCGCGAGGCGATCTACGAACACCTGATCAAATCTCCGGGCAAGTAAACCTGGCGGGTGCCCGCAGATCACGGTGCCAGAGCTTCTCTTTAGCCCGATACAGTCGTAATCTCAGGGTATGCCTGTCACTTTCCGGTTATTGACTGCTGTTCTTTTCGCTTGCCTGAGCCTCGGTGCCCATGGCGAGAAACTGCGCATTGTCACCGAGCCCTGGGCGCCTTACGTCTACGACGACAACGGCACCATGCGCGGGCTCGACTACGAGACCACGGTGATCGTGTTCCAGCGCCTGGGCATCGATGTGGATTGGCAATTCCTGCCCTGGAAGCGCTGCCTGGCGATGCTCGACCAAGGCCAGGCCGATGGCGCACTGGATATTTTCCACAGCCACGAACGCGACGCGGTGCTGCTGTACCCCACCGAGCCGCTGTCCGAGGTGGAGTTCGTGCTGTTCTACGCCAATCAGCGCCCACACCCGTTCCAGACCTTCGACGACCTGCGCGGCCTGACCATCGGCACCTCGCCAGGCTACCTCTATGGCGCCGAATTCAGCGAGTCCACCCTCTTCAAGCAGGAGCCGGCCGCCAGCCATGAGGCCAACTTCGGCAAACTGGCCCTTGGCCGGATCGACCTGGTGATCACGGACCGTCGGGTTGGCCAGCATGTACTCAAGGCCCTTGGACTTGAGGACCAGGTCACCCAGGCACCCCAGGTAGTCAGCAGCCAGCCACAGTTCCTGGCCGTGCGCCGCGGTGCCGGCATGGATTTGCTGGTGCAACGCTTCGCCGCCGAACTCAAACGCTTCAAGCAAGAGCCTGCCTACGCGGCCTTGAGTGCCAAATATGCGGGCAGCAGCCCGCAAACCAGCGCATCAGCCCTGCCCGTACGCACCGTTGAGCAGCAGGAAAGCGGCGCAGAGTGATTGCTCTGTTATACTCCGGCCTTTCCGCCAGGCTTACGCCCGGACGCTTCGGTCTTGCAAAAGGCACCCGACCCCGCTACAGCGCAGCTTTCAAGCCCGCGCGAGCCGTCTGAGTGCCCGCCAGCCCCAGCAGGACCGGACGGGATTGCGTTCATCTAAACGCCATTCACGCCAGGCAAGACTATCCCTCTGGGCCAAGCCCTAACTAAAACAGGATTACTCATGTCCTTTGCTTCCCTCGGTCTCTCCGAGGCTTTAGTCCGCGCCATCGAGGCAGCGGGCTATACCGAGCCTACTCCGGTGCAACAGCGGGCCATTCCCGCCGTGTTGCAAGGCCGCGACCTGATGGTTGCGGCTCAGACAGGTACTGGTAAAACCGGCGGCTTCGCCCTTCCGATCCTGGAGCGGTTGTTCCCCAACGGTCACCCGGACAAATCCCAGCGTCATGGCCCGCGCCAACCGCGCGTACTGGTCCTGACCCCTACCCGCGAACTCGCCGCCCAAGTGCATGACAGCTTCAAGCTGTATGCCCGCGACTTGAAGTTCGTCAGCGCCTGCATCTTCGGCGGCGTCGGCATGAACCCACAGGTTCAGGCCATGTCCCGTGGTGTCGACGTACTGGTTGCCTGCCCGGGTCGTTTGCTCGACCTGTGCGGCCAAGGCAGCGTCGATTTGTCCCACGTGGAAATCCTCGTGCTGGACGAAGCCGACCGCATGCTCGACATGGGCTTTGTCCATGACGTGAAAAAGGTCCTCGCGCGCCTGCCGGCCAAACGCCAGAACCTGCTGTTTTCGGCCACGTTCTCCAACGACATCACCGCGTTGGCGGGCAAGTTGTTGCACAACCCCGAGCGCATTGAAGTCACGCCGCCGAACACCACGGTCGAGCGTATCGAGCAGCGCGTATTCCGCCTGCCGGCCGCCCACAAGCGTTCGCTGCTGGCCCACCTGATCACCGCCGGCGCGTGGGAACAGGTGCTGGTGTTCACCCGCACCAAGCACGGCGCCAACCGCCTGGCCGAGTACCTGGACAAGCACGGCCTCACCGCCGTCGCGATCCACGGCAACAAGAGCCAGAATGCCCGCACCAAAGCCCTGGCCGACTTCAAGGCCGGTGAAGTGCGCATCCTGGTCGCCACCGACATCGCCGCTCGCGGCCTGGACATCGACCAACTGCCCCACGTGGTCAACTTCGAGCTGCCAAACGTCGATGAAGACTACGTGCACCGTATCGGCCGTACTGGCCGGGCCGGTCGTTCGGGCGAGGCCATTTCCCTGGTCGCACCGGACGAAGAAAAGCTGCTGAAAAGCATCGAGCGCATGACCAAGCAGAAAATCGCCGACGGCGACCTGATGGGCTTCGACTCCAGCGCCGTTGAGGCCGAGAAGCCTGAAGTGCGCGAGCGTCCGGACGTGCGCAACCCGCGCAACAACCCACGCGGTCCGAAGGGCGATGGCCCGAACGGTGGCGGTGGCGGTGGCGGTCGTAAAGACAAGGGCAAGGACAAGGGCGGCAAGGACAAGGCTGCGACCAATGGCCGTGGCGAACGCCCGGCCCGTGAGCAAAAGCCCCGTGAAGGCACCCCGGCCCGCGAACAGCGCCAGCCGAGCCAGCCGCCACGTGCTGCTGCCGACCGTGCTCCGGACGAGTTCCTGGACGACGATGTGGACAACTTCGGTAACCGCGTTGACTACGTGCCCCAGGCCAAGCCGGCCCAGGGCCGTGGTCGTCGTCCGGGCGCTCCGGCCCAGGGCGCAGGCGCAGGTACTCCGCGTACCGGCGGGCAGCCACAAGGTCGCCAGAACGGTCCGCGCAGCAGCAACGGCGCCACCACCGGCACCCCGCCTGCCAAGCGCAGCGGCCCGCGCAACGGTGCACCGCGTGACGGCCAGGCCCGTCGCGAAGAGTCGCGCAACCGTCGCCCGGCGCGTGATGATCAACCTCGTCTGTCGGAGCCAGCGGTGCAAAACCCGCGCGGCGGCCCGGCACCGAAGATCATCCACAAAGAGTCGAAAAGCGATCGCACGCTGACACCTGAGCAGTTGGATCAACTGCCGGGCCGTCCACGTGGTGAAAAACCGGCGTTGCTGACCCGCAACCGCTGAGTTTTCAAAGCGCCATAAAAAATGCCCCGGATCGCGAGATCCGGGGCATTTTTGTGTGGCCGGCGAAAATTACTTCGCTTTCACACCTTCAAACGTCACGTACAGCTCAACGTTGTTGGACGCTGGGCCCAGGTCCATCTGCTTGCCGAAGTCCTGGCGATTGAAGGAGGTAGTACCTTCAAAGCCGGCACGGTAGCCGCCCCATGGATCCTTGCCTTCACCCAGGAAGGTCGCCTTGACGACGATCGGCTTGGTCACGCCGTGAAAGGTCAGGTCGCCGGTCACGTCAGCAGTGACTTGGCCAGCGGCATTCTTGCCAGTGGTCTTGACGCTGGTGGAGACGAACTTGGCATCGGCAAACTTGCCAACGTCCAGGAAGTCTTTGCTGGCGATGTGCTTGTCACGTTCGGCGTGGTTGGTGAACACGCTGGCGGTGCGGACGTTGAACTCAATCTTGCTGTCTTCAGGCTTGGCAGCATCGAAGCTGAACTTGCCGTCCAGGTCCTTGAAGGTACCGGTGATGAAGCTGTAGCCCAAGTGGCTGATCTTGAAGTCAACGAAGGCGTGCTGGCCTTCCTTGTCGACAACGTAGTCAGCTGCCATCGCCTGACCGGCAGTCAGCAGGGCAGAACCGATGGCCAGAGCGGCGAGAGTCTTTTTCAACATGCTTTCTATTCCTTGTGAGTCGAGGTTGAACATCAGGCTTTGCGCCCCAGCATACGAACCAGGGTCACATCACGATCAATGAAATGGTGTTTCAGCGCGGCCACGCCATGCAGGCCGGCGAACACCACCAATACCCAGGCCAGGTACAAATGCACCACGCCTGCAGTGTCTGCCTGGTCCGGTAGCCCGGAAACCAGCGCAGGAATCTCAAACAAGCCAAACACCGGGATCCCGACACCGTCTGCGGTGGAAATCAGGTAACCGGCAATCATCACGGCAAACAGCCCGAGATACAGGAACGCGTGGCCAAACGCAGCCCCCAGACGCGTCATGCGGCTATAGCTGGCAAGCGGTGGCGGCGGCGGGCTGACCAGGCGCCAGACGATCCGCACGAGCATGATGGCGAACAGCGTAATGCCGATGCTCTTGTGCAGGTCCGGGGCGTCTTTGCGCCAGGCACTGTAGTAGTCGAGACCGACCATCCACAGGCCCAATGCGAACAGACCGAACACCACCAGGGCCACGCCCCAGTGCAAAACGATGCTGACCCAGCCATAGCGGGCCGGTGAATTACGTAGTTGCATGTCCCAAATCCCGTAAGAGCTGTGGCAAGACTATCGATTTACCTATCGAATTAAAGCGGAAAATTTCGCTTTGAAATATCGAGAAATACGATCAAGAGCGTATGCAGAGTAAGTTAACAAGAGATTAAGGACTATCCAGAAGAAACGTGACGGACTGTCCTGCGTTTACCACCAATTTACGCTTCAGACTCGCAATGGGTTGTGACACAGGCCTGCATTGCATAGGCTTGCGCGATTGTTTCGCCCGCGCACGTCGCGAGCCGCTTCGAGGAGAATGAACATGGGTTTGAATAACCAGTGGATGCAACGCGACCTTGCGGTGCTGTGGCATCCCTGCACCCAGATGAAAGACCACCAGCAACTGCCGCTGATCCCGATCAAGCGCGGTGAAGGCATCTGGCTGGAAGACTTCGAAGGCAAACGCTACCTCGACGCCGTCAGTTCCTGGTGGGTCAACGTGTTTGGCCACGCCAACCCGCGCATCAACCAGCGCATCAAGGACCAGGTCGACCAGCTGGAACACGTGATCCTCGCCGGTTTCAGTCACCAGCCGGTAATCGAGCTGTCCGAGCGCCTGATGAAGATGACCCCCGAAGGCCTGACCCGCTGCTTCTACGCCGACAACGGCTCGTCGTGCATCGAAGTCGCGCTGAAGATGAGCTTTCACTATTGGCTCAACCGCGGCCTGCCGAACAAAAAGCGCTTTGTCACCCTGACCAACAGCTACCACGGCGAAACCATCGCCGCGATGTCGGTTGGCGATGTGCCGCTGTTCACCGAGACCTATAAAGCCCTGCTGCTGGACACCATCAAGGTGCCGAGCCCCGACTGCTACCTGCGCCCCGACGGCATGAGCTGGGAAGAACATTCCCGGAACATGTTCCTGGCCATGGAGCAGACCCTGGCCGAAAACCACGACACCGTGGCCGCCGTGATCGTCGAGCCGCTGATCCAGGGCGCCGGCGGCATGCGCATGTACCACCCGGTGTACCTCAAGCTGCTGCGCGAAGCCTGCGACCGCTATGGCGTACACCTGATCCACGACGAAATCGCCGTGGGCTTTGGCCGCACCGGTACGATGTTCGCCTGCGAACAGGCCGGCATCCGCCCGGACTTCCTGTGCCTGTCCAAGGCCCTGACCGGCGGCTACCTGCCGCTCGCCGCGGTGGTCACCACCGACGATGTGTACGACGCCTTCTACGACGACTACCCGACCCTGCGGGCCTTCCTGCACTCCCACAGCTACACCGGCAACCCGCTGGCCTGTGCGGCGGCCCTGGCGACCCTGGATATCTTCGAAGAAGACAACGTCATCGAAAACAACAAGGCCCTGGCCCAGCGCATGGCCACCGCCACCGCGCACCTGGTGGACCACCCGCACGTCTCGGAAGTGCGCCAGACCGGCATGGTGCTGGCCATTGAGATGGTGCAGGACAAGGCCACCAAGACCGCCTACCCGTGGCAGGAACGCCGTGGCCTGAAGGTGTTCGAGCATGCGCTGGAGCGAGGCGCTCTGCTGCGGCCGTTGGGCAGCGTGGTGTACTTCCTGCCACCGTATGTGATCACCCCGGAGCAGATCGACTTCCTGGCTGAAGTGGCCAGCGAAGGGATCGACATTGCCACCAACAGCAAGGTCAGCGTGGCGGTGCCCAAGGATTTCCACCCGGGGTTTCGTGATCCGGGCTGATTGAGTTGATCGTTCCCACGCTCCGCGTGGGAATGCAGCCATGGACGCTCCGCGTCCGCCCTGCACACTATTTCCAGAGAACAGAAATGAGACTGTCCCGCTTTTTTGTCGACGCCCCCCTGAGCCTTGGCGACCACGAGTTGCCGGAAGCCCAGGCGCACTACATCAGCCGCGTATTGCGCATGAGCGAAGGCGACCCCGTGCAGTTGTTCGACGGTTCCGGACAGGAGTTTCGCGCCAGCTTGCTGGAAGTCGGCAAAAAACGCGTGGTGGTGCAAGTCACCGAAACATTCGCCGGGCAGGTCGAGTCGCCATTGCAGATTCACCTCGGCCAGGGCCTGTCCCGTGGCGAGCGGATGGACTGGGCGATCCAGAAAGCCACCGAGCTTGGGGTGAATGAAATCACCCCGATCTTCAGCGACCGCTGCGAAGTGCGCCTCAAGGACGAACGCGCCGACAAACGCCTGCAGCACTGGCGCCAGGTGGCGATCAGCGCGTGCGAGCAGTGCGGTCGCTCGCGAGTGCCGGTGATTCACCCACCGCTGTTGCTGGCGGATTGGTTGAAACAGGCCGAAGCGGATTTGAAGCTGGTGCTGCACCCGGTGGCCGAGCCCCTGGTGAGCCACGCCAAGCCTGGGAGCCTGGCCTTCCTGATCGGGCCGGAGGGTGGATTGACTGATGGCGAAGTCGAAACGGCACAAGGTGCGGGGTTTCATGCCGCACGGTTGGGCCCACGGGTGCTGCGTACCGAAACTGCGCCAGTCGTGGCGCTGGCGGTGGCTCAACAACTCTGGGGCGACTTCTAAACCCGTTTTGCAAACCCCATCAAATGTGGGAGCGGG